>JAFDHB010000011.1 GCA_019308985.1 Deltaproteobacteria bacterium | reverse complement strand
TGGAACTCAAGGTTGCACTTATGAACGGAGTGATATGTGGGCTCATACTTGGTTTCATAGTGGGGATATGGTTATCTGACATCTACCTGGGAGCGGTTGTCTCCTTCTCCCTGGTGATAATCATACTCAATTCGGGGTTCATTGGCACCGCCGTTCCCCTGGCCCTCAAGAAGCTGAAGGTCGACCCGGCACTGGCTACCGGTCCCTTTGTAACAACCACGAATGACGTCATCAGCCTCTTTATCTACCTTGGCCTGGTCACCCTGTCCTTGAAGCTGAGGTCCTAATGCTTCGATACGCAATTACGGTGCCACATCTTTCGGATGACAATCGTTATTAATGCTCACTCAGCACTAAGTCCTGAGTAGATAAATACGCCAGCGTATTTATGAATCGAAGGACTTAGTCTCTGGGCAATCGGACTGAATCCTATCTTGAGGCTACCGAAATATCCATTTCCTTGGTTATCTTCATAGGCTTATGGCAAGCTCTCTATCATTACTGTTTTCATTGGGGCGCTGCTTTCTTTGTTTGCCACCAGATATACTCCTCTACCGACTCCCCGGGAGCTTGACCTAAACGGCGCGATTCTATAGCATGGATGCCTCATGTCCAAGAAAACATTCGCAGTCTTTGCAACAGCCTTTGGTGTCTTGACGGTTGCCTACGGCATGATCAGGGACAATGACCTCCTGTTTGTCATCGGACTGATAATAGTCATAGCAGCCTACCTGGTGATCAGGAAGGAGATGAAGGCTTCCTTAAAGGACGATTCATCGGAACGGGGTGAATAGTACTTTCGCCGCCAAACTCCCAGGGTAAAGTACGGGCTGCATGGCAATGCGAGGGTCTTGCCAGAGAAAGGAGGTAGAGTGAAGGCCGTCCCAAAGAGCAGGAATCCATAGGACTGGAAATCAGTTACTCCACTGAGAATTTTCAGTCAATCTGCATTTCCCCGGTTTTTTCAGATTGAGCACCTGAAACAACTTGACATTACGACCACTTCTTTTGTATTTGGGTGTCTTGTTCTTTCTGAATCCCTTTGTAATGTGCTTTGTTTACTACTGCGAACGAGAGAGACAATATATGAACTGGATAAAATCTGTGACATACGAGCCCGCCCGTGTTATGGGTGGGTACACGGACCGTATACTTCACGTTGATCTAAGCACCCTTGAAATAAAGTCGATGGAGTTACCACCCGACTTCAAGGAGAAATACATAGGGGGCCGGGGCTATGCCTTGAAGATGATTTGGGATAGAACCAACGCCCAAACCACCTACGACAGCCCCGAAAACCTCCTCGTAATGGCCAGCGGTCCCCTGTGCGGAGACGCAAGGTTTCCTGGTACCGGGAAGTTCATTGTCGGCACTATTTCTCCCCTGACCGGGACCTTCATCGATTCGAACATCGGCGGACATTTTGCGCCTATCCTCAAGCAGTGCGGGTTTGACGCACTGCTCCTTTCGGGAATATCCAGGAAAGAAGTGGTCCTGGTAGTCGACAGGGAGAAAAGGACCATAGGGATTGCAGAGGCCCCCCAATTCGGAGAAGATGTCGACATGGGCGCCCTCTTTTACGGCGAGAGTCTCCTAAAGTCTTATGATGGCAGGGAGCTGGAAGACAACATAGCAGCAGTTACCACGGGCATCGGCGCCAGGAACACGAGATTTGGTATCGTGAACAGCCTTTTCTACGACAAGAGGCGCGGTCGCCTGCGCTCCAAGCAAGCCGGAAGAGGGGGTACAGGGACGGTCATGAGTCACAAGGGATTGCGGGCCGTGATCGTGCATTCCAACATGTCACGGGTAAAGGCAAACAATCCTGTTGATGAGAAAGCCGTCCGTGAGGTCGGTGCAGCCCTGAAAAGGGTGCTGGGTGAGATGGACCCGAGGCAGTTGAGGCTTTCAAGTTGGGGAACCCCGGTACTGGTGGAGTACATGAACAAGTTCCACCTCCTGCCAGTCAATAACTTCCAGCAGGGGACCCACCCGGATGCTGAGGGTGTCTTCGCCGACGTATTCCTGGACCGTTACTTTGACAGGAAATACCCTGACGGTTGTTACTACGGCTGCAATCTGGCCTGCGCAAAAGGAGCAGATGATGTGCTGTTGACAAGGGGGCCCTGTAATGGTCGGAAAGTCGGCATCGACGGGCCCGAATACGAATCCATTGCGGCTGTGACCAACATGGGCGTGTTCGACCCACAATTCACCATGGAATACAGCTGGTATTGTGATCATTACGGGATTGATACTATTTCCATGGGAGTTACGGCATCCTTTTTGATGGAATGCGTTCAGCGGGGATTTTTGACTCGGGAAGACATAGGTTACGATCTTTCCTGGGGGAACATTGATGGTATAGACAGGTTGCTCCATGACACTGCTATGGGAATCGGATTCGGCCGGGTATGTGGACAGGGGGTTCACAGGGTCAAGACATGGGTCGCAAGAAAGGCTGCAGCAAGCAAGGGTGTATCCGCACAGAAAGTGCTGGAGGAACTTAACAGTTTTGCAATGGAGGTGAAGGGCCTTGAATTCTCCATGTACCGGACTCAGGAATCCCTGGCCCAGCAGGGTGGTTATGGTTTTGCGCTGAAGGGCCCGCAGCATGACGAGGCCTGGCTCATCTTTATTGATCAAGTGCACAATGAAATCCCGACCTTTGAAATGAAGGCAAAGGCCCTGAAATGGTTTCCGTTGATCCGCACCTGGTTCAATGCCGTCGGGCTTTGCAAGCTGCCCTGGATCGACGTGCGGCACCCGGATGCCGCAAAGACAGAGGATCCTGCGCAAAATCAACCTACGCTGAACTACTATGCAAAGTTTCTTAACGCCACCACCGGCTGGAACAAGACAATACAAGATATACTGAATGATTCTGAAAGATTGCAACTCCTGCAAAAACTGATCAACCTTAGACAGTCCAAAGGCAAGAGGAAGGATGACCAGATACCCCTGAGGGCCATGGCCCCTGTCCACATGGATGAGTACAAGGGACGCTCCGACTATTTCAGGGAGTGGCTCGAGGAGCAAGTAGGCGAGGATAATCTACCTGACAATGATAGGGATAGGCACAGGTTGCTTATCGAGTTGAGAGAAAAGGCATATCAAAGGCTTTGTGAAGTGGTATACAGGGAGAAGGGCTATGACTTGCAAGGAGTCCCATTAGCCGAGACCCTTGAAAAATTTGGTCTCCTGGACGAGCAAGCGCGAGCCATCCTAGAGGAGAATTCTGGATCATGAGAGCCATGAAAGGGAATACATTGGTCGTTTCAGTAGAATTTCATGGGGTACAACGGAAGCTGACACAGAAGGAGCAAATTCGTGTTCCCGTTTCTGAGAATGCCACGGTCAAAGATGTGATCAATTACTTGAGGGGAAAGTATCCCGAGCTTCAATTGAATCAGTCCGGGATAATAGTGTCTGTGAACGAGAGGATTCTCCCCATGGATTATGTCCTCGAATCCAATGACCGGATCACCCTGCTACCGCCCATAGGGGGCGGCTGAGACCGATGAGCCGCAGGTCTCCATGCTCCCAGTGGCGTAGCGCGGGAATATGACAGGAGTTTCATGAAGCCACATTTATATTTCTCTTCCATCTAAAATTGTCTGGTTTTTGTCAATATATTGATTTTCAGCCTTGACAAACCCCTATATATTGTGATAAATATTCCTCCGTCTTCAACCCAACAAAACGTGCAAGAACAGTAACAGTTTGCTTACCCAAAGAGAATTTTCTCCAGTTCCATTTCACAGTTCCATTGCTCAGCGGAGGGAATAAATGTTTGAAAAGATCAGGAAACGGGACGGACGCTGCGTGAGCTTTGATTCACAGAAAATTACCTCGGCCATTGCAAAGGCAGGGAAGGTAACGGGCGAGTTCGATGAAAAGGAGGCCAGGAAGCTGACGCTCAGGGTCCTTACCCTGGCCCATGAACTAAGACTTGGCCCTGTTCCGGAGGTGGAAGAAATACAGGACATCGTAGAGAGGGTCCTATTGGATTCGCCCTTCTACAAGACGGCAAAGGCTTACATCCTTTACAGGGAGCAGCATGCGCAAATAAGAAACATAGTGTCCAAGGCGAGCGTGGATCTTGTCGAGAGCTATATACAAAAGCTGGACTGGAAGATACAGGAAAACAGCAACATGTGCTATTCCCTCCAGGGCCTGAACAATTACATCTCCTCGGACATCACATCGGAATACTGGTTGAACCGGATATATCCTCCCGAGATAAGGCGGGCACACAGGGAAGGGGATATCCACCTCCACGATTTGAGTCTCCTGTCCGTATACTGCGTGGGATGGGACTTGAGAGACCTGCTCATACAGGGATTCCGGGGAGTGGAAGGGAAGGTGGAGAGCGCTGCCCCAAGGCACCTACGGTCGGCTCTTGGCCAAATCGTTAATTTTTTCTATACGTTACAGGGGGAAGCGGCGGGTGCCCAGGCCATATCCAATTTCGATACACTCCTGGCACCCTTTATACGATACGACTCTTTGAGCTACAAGGAGGTGAAGCAGGCGCTTCAGGAATTCGTCTTCAATATAAACATCCCAACCCGTGTAGGCTTCCAGACGCCTTTTACCAACATAACCATGGACCTAGAGGTCCCGAAGATACTTGAAGATCTCCCTGTCATCGTGGGGGGCAGGGAACTTGACAGCACTTACGGGGACTTTCAGCGTGAAATGGACATGATCAACCATGCCTTTGCAGAGGTCATGATGGAGGGGGATGCAAGGGGGAGAGTCTTCACATTCCCCATCCCGACCTATAATATCACCAGGGATTTTGAGTGGGACAATCCGAATCTGGAGATGATCTGGAAGATGACGGGCAAGTATGGTATACCGTACTTCTCAAACTTCGTAAATTCCGATATGTCTCCTGAAGATGCCAGGTCCATGTGCTGCCGCCTGCGTCTCGACAACCGGGAACTGTTAAAACGGGGGGGTGGTCTGTTCGGGGCAAATCCCCTCACGGGATCAATTGGGGTGGTAACCATAAATCTTCCTCGTATCGGTTATCTTGCCGAGAGTGAGAGGGAGTTCCTTCACAGGCTGGAGAAAATGGTCATGCTGGCCAAGGAAAGCCTTTCAATAAAGAGAAAGGTCTTGGAAAAGTTCACGGAAAGGAACCTGTATCCCTATTCAAAGTTCTACCTCAGGGAGATAAAGAAAGGCACTGGTCTCTACTGGAAGAATCACTTCTCCACGATAGGCATAGTGGGAATGAATGAGGCGTGCTTAAATCTAATGGGCGAGGACATAGGGAGTGAAAAGGGGCGGCGGTTCTCTTTGAAGACCCTTGATTTTATCAGGGAACTGCTGGCTGAAATCCAGGACGAGACGGATGAAATCTTCAATCTGGAGGCCACGCCTGCCGAGGGTGCTTCCTACCGCCTGGCCATGCTGGACAAGGAAAAGTTCCCGAACATCATATGTGCGAATGAAGAGGCCTACCGCAAGGGTGCCGCGCCATTCTATACCAATTCCACCCAATTGCCCGTGAACTACACGGACGACATTTTGCAGACTTTGATATTGCAGGACGAGCTCCAAACAAAATACACAGGAGGAACAGTTCTTCATATATATCTGGGGGAACAAGTCCAAGACATCCAAACCGTCAAGGCAATCATCAGGAAAGTGGTGGGTAGTTTCAGGCTCCCCTATTTCACCCTCACACCTACCTTCAGCGTATGCCCGTCCCACGGGTACCTCAACGGGGAACGGCAGAGGTGCCCACACTGCCAAAGTGAGACGGAGATTTACTCCAGGGTAGTAGGATACCTTAGACCCGTGAGGCAGTGGAACAACGGCAAGCAGGCGGAGTACAGCATGAGAAAGACATTCAAGTTGAAACTCCTTGATGAGAGGAATGAATCGGGCAATTCAGGCGAACTTTCACATAGGGGGCTTGAACGCTTGGAAGCACGTTTTGGCTGAGAGGCGGACTCATGGTGCTGGGTGGCCTTCACAAGAACTCCTTCATCGACTTCCCGGGCAGGATCAGTTGCGTGCTCTTTTTAAGGGGATGCAATTTTCGGTGTCCTTACTGCCATAATCCCGAATTGGCCCGAGGAGCGGGAGGAGGGAAGGGCAACAGGCTTAGCGAAGAAGACGTATATGGTTTTCTGTCTCAACGCAGGGGCTTTCTGGACGGGGTCGTAGTTTCCGGGGGTGAACCTACGTTGCAGGCCGAGTTGCCAAGGCTATGCACAAAGGTGAAGGAAATGGGGTATCCCGTGAAATTGGATACGAACGGGAGCAGGCCGGAAATCCTTAAGTTTCTCATTGACGAAGGCATGGTAGACTATGTTGCCATGGACTTAAAGACCATTCCTTCCCGATACAACCTGGTGGCTGGCTCAGATTTGGAGGCTTCAGACATACTCAAGAGCATAGAGCTGATAATGGAGTCGGGAATTGCCTATGAGTTCAGGACAACCTGCGTGAGGCCGATAGTATATGAGGATGATGTACTTGGCATTGCTAGAATAGTCCAAGGCGCTCAGACGTACGTCCTTCAAAGGTTCCACGGAGAAAAGGTGCTCAGTCCCGAGTTCTTCAGGGGCGGGGGCCAGGGATACGATGATGAGGGAATGCTCACGTTGAAGTCCCTGGCGGAGCCGTGGGTCCAAAGATGTATTATACGGTGATAAATCTACCAGGTCCACAACCGCCCTAATGTTTGCACATGTCAGATCCTTGGTGTACAAGGGAGGGTCACACGGGAGAATGATTTGACGCCTGACCCGAGAATCGATCACCCGGTTTATACGTTGGACAACAGGGAAGTCTTGCCCGCAGGGGGACGTCTTAGAGAGTGCACGGATAGACTGGTCCAAGATTTCCGCGGAGGCCCTATTGAAGCCTATCCCGTGTTGAGGTACGGTTCTGTGCTGGATGACCTCCTCGATTTGTTGACCCACCCACCCTATAGTGTCATTTTCGGCCAGAGGAATGAGACTGTTGAGCTACTGAAGTTCATGGAAAAGGTAACAATTATCTCACCTGTCCTCGAGTCCCTGGATTATTTCAAGAGGGAAGATTTCTATACCTATCGTCACATACTCATGGTCTTCTCCCTTTCAACGCTCCTGGCCCTTGAGTTGGTGGGAGACTATGGAGAGTTGGTCCAGGATGCCGCTTCAGGGCCGATGCATGATTTCGGCAAGATCTGTGTCCCTATAGACATACTGAGAAAGTCTGAACCCCTTTCGAGGCGGGAGCGTGGCCTCCTGGAGCACCACGCCTTGGCGGGTTATGTGCTCCTTTGCTACTACCTGGGGCAAAAAAGTTCCCTCTCTGCCAAGGTGGCCAGGGACCACCACGAAAGGAGAAACGAATCAGGCTATCCCAGGGGGATCAAGCTGAAAGATCTAATGGTGGAGATCGTTGCAGCAAGTGATATATACGACGCCCTAATTTCCCCGAGACCATACAGGCCGACCCCCTATGAGAACAGGACCGCTCTTGAGGAAATCACCGCGATGGCTGAAAGGGGTGAATTGGGTTGGCCGGTGGTACAGGTGTTGGTTGCCTGTAATCGCGAGGGCAAACCCCATTACAAGGAGTGCAAGATATCCATGGAAAAGAGGGGCACGCCCCCACGCGACAATATATATGGAAAACTAAAGGAGGAAGACCAAGGGAAATAACAAGATGCGCCCCTCTAGATGCAAGGGGCCATTAGGGTTCTCTAGGAGGTTTGGCTTTCAGCTTGGCCTCGATAAGCTGTTTGTGGCTGAGACGGAGCAAATTGGCCAACTTGTGCATCAAGTAGTCCTCGTGTTTTTCCAGGTATTCGTCTGCGTACACAACTTTCCACATCATTTCGATGATGTCTTTCTTTTCTTCCAGGGAAAGGCTCTGGTTGATGGTGTTGGTGAATTGCCAGAGGTCTATGCTGTCCTCCAGTTCTTGTTCAGCCGCCTCCATGAGCCCCCGGACTTCCTGGGCTGAAAGCTGGCAGGCCTTTTTCATGGTATTGATGATATGCTCCCTCTCGGATTCAGTGAATTCACCGTCGATCCTTGCCATCTCCAGGAAAAGCGCGCAAGTCGCAAGCTGGATTTTTCGCCTCCCGGGCAGATCCCGGCCCGGCTGCTGTGGCTTGTCAGGCGCCTTGTCAAACAGTTTTCTCAGGATATCAATCATCGCTTGCCTAATTCCTTTTTTATCTCTTTGATTTTATGTGGGCGATTGCCTTCTCAATCCGCTGAACAGTCTTCTCTTTCCCCAGGACTTCCATTACCTCGAATAGCCCCGGGCTGGCCGTTTTGCCTGTCAAGGCGACCCTTAGGGATTGAGCTATCTTGCCCAGCTTGATATCCTCTTCCTCAAGAAAGACCAAAAACAGGGCTTCAAGGGATTTTTGACTGAAATCTTCCGTCCTTTTTAACCGGGAGAGGATCCCCTCCAATAGCCCGATTATATCGGGCTTCAAGAACTTCCTGTCTCCTTTTTCTTCATAGGTTATATCGTCCTGGAAATAGAAGAGCATGCCTTGCGCCATCTCCCTGAGAGTACGACTACGGGGCTTCATGGTTTCGATCGCCTTGCCCAAGGTCTCTTCCTCAACGCCCTTGATCCCCAGTTCCTTCAGGAATGGCGCCACGGCCCGTGCAAGGTATCCCGTGTCCGACTTCCTGATGTACTGGGCATTGAGATCAAGGAGTTTATCGGCATTGAAGATGCCGGCAGACTTTCCCACGTTCTCCAGGGAGAATTTTGCTATAAGCTCTTCAATGGTGAAGTTCTCCTGGTCGCCGTAAGACCACCCCAGCCTCACCAGCGCGTTGATCAGGGCCTGCGGCAGATAGCCCATTTCCCTGTAAGCCAAGACTGACATAGCGCCGTGTCGTTTGCTCAGTCTCGTCCTGTCAGGTCCAAGAATCATGGGCACGTGAGCGTAAATGGGAAGCGGTTCTCCCAAGGCCTGGTATATAAGTATCTGTCGAGGAGTGTTGTTCACATGGTCATCCCCCCTGATAACATGGGTAACACCCATTGTTATGTCGTCGACCACCACGGCAAGGTGGTAAGTGGGGCTGCCGTCTGAACGCTTCAGGATAAGGTCATCCAGTTCCTGGTTGTCAAAAGAGATACGCCCTTTTACTACGTCAGTGAAAGATGTCTTTCCGGAAAGGGGGGCCTTTAACCTGACCACTGCTCCGGGAGCAGGTCCGAGTTTCAGTTCACGACAGGTGCCGTCATATTTGGGTTTTAGTCCTTTGGCCTTGGCCAGTTGACGTTTTCTGTCCAGCTCCTCTGGTTTGCAATGACAATAGTAGGCCTTGCCGGTGGACAAGAGCTTCTGGATATATTCCTCATAGATCTGATAACGCTGAGACTGAAAATATGGGCCCTCGTCCCAGTCCAGGCCCAACCACTGCATTGATTCGATGATTGCCCTTGTGGCTTGTTCAGAGGATCTTTGTTTGTCTGTGTCCTCGATCCTGAGAATGAACTTTCCACGCTTCTGCCGCGCATATAGCCAATTAAAGAGGGCGGTCCTTGCTCCGCCTATGTGGAGGTACCCGGTAGGGCTGGGAGGAAACCTTGTTACAACCATCTTCTTGTCCATGACAAAGCAAGTTGGGAAATAGGGTATTGATCTTGAAAAACAATTCAAGGAAGTTTAGCACGGGCACAGCGCTGACGCAACCCCTGAAATAACCACGAGGGGACAGGAGGCGGGTTGAATGAATCACAAAGGCAGGCCCGGTCCTTAGTTAGACAGTACGGGAAACCCAGGGAGATGGGCGGGGAATTAATTACTTGAAACAGAAACGGATTTCTTGGAATATAGAAATGCATTGGGTGGCAAAAAACGGGGGGACTCGGGAGGAGGTCGATGAAAATCAAGGTCGAAAGCGAAAAGATCATAAAGGCGGTCAAGAAACTGGACGGCATAGAGATTGTCTTGGAAACTCCTGAGGATGCGAAAGAGGCCTTCGAAATGATCTTGAGAAAGGCTGATATCTTCCAGGGCGATGACTATGCCAGCCCAAAGGATGTAAAGGTCACCTCTATCCAGGAGTACAAAACCTCTGCGGTGAATTACCAGACCAGTTTTCTGATGGAATTTCTATTTGAGGAAAACGTACCGATTGATAAGAAGATCAATTTCATCAAGAACCTTCAAGGGTTTCTAGAAAGGGCCTGAGCGTTCATATTCTCGCTCCCCCCGGGAGAGTTTATTCACCCTAAGAAGAAGTGAGACCAAAGAAATTCCGGGAACCTGCCCGCCAATCCCCATGGGTGTATCGATGGAAGAGAAGGCTTTTCCAAAGGAAGTGGTCGTTGTGGCTTATTCGGGCTACAAAGCGAATGAAAGACCCCTCTATTTCATCCTGGATGATCGTAAGATCAAAGTGCAGGGCATCGCGGACCGTTGGTATGGAGAGGATCACGATTATTTCAAGGTGGTTGGTGACGACGGGAAGATATATATCCTGCGTTGGGATCGCGGCTTTGACCTATGGCATCTGACAAAGGTCATGGAAAGGGTGGGACGGCATTGACCTGGGCTGTGCAGACCAAACCCTATCAAAGCGGCTCAACAGCTCCTTCTCCAAACCCAACGACCCAGATTCGCCCAGTCCGCAATTGACTTGAGGACTGATTATTCTCCTGCATAGACCCATTTATAATTTATAGGTCTTAAGGTGAGGGCAGAGGCCTTTGGGTGGAGGAACTCATCTCTGAGGCGCAGCCAACTGTAAGCAGGCTTGAGCTTTCGCAGTTTTCCGTCTTCAGGGGGCTTGGAATAGGGGGTATGGTCGTACACGGCCTCGGAAATCCCCACATAATAGCCGTCTGCGGGATAGAGATAGGAATTCTTGAACACCTCTGGATCCATTCTTTCTCTTTGGGCCAGGGCAGTAATCTGGTTGCCTGTGAGGTGAATGAGAAAAAACTTTGATACACTTCGTTCCGAGTATTTTATCATTGACCTTGATTCCGAGCTGGATACAAAGATGGTGGAGATAAAGTCTTGCTTCCTCAACAGTTGTGCGGCAATAAGGCCCGCCGTTCGTCTCCCCCCTGCGCTATGGTGGCACCCGTAATATTCAAAAAGCTTGTTTTGCAGGATCCTTGCAACCTTGTCCCCCTTTTCATAGAGATTATTTTGTATGTATCTGAGCCATATGGCCAGGTCTTCGGCGGCATCTGCGATGGGCCAGTCTATCTTTACATGAAAATGGGTCAGGGCGTACCGATTTTTCTTCTTTGAGGTGGGATCCTGTTGGATTAAGAGGGCGTAATCTATGTCTAAAAGATTTTCAACAAAATCCAGAAAGGCGGGTTTGTCAAAATACCTGAGGTTTTGGTTAAACCTCTTGTAAAGGGACAGGTTGGGAAGGTATTCCACATTTTTTTTTACCAATTTGTTTTCAGGGAAAAAACGGATATAGTTCTTCAGCTCCGGACTGATGATCCCTTCACAGAAGATGACTATGAAGGTATTGAACAATTCAGACTCTTTTTCCATCTTTTTTGACGTGGGCCTGAGCTCCCTCTTTTCGAGGAAGCTGTACTCCACTCCGTTCCTCTGGTAATTGTAGAAGGAGTCGATAAGAGAGATCTTCATCAAGCGCATCTCCAGCGCATCCCTCAGGATTTCGTAGATGGATCGTCTCAGCTTCTCATAATAGTTCAGCCTTTCCCTGTAAATCCACATGACAATACCTACAACCCGGATAAGGTGGCGTGTTCGCGGAATAATCGAGGCGGAAGACAAACACACCAAAAACACCCATCCCCTTAGAAAAACGGGCTAGGGAAGATGAATACAGTTTTTGTAAATATATCAATAAATTGCCAAAAATGTCAATGAAAAACGTCAGTGGCCTCCATTATTTCGGCCTGGGCAACGACCAAGAACTCCACAAGAGGGTATCGAGCACCGTCGCCAATGTAGCCAAGCCTGGAGATAGAGAAGGCCACACTATGATCTGCTCGGGTCGGGGAAAATTCTTTGAACTGAGGCAGCGAATCAACCCAGATTCAACCCCAATTTTTGGTTTGTCTCCCAAAACGAGATGGTTCGGAGATAGCCCTGTTCACCGCGAAACTTCAGATGCAAGTCTTGTGAAATCCCGAGGAGTAAGGCCTATTTTCAGGTACGCCGCAGCTCTCGCCGGATCCCGTCCCAGCGGGGAGATGGTGTTTGATGGTGAACGGGATCAATTAATTTACTTGACAAACAGGAAAGGTAATATATAGTAATTTCTTTGTCTTATAGGAGATAGAATCTATTATTGCCGTCACTTTGGCTTTGAGAGAAATGATTATTGACCTGAAAGACATCTCAGAGAGCCATCAAGTCTTTGAGTTCCGACTGGAGGAAGACTGGTGGATTCCTGACGGGCCGAGTGATCAAATCCGTGGGCTTAGTCGGCCCCTGGAGGTGAGCTTGAATATATACAAGGCTGGGGGGAGATTTGTGCTTGAAGGGAGTCTATCAGAGGGCGTCCTTGCAAGGTGTGACAGGTGTCTGGAGCTTTATCCCCTGGACACGAGGTCGAATTTCAAGATATTCCTGGAAAGGCCCCCATCGGGTGCCGAGGGTGAAGAAATAGAGCTTAAGGAAGAGGACATGGAGGTGGATTTCGTCACGGGTGAGGAGCTGGACCTGGATGAGATCATCCGGGAACAGATCTATCTGTCACTTCCCATGAAAAGCCTTTGCATCGAGGACTGCCTGGGCCTTTGTCCCGGGTGCGGTAGCAACCTGAATGTGGAGAAATGCAGATGCCGGGACCGTCAGGGTCACCCTGCTTTTCAAAAGTTGAAAGAACTAAATATCTATTAGGAGATAGGGTTGAGATAATGGCTGTACCAAAAAAGAAGAAATCGAGATCCAAGAGGGACATGCGACGATCTCATCATCACGTCAAGATGCCCAATTTATCCGTTTGTCCGCAATGCCATGAACCCGTTTTACCCCATCATGTCTGCCCGCAGTGTGGGACCTACAAGGGAAAGACTCTTATCAAGACAGAAGAGAGTTAACATGAATGTGGCCGTGGACGCCATGGGTGGAGACCATGCTCCGGAGGTGGTTGTTCTAGGCGCCCTTCAGGCTGCTGAGAAATGGGGAATTGGGATCACCCTGGTAGGCAACAAAGACCTATTGAAAGATAGGACCGGCTGTCCCCTGGATAGGATGCCTTTCAAGGTGTATCACTGCGAAGGAGCGGTGTCCATGGAAGATCGGCCGTTCAAATCCGTCAGGGAAAACAAGGACGCATCCATTAGGGTGGCTTTTGAGCTTTGCAAGAGGGGCGAGGCGGATGCCGTCGTGAGTGCGGGGAATTCCGGTGCGACCATTGCTGCCGGCATTTTGACTTTGGGTCGAATCCGTGGTATTGAAAGGCCGGCGCTACCAGGGATATTTCCGGGAGAAAAAGGCAACGTGATACTTATTGATGTGGGCGCAAACGTGGATTGCCGGCCGACCCACCTGTTTCAATTTGGCGTCATGGCCCACGGTTTTGCCGTATCATGCCTGGGGATCAAGGATCCAAAGATCGGTCTACTGAGTATAGGTGAAGAGGGAAGTAAGGGCAATGAGCAAGTGCGTGTCGCCCATGATCTTTTCAAGCGCAGTGGGTTGAATTTTGTCGGGAACGTGGAAGGTAGAGACCTCTTTTCAGGATTGGCTGACATAATTGTATGCGACGGCTTTGTGGGGAACATAGTACTTAAGATGAGCGAGGGCATTGCAGACGCCCTTTCCGTGATAATAGGGGAGGAGTTGAAGAGTTCCTTTGCAGCCGAGATAGGGTCTCGGCTGACGAAAAGGGTCCGTGAAAGGTTGAGGAAAAAATTGGACTATGCAGAGTATGGCGGTGGGGCGCCCATTCTTGGTATTAATGGAGTGGGAATAGTGTGCCACGGCGGCTCCTCTGCCAAGGCAATCAGGAATGCCATAAGGATGGCTGATGCCTATGCGAGGCTGAATATCGAGAAACGGCTCTCTTCACATATGCGGGAGCAAGAGGTGGCAGGCGTAGGATTGGAAAAACTTTGATCGACCGAGGTTTCTTATGAGTAACAATGAAAGGGTGATTGTAATTACCGGCGGCTCCATGGGAATAGGCCGGGCCACTGCTATGAGATTTGCAGAAGAAAAACCCCTGATCCATATCATTCATTATGATAGGGAGGATGGGCCTTCCCAAAGCACCCTCCAAATGTTGACCCAAAAAGGCGTAAGGGCGGAGAGCCATAGGGTGGATGTCTCGATTTATGAGGATGTCAGGCAGTTGTTTGATTATATATTGTCCAAGCACGGCCGGATTGATGTCCTCGTGAACAACGCCGGGATAACAAGGGATGCCCTATTTATGAGAATGACGGAAGATGAGTGGGACACGGTTGTCAGGGTCAACCTGAAAAGCGTGTTTAATTGCTCTCACGCGGTCATCAGGTCAATGGTAAAACAGAAGCAGGGTCGCATAGTAAACATTTCCTCTGTCGTAGGGCAGATAGGAAATCCGGGGCAGGCCAACTATGCAGCTTCAAAGGCGGGTATTATGGGCTTTACCAAGACGATGGCCAAGGAAGTGGCTGGAAGAGGTATAACCGTGAATGCAGTGGCCCCTGGGTTTATCAACACCGAGATGACCAGGTCTATTCCGGAAAAGGTGAAAAAGATGTTCCTGGAGCAGATTCCCATGGGGAAGATGGGTGAGCCGGAGGATGTTGCTGAGACCGTATATTGGCTGTGCTCTGATGCAGCGCGGTATATAACAGGACAGATCATACATGTAAACGGCGGACTTTTCATGTAATGGTTGCTGTCCTAGGCAACGCAGGATAGCCTGGTTGCTGAGAACTTTTGATCATGACCATGAAATCAGCAGTCTAAGGAATAATTTTAAGGAGGATTGAACCTATGGTGGATGTGGAAGAGAAGGTGAAGAAAATCATCTGTGAACAGTTGGACGTTGCAGAGGAGGATGTGGTTCCCGAAGCCTCATTTGTGGATGATTTGGGGGCTGACTCCCTTGACCAGGTAGAGCTTATCATGGCAATGGAAGAGGAGTTCGACCTGTCTATTTCGGACGAGGAGGCCGAGAAGATCACTACTGTAAAGGACGCCGTTGACTTTATAAAAAAGGCGATTGGAGGATGAATCCTGGCGGATGCCTGACCCGCCTATGGATACCTTCTTAGAAAGAGGAGCGCAACTTATGAGGAGAAGGGTGGTAGTGACAGGCCTGGGTATGGTTACTCCTTTGGGGACCGGAGTCGAGAAGAACTGGGAGGCAGTATGCGCCGGAAAGTCCGGGATCAGGCCGATTGAAAAATTCGACGCCTCGGCCTTCTCATGCCGCATTGCGGGGGAGGTCAGGGATTTCAAATCCGAAGAGTGGATGGACAAACAGCAACTAAGGAGGTTCGATGTCTTTGTGCACTATGCTGTTGCCTCAGCCAGGATGGCCATGCAAGACTCAGGCCTTAAGATCGACAGCAAGAATAGAGACAGGGTCGGCTGTATAACCGGATCAGGGCTTGGGGGTCTTTCAATGCTGGAGCACTACCACCAAGTCCTTTTAGAAAAGGGCCCCCGGAGGATTAGCCCCTTTTTCATCCCTGGAATGATCGCAAATATGGCGCCCGGACAGATTGCAATCGAGTTTGGGGTAAGAGGACCAAACATCTCAATAGAGACTGCCTGTGCTGCCAGTTGCCATGCAATAGGTGAATCTTTCAGGGTCATCAGAGAGGGTCTGGCGGATGCCATGATAACGGGTGGGTCAGAGGCAGTGGTCCGTCCTCTTGCCTTGGGGGGATTTTGTTCAATGCGCGCCCTTACAACACGGAACCACGAACCCGAAAAGGCGAGCCGTCCCTTTGACTTGGACAGAGACGGCTTCGTTATGGGAGAGGGGGCTGGAATGTTGGTGCTCGAGGAGCTGAATCATGCCCTTGAAAGGGGAGCCAAGATCTATGCCGAAGTGGCAGGATACGGGGTGTCGGGAGACGCCTACCACGTATCAGCTCCTGATCCGGCCGGCGAGGGGGCGATCCTTTGCATGTCATCGGCCCTCAAGGACGCAGGCATGAAACCCGATGACCTGGATTATATTAACGCCCACGGAACATCGACAAAGCTTAACGACATATCAGAGACAAAGGCCATAAAGGCGGTGTTCGGCGAACACGCTTACAAGCTCGCAGTCAGCTCTACAAAATCCATGACAGGGCACCTGCTCGGTGGGGCCGGAGGTGTTGCGGCCATATATACGGCGCTGACCATAAAGCAGGGAATTATACCCCCCACTATCAACTATGAGACGCCTGACCCGGAGTGCGACCTGGACTATGTCCCGAACCAGGCGAGGAAGAAAGAAGTGGTAGCGGCAATGGTGAACGCTTTCGGCTTCGGGGGCACTAATGCGTCGCTGATCCTGAAGGCCTTCAGGCCTTAAATGCGTTGACTGGAATCTCGCTGGTTCCAGAGGTTTCTTGAGGCCATGAATCCAGCACGTCCTTTCATCCGGAAGGGGGCGGGCCTGCGAGTGGATTTTTGGGTCAATCGGAGGGCTTCTTGTCTTGAGCAGACCTTCATGGCGGGAATACTTTATGGACATTACCAGGATGGTCGCCAAGAGATCGACCTGCTTGAGGCGGCAGGTCGGCGCAATAATTGTGAAGGACAAGAGGATCCTGGCGACCGGTTACAATGGTGCACCCTCAGGGCTGAAACACTGCCAAGAAGTTGGTTGCTTGAGAGAAGATTCCTCCGTTCCCTCAGGGACGCGTCACGAGCTTTGTAGGGGCCTTCATGCGGAACAAAATGCCATTATCCAAGCAGCCCTTCACGGTATCACTATAAAGGACGCTGTCCTCTATTGCACCAATAAGCCATGCGTAATATGTTCCAAAATGATCATCAATGCCGGCATAAAGAACATCATCTATGAAGATGGTTATGACGATCCCCTGGCCGACAGAATGCTGCGGGAGGCCGGATTGCAAATCGAGAGGTTTAAGCCATGAAATGCCCCTATTGTGCCAAGATAGACAACAAGGTCATAGACTCAAGACTAAGTAAGGATGGAAGGACGATAAGAAGAAGAAGGGAATGCTTGGAGTGTGGCAGACGATTTACTACTTACGAAAAACTGGAAGAGGCTCTTCCCATGGTGGTAAAGAAAGACGGAAGACGTGAGCCCTTCAACAGAGAGAAGATAATAGAGGGAATCAAGAAGGCATGTCAGAAGAGACCGGTCAGCATAACCCAGATAGAGGAATTTGTTGATTCCCTGGAACTGTATTTCCAAGAGCTGGGGAAGAAGGAAGTCGACAGTGCAGAGATAGGGGAAAGGGTGATCAGCAATCTAAAGGAATGGGATGAGGTAGCCTACGTAAGGTTTGCCTCTGTCTACAGGCAATTCAAGGATATCAACGAGTTCATGGCCGAGCTGGAAGAGATGCTCAGGGCCAGGAAAGAAGGCAGACACCAATTTTGAATCGAGGCCCCATGTGCCTGGAGGGATGGGGTCCCGTGGGCAAGCCCGGGTCTTCTCCGAAGGCGGATAAGAGCCCAGCTTGGGTGGCAAGTCCATTGCCCGTGTCAATAGGTTTGTGCCACAAGAGGTGCCGGTCTTGAATAACAGTGATGAAAGGTTTATGAGAGAGGCGTTGCGCTTGGCCAGGAAAGGGCTTGGTCGCACATCTCCGAATCCGGCCGTAGGGGCCGTAATTGTCCGAAGGGGCAAGGTGATAGCCAGGGGTTACCACAGGAGAGCAGGAGAGAAGCACGCCGAAGTCGACGCCCTCGAAAGGGCGAAGGGAGGGATAGAAGCCGATGATACCCTCTATGTAAACCTAGAGCCCTGTCGTCACTCCGGCAGGACTCCACCATGTACCGAGGCTATCATGAGGGCCGGCTTGAAGAACGTGGTGGTGGGCATGAGAGATCCAAATCCGTCAGTCACAGGCGGAGGGTGCGATTTTCTCTCCCAAAAAGGCGTCAAAGTGAAGGTAGGGGTGCTGGAATCTGAATGCAGGAGACTCAATGAGGCATATATCAAATATGTCACTAAGGGTCACCCCTTCGTGATTGCAAAATCCGCTCTGACCCTGGATGGGTTCACGGCAACTTCAACAGGCCATTCCCGATGGATTACGAATGAAAGGTCGAGGCAGTTCGTCCATCGGTTGAGGGACAGGGTGGATTGTGTGATGGTGGGGGTGGGGACAATAGTAAAGGATGACCCCCTGTTGACCACTCGGCTGAAGAGTCGGGGGGGAAGGGATCCTTGCAGGGTTATCGTGGATACGGAGCTGAGGATCCCAAGGAACGCCAGGGTACTAAAAACCCCCTCCTCTGGCGGAACCATTATAGCTGTTGCTGAAACAGTGGCCGAGAAACATCGCAGCCCCTTTGAGATGGAAGGTGTTACTACTATTCCCTGCCCGACGAAAGAAGGCCTGATTGACCTAAAGGCCTTGATGAAAATCCTCGGGGAGCGCTCCGTGACAAGCGTCATGGTTGAAGGGGGTGCCACTCTCATGGGGACCTTGATTCGGGAGAAGCTGATTGATAAGTTTTATTTTTTCAAGGCGCCGAAGGTGCTGGGGGGGGATGACGGGAGTCCCATGGCACGAGGCGAAGCCCCAAAGAGCATGGAGCAGTGCATCACGCTCAAAGAGATAAGCGTAAGGAGGTTTGGTGAAGATCTCTTGATAAGCGGTTACCCTGAATACTAGGAGGGAGGCAAGGGCCAGCGGTCAAGCCGGGAATCCGGTCAAGGTCCTGGGATGGGGGGGAGAACCTCGGTGCTGCTTGGACACAATTTCAAATGGGTATGATTATTTTCCTTGGGTCGCGGGGATGTTTACTGGAATAGTGGAAGGCATCGGAAAGGTGAGGAACATCAGCCGGATTGGTGATGGCCTGAGGTTGACCATTTTGCCTCTGTTCGAGGCACCTGATATAGGGATTGGAGACAGCATTTCTGTTGACGGTGTTTGCTTGACCGTAACAGAGATCAAGGGTAAAGAAATCAAGGTGGATGTCTCTGCAGAGACAGTATCAAGGAGCACCATGGGCATGTTGTCCCAGGGTGAAGAGGTGAATCTGGAAAGGGCCCTCAAATTGACAGATCGCCTGGGGGGACATCTGGTGTCAGGGCATATTGACGGTACGGGAAGGGTTCTGAGCAGAAAACCCTCTGAAAGGTCCTATATGCTCAGGGTCGGCGTTGATGAAAGTATCTCCAGGTACATTATAGAAAAGGGTTCCATAGCGGTAGACGGAATCAGCCTGACAATTAACCGTTGCCAAAGTACCTGGTTCGAAGTTAATATAATCCCGCAAACAGCAAAGGAGACCGGGATCCTGAAAAAGGACGCGGGTTCCCTGGTCAATATCGAGACGGATATGATAGGCAAATACGTGGAGAAATTCCTGTCCCTCGCCAGGGACTCCGATAACAATAGAGGCTCGAAGATCGACCGGGATTTTTTATCCAAGTACGGCTTCGGAGGTATCGAAAAGTAGGTAAAATGCCCATTTCAACCATAGAAGAGGTCCTGGAAGACCTGAGGCAGGGGAAGATGATCATCCTCGTGGATGACGAGGATAGGGAGAACGAGGGGGACCTTACCATTGCGGCGGAGAAGGTGACCCCGGAGGCCATAAATTTCATGGCAAAGTACGGCCGCGGCCTTATTTGCCTGGCTCTCGCCCCGGAAATCGTGGACAGGTTGCAGCTTCCTCTGATGGTCCATGACAACCGTTCGACCTTCAAAACGGCATTCACCGTTTCCATTGAAGCCCGCGATGGAGTGACGACCGGGATTTCTGCGGCGGACAGGGCACATACTATTCTAACTGCCATAGCTGATGGCGCAAAACCAGAAGATCTGGTTCAACCTGGCCATGTGTTTCCCCTCCGGGCAAGGCGCGGGGGGGTGCTGTTCAGGACGGGGCAGACGGAAGGATCGGTGGATTTGGCCAGGCTCGCCAACCTGAAGCCTGCGGCGGTGATTTGCGAAATCATGAACGATGACGGCACCATGGCCCGTTTACCTCACCTGGAGAAATTTGCCGAGAAGCATGGATTGAAGATCGCCACGGTTGCGGATATCATCGCCTACAGGATGAGAAATGAGTCCTTTGTCCACAAGGTCGCTGAGACGATACTACCCACCCCCTACGGGGAATTCAAGGCCATTGCCTTTGTCAACGACATAGATGACTATGAGCACCTCGCCCTTGTGAAAGGAGAAATTAGTCCCGAGAAGGAAATTTTGGTGAGGGTTCATTCCCAGTGCCTGACAGGGGATGTGTTCGGCTCATATAGGTGCGATTGTGGGGCGCAACTGGAAAGGGCGATGGAAATGGTTCAGGCTGAAGGCTTGGGTGTGATCTTGTATATGCAGCAGGAGGGAAGGGGCATAGGCCTTGCAAACAAGCTCAAGGCCTATGCCTTGCAGGATCAGGGGCGTGATACCGTTGAAGCAAACGAGGAACTTGGGTTTAAGGCGGACTTGAGGGATTATGGAGTTGGCGCCCAGATATTGTCCGCCCTTGGAGTCCGAAAGATGAGACTGATGACCAACAATCCCAAGAAAATCGTCGGCCTCGAGGGTTATGGTTTGGAAATAACGGGTCGGGTGCCCATCGAAATCAAACCCAGGCCGGAGAATATGAAGTATCTCATAACCAAGTGCCAGAAACTGGGCCATATCCTGAACATAGAACAGTGAGAGGCCCCATGATAGCGCTACAGAAATTCATTTCAATGAGATGGCCCCTGGTTCCCTGGATCGGCCCGGAAGCTTGCTGCGGAGGATCAGGGAAAAGGACGGGTGTATATTCCATGGGCAAGATGCTCGTAAGCTTTTAAGGAGGAGATTCCAATGGCCAGGTTGGTAGAAGGAAAGATATCTGCGGAGGGGCTGAGGTTTGCAATCATTGTAAGCAGGTTCAATGACTTCATATCTTCCAAGTTGGTGGATGGCGCCCTGGATGCCTTGAAAAGACATGGTGCCAATGATGACCTTATATCTATCATAAAGGTCCCCGGCTCCTTTGAGATACCGGCCACTGCAAAGAAGCTCGTCCAGAGCGGCGGCTATGATGCCATAATCTGCCTTGGGGCTGTTATCAGGGGATCCACCCCCCACTTCGAATACGTTGCTGCTGAAGTTTCCAAGGGAATTGCAGCAGTAGGCCTGGAGAGCAGTATACCTGTTACCTTCGGAGTCTTGACCACCGACAATCTCGAGCAGGCGATCGAAAGGGCGGGCACAAAGTCAGGGAACAAAGGTTGGGATGCAGCAATTGCCGCCATGGAAATGGCAAATCTTTTCAGTGAGCTAAGGTGACTTTTCCGGTGGTATCATTGTCCACCTGTCGATCTCGAATTCAGCTCCGCCGCCGGACCGAGAAATAGGCCCGGATTGAACGAAAATAGAACTTTCTACTCGTGAAGTTTGATGGCTTCGTAAAAAGTCTGAAAGTGCTCATTTCTGTCATTCCTGCCCCGTATCTCAGGTGCGGGATAAACTCCAGCAGGAATCCAGTAATTTCAGAGGCTTCTGGATGCCCCCGGATCGCAGTCCGGGGCAGGCTTATCAAGTCCGGCATGACGGTTTTGGGACCTTTACGAGCTTGTGAGGTTTCATACGAGCTTTCCAAGAATAGGACTTTGACGGGTTTTCTCCCTTGCAGGATCTAAATACGGCCATTAGCAGGGATCCGCATCTTGCTGTGAATAGAAAACCACGTTTTCCTGCGGAAACAAATGGGGACAAGACGAAAGGCCAGGGAACTGGCTGTTCAAGTTCTTTTTCATCTAGAGTTCAATCCTGGAGAGCCAGAGGAGGCTTTCCGGCTTGTAACCGAGTGCTTTGGATCGTCCAAGTCCGTGAGGCCCTTTTCAAGTCGGTTGGTCCTGGGAGTGTGGGAGAAACGAGAGGAATTGGATAAACTGATAAGGCAATCTTCCAAGAACTGGCGAATAGAAAGGATGTCACACGTGGACAGAAACGTCCTGAGGATCGGAACATACGAGCTATTATACATGAAAGACATACCACCAAAGGTCAGTATCAACGAGGCAGTCGAGATTGGCAAAAAGTATGGCTCGGAGGAATCAGGGGCGTTCATAAACGGCATCCTTGATAATATCTTTAAGAGGTCGAAGCAAGTCGGGCTGCTTGATGACACGAAAATTGAGAAAGTTGATCAGAGCAAGGAAGGGTAACTTGGAAACATGAAATACGAACCACAAGAACTGGAAAAAAGGTGGCAGATCTATTGGGAGAAAGAGGGCCTTTTCAAGGTCAAGGAAGACCCGAGGATGGAAAAATACTACCTCTTGGAGATGTTCCCTTATCCATCCGGAAACATCCACATGGGCCACGTGCGCAACTATACCATAGGTGACGTGGTGGCCAGGTATAAGAGGATGAAGGGGAAGAATGTCTTGCATCCGATGGGCTGGGATGCATTTGGGCTCCCTGCTGAGAATGCGGCCATTGAGAACAACATACACCCGGCGAAGTGGACCTATGAGAACATAACGAAAATGAAAGAGCAGCTGAAGAGGATGGGCTTCAGCTATGACTGGGACAGGGAGTTCGCAACCTGCGACCCGGAATATTACCGGTGGGAACAACTGATCTTTCTCAAGATGTACGAAAGAGGTCTCGCCTATAAGAAGAGGACCTATGTGAATTGGTGCGACAACTGCCAGACCGTACTTGCAAAGGAACAGGTGGAAAACGGTCGATGCTGGAGGCACACGGACCAGGAAGTCACCATAAAGGAGATGGACAGCTGGTTCCTAAAAATCACTGAATACGCCGAGGAAATACTGGAATACTGTGACAAGCTGCCAGGATGGCCTGAGAGGGTCCTGACAATGCAGAAGAACTGGATAGGCAAAAGTTACGGGGCGATAATACGTTTTCGCCTTGTAGGCTCCGATGAAGTAATCGAGGTCTATACTACCAGGCAGGACACGATTTTTGGAGCCACATTCCTTTGCTTTGCACCTGAGCACCCCTTGCTCCGGGAGATCATCAAGGATCTCCCCCAGGAAAAGGAAGTCCTGGCTTTCATTGACCAGACCCTGAAGGTAGACAGCTACATAAGGTCAGCGGATTTTGCGGCGAAGGAAGGAGTCTTTACAGGCAGGTATTGTATCAATCCGCTTACAGGCGAGAAGATACCAATATATGTGGCCAATTTTGTTCTCTTCGATTATGGCACAGGCGCCATTATGGCCGTCCCTGCCCATGACCAGCGTGACTTCGAGTTTGCGAAAAAGTATGATCTCCCCACTAGGGTGGTGATCCAGCCCCCGGACAGGGAACTGAACGAAGAAACGATGACCGAGGCCTACGAAGGGGAAGGAACACTGGTCAATTCCCCCCCCTTCAATGGGCAGCGGAACTTGGAGGCCCTGGATAAGATAGCCGAATACTTGGAATCCAAGGACATGGGCTACAAGACCGTGAATTACAAATTGAGGGACTGGAACATATCAAGACAGAGATATTGGGGGGCTCCAATCCCAATAATTTACTGCGATAGGTGCGGGACCGTACCCGTGCCTGAAGCTGATTTGCCTGTGGTCTTGCCTCTGGATTTGGAAATGAGCCCCAGTGGCGGTTCGCCCTTGCCCCATGAGCCGTCCTTTTACAAGACGACCTGCCCTCGGTGCAAAGGCGAGGCCAGGCGTGAGACCGACACCATGGACACCTTTGTAGAGTCCTCCTGGTATTTTGATAGGTACGCATGTCCTGATTATGATGAAGGGCCCGTTGATCCCGCAAGGGTAGACTATTGGATGCCTGTGGACCAGTATATCGGCGGTATTGAACATGCCATCCTGCACCTCCTTTATTCCAGGTTCTATACCCGCGTCCTCAATGATCTGGGTTACTTGAAGGTACGGGAGCCTTTCACGAATCTCCTGACCCAGGGGATGGTGTGCAAAGAAACCCAGGAATGCCCGGATCACGGTTATCTCCTGCCCTGGGAGGTAAAGGATAATAGGTGCACTCATTGTGGCAGGGAAGTGATACTGGGTAATACGGTCAAGATGTCCAAGTCCAAGAAAAACGTCGTTGACCCGGAAGAGCTGGTCAACCAGTATGGGGCGGACACGGTGAGGATGTTCTGCCTTTTTGCCTCTCCGCCGGAAAAAGACCTGGAATGGAATGAGCAGGGCGTAGAAGGGGCCTTTCGTTTCTTGAATCGAGTATGGAGGCTCGTGGTTGAGAACCTGGACAATTTGAAAGGATCCAGTCCCTACGACGGGGAGAAACTCCTTGCCCCTGGATTGAGAGACCTTTACAGGAAAACTCACCAAACGATCAAGAAGGTTACGAACGACATAGAAGATCGTTTCCATTTCAACACCGCTGTCAGCGCGGTAATGGAATTGGTCAACGACATAAACAGGTATATTGACGGCAAAGGAGAGTGGCGAGAGGAAGAGGGGGGAGTCATAAGGGCGGCGGTGGAAACGGCAGTGGTACTGCTTTCCCCTGTTGTTCCGCATATCACAGAGGAATTGTGGAGGATGCTGGGCCACCAGGAGAGCCTTCTCACCGTACCCTGGCCCGAATACAATCCCAAGGCCCTTGAAGTGGATAGAAGACTTATCGTGTTGCAAGTCAACGGTAAGGTGAGAAGCAGGATAGAAGTGCCGGCGAGTTTCGACGAGCGGGAAATCGAGGAGGAGGCCCTAAGGGATGAAAAGATTCAGAAGTATGTAAAGGGAAAGCCGGTCAAGAAGGTTATAGTGGTCCAGAAGAAACTGGTCAACGTGGTGGTATGAAGATTCCATGCTATGGCAGGGCCGAAAAGCCATGTGCAAGAGCGTGCTGAGGGGTTTTTGGGTCCCAAAGAGCCTTGTCTTCCTTGGCCTGGTATCATTTGCTGCCTGCGGATACCACTTCAGGTCTTCTGGTGAGCCCCTGGGTATCAAGATCGAAAGCCTTGCCATACCCATGGTCGAATCCCCTTCCTCGGACCTGGGTTTTGAATCAGAATTCACCAGGATACTGAGGGAGGAGTTTATCAACAACTCTACGGTGCCTATTCTTTCGGAGCAGGACGCCCGATATATTCTGATCGCCCGCATCTACCAGGTGAAAACCGAACCCATCGCCTATGAACAACAAGAGTCATTCCTGGCCGGCCACAGGAGCACCTTGAGCGTGACGAGCAAGCTGAGGCTCATGGTAAAACTTGACATCAAACTGGTTGAGCAGAGTACGGGCAAGACCATATGGCATGAAAGATCCATGACCGAGAGGGCCAATTATGACGTAGTGGCAGACCCTTTGGTCACCACATATAATAGGGGTCAGGCCCTCGACCAAATAGCAAGTCTATTATCCAAGAAGGTCTTCTTGAAGACTTTGGAAAGGTTTTGATGGGCAAAGATCTATCCCCGGAAGAAGTCCTGGAATCTTTGAAAAGGGGGGAGAGAGCTCCCCTCTACCTGTTTTATGGTCCCGGTGAGTTCATGCTTGAAAAGGTCATTGACCGTGTGAAGGGAGAACTGGTCCCCGAGTCTGCCAGGGCCCTTAACCTTGAAACCCTGTATGGGGACGAAATAGGCCCTTCTGATGTTATCAGTCATGCCCGCTCCTTTCCCTTCTTGGCCCAGAAGCGCCTTATTATCCTTCGGAGAACAGAAAGCTACAGCACCAAAGAGCTTGAACTCTTCTTGCCCTATCTGGAGAGCCCTTCAGAGTCAACATGCCTGATTTTCGTTTCTGCCAAGGCAGACTTCAAGAAGTCCTTCTACAAGAAAATCAGGGACATGGGCCTGGCCGTCTACTTCGAGGCAGTCCGGGAGGGACAGGTCTTATCGTGGATCAAGAGGTTGGCCAGGGAGCTGGACCTGAAAATAGACGGCCAGGCCTGCTCGTACCTTCAGCAGGTTGTGGGAAGCGATCTCCAGGATATATACGCCGAGCTGGAAAAGTTGAAGATCAGGTATGGAAACAAAACTGTTGGATTGGATGAAGCTAAGGACCTGGTCATTCACAGCCGTGCATATACCATTTTTGAGTTGATGAATATGGTATCTGAAAAGAACACTGGCGGATCCCTGAGGATCCTCAAGCGGTTCCTGGAAGAAGGAGACAAAAGAGGTGCGCCTTTGCAGGCGATAGGCATGCTCAACAGGCAACTCAGACTACTATGGATGGCAAAGGGAATTGCCGCCAAAGGCGGTAAGACGAAGGATATAGCCAAGAAGCTTGGACTTATGACCTTTTCTGCGGGGATGTTTGCAAGGCAGTGCAGGCTCTGGTCCCCGGAAGAACTGGAACAGGCACTGAGACTGCTCCACGAAGCAGACGGATTGATCAAATCCGGATCTAGGCCCAAACCAGTCCTGGAAAACCTTATCGTGACCCTCTGCCGTTAAGCGGTTGAAGGAGTACTGATTTGGTTTACCCGGCGAGACAAACGAGACACAAGGCGCGCAGCCTTGTTCTTGTGGATTACACCCTTTGAGGCGGTCTTCTGTATGATTGCCACGGTCTTATTCAGTCGCTCCCTGGCCTTGTCCGGAGAATTCTCCTGAATGGCACTCCTGAGGTTCTTGATTGCGGTCTTCATCCGGCTCTTGTAAGCCATATTCCTCAGTCTTCTGACCTTGTTTTGACGGGCCCTTTTGAGGGCCGATTTATGAGTTGCCAAACCTTTGTTTCCTCCTCTTTGTTCTTACCGAAACTCCCGAAGCAATTTAATTCACTGATTTGTCCTTGTCAAGACAAAACTGTGAATGTTAAGATCGTTGCCGATTCGCGGGGCGCCAAGACGGTAGCCGAGGTATATTATGCAGAGTTCCGACAGCTCCCTCTATGAAACACGAAGGGTCAGTAGTGCAGCAGGTACGGTAGGGTTCTTCACCCTGTTGAGCCGCATATTGGGGCTTATCAGGGACATGGTTATCGCGCGGTTTTTCGGTACAGGCATGGCAGCCGATGCCTTCTTTGTGGCCTTTCGCATACCCAATCTTCTCAGACGCCTGTTTGCCGAGGGCTCGCTCACCATTGCATTTATCCCTGTTTTTACGGAATACCTGAGCAGGAGATCAAGGCCGGAGGCCTTCGAAATGGCCAGGGCCGTGCTGACAGTGCTTTGCCTTTTACTTGCAATCGTAACGGTTCTGGGTATCGTTTTTTCTCCCTTTATCGTGAGGCTCCAGGCCTTCGGATTCGGGGGTCACGGCGCCAAATACGAACTCACGGTCCTGTTAACCCGTATCACCTTCCCCTATATTTTTTTCATAAGCGTGGTGGCCCTGTTTATGGGCATCTTGAATTCCCTCAGGCATTTTGCGGCCCCTGCCGCGGCGCCCATCTTCCTGAATGTAGGAATAATAGTTTCAATACTGTGGCTTTCTCCTGAAATGCCCCAGCCCATTATGGGGGCTGCGGTTGGGGTGATTATCGGGGGGGGCCTCCAGGTGGCATTGCAGATACCCTGGATCCTGAAGAACGGAGTTTCCCTTCTTCCTTGCTGGATGCCCGATCATCCCGCGGTAAAGAAGGTCGCCCGCCTGATGGTTCCTGCCATTTTCGGATCCGCCATCTATCAGTTCAACCAGTTCATAGGGACTCTCCTCGCTTCTTTTCTCCCGGAGGGCAGCGTGTCTTGGCTCTACTATGCAGACAGGTTGGTACAGTTCCCCCTGGGCATCTTTGCAATCGCCGTGAGCACGGCTGCCCTGCCTTCCCTTTCCAGGCAGGCGGCGGAGGAAGACCTTCTTGAGTTCCGGCAAACCCTCAGCCATGCACTGAGGCTGGTCTTCTTTGTTACCATACCATCAATGATGGGCCTTATACTGCTGGGCGACCTGATAATAAGGGTGCTCTTTGAAGGGGGGGTATTTGACTCCACATCCACCAGGATGACCAACATGGCCCTCTTTTACTATACAACAGGGCTCTGGGCCTTCTCGGGTGTAAGGGTCCTGGTGTCTGCATACTACGCGCTTCAAGACACCAAGACACCGGTTAAGGTCGCCGCCGTTACCATGGGGGCAAACCTTGTATTCAGCTTGCTCCTCATGGGCCCCCTCAAGCATGGCGGGCTCGCCCTTGCCCTCTCTGTCTCGTCCACGATCCAGTTCGGCCTGTTAGTGGTCTTGCTTAAGAAGAGAATAGAACAACTGGAGCTTTGGCCTGTAGTGATTTCGGCCGGCAGAGGTATAGTTGCTTCGGGCATCACCGGCCTTTGCCTTTATATCATCAGGAATGATGTGTGGGTGTTGGGGCCTGAAGCGGATACCTTGAGCCTGGTCCTGAAACTAGCAGGCCTGGTGCTTGCCGGGATGATCATCTACTTTGTATCGAGCGCGATAATGGGTTCAAGGGAACTCAGGGCCCTCTGGGGCGTAATCCACACCAGGGGACAGAATTGATATGAACTTTGACTCCAGCCTTGATGAGGAATAATGCCAAGGTTTAGAGTGGAGGCCCCCGGCCCCCCTTTTTTCAAAGATCGGAGCGGAGAATACGCCCCAGGGCATATTGACGATACGATATTCTTTTCCTATACTGAATGCGAAATATTCCGAGAGAAGACCACGGGCTGCAAGCACCCTCTGGGGCGAGGCAAAGCAAGGGCTGAATCCGGGAATCCATGGAGACTTGGCAGCAATAAGTATGGGTGGCCTCGCAAGGCTCCTGGTTACCAATGGAGATCCAGGGAAAAGGCTCTTCGATCCGGTGCTCAGGAAGAGGGGCTTTTCTCGTAAGCAGACAGGAAGGAGAAGGTAATGCGCGATAATGAGGACATAAGAAGGGGCTATACTTTTGATGATTTGATCCTGATACCCGAAAGATCTTCTGTACTCCCATCCGAAGTGGACGTTAGAACCAGGCTGTCCAGGAACATCACCCTGAATACTCCCATAGTGAGCGCCGCAATGGATACTGTAACGGAATCGGCGACGGCCATAACTATTGCCAGACAGGGAGGTATCGGCTTTATTCACAAGAATATGAGCATCGAGCGCCAGGCCCTTGAAGTGGAAAAGGTCAAAAAATCTGAAAGTGGAATGATAGTTGATCCCATTTCCATTGAACCGGACAGGAAGATCTACGAAGTCCTTGAGATCATGAAAAAATACAAGATTTCCGGGGTGCCGGTTGTGAAAGACGGGAACCTTGTCGGTATCATAACAAACAGAGACCTGCGCTTCGAGACCAATCTGGATCAGAAGGTAGAGGCGGTCATGACCAAGGAAAACCTGGCAACCGCAAAAGCGGGAATCACCCTGGATGAATCCAAGGCAATCCTGCACCAGAGAAGGATAGAGAAACTTCTCGTGGTTGATGACCATGGAAAGCTGATCGGGCTCATCACCATTAAGGATATTGAGAAGATCAAGAAATACCCCAACTCATGCAAGGATGAGCTGGGCCGGTTGAGAGTTGGGGCAGCCGTGGGAGTGGGGCCTGATACAGAGGAAAGGATCCAGGAGCTGATCAAGGCCAATGTTGATGTCGTGGTGGTGGACACTGCCCATGGCCATTCGGAAATGGTTATGAAAAAGGTGGAGGAGATCAAGAAAAGGCACCCCGACTTGCAACTCATCGCGGGCAACGTCGCCACTGCCGAGGCCACAAGGGACCTCATAGAGGCAGGTGCCGACGCGATAAAGATTGGTGTTGGTCCGGGATCCATATGTACCACAAGAGTAGTAGCTGGCGTAGGCGTGCCGCAGATGACCGCGATCATGGATTGTGCAAAGGAAGCAAGGAAGAACGATGTACCCATAATCGCCGACGGAGGGATCAAATATTCCGGAGATATCACGAAAGCCCTGGCAGGTGGCGCGGATTGTGTGATGATAGGAAGCCTTTTCGCAGGCACAGAAGAGAGCCCTGGCGAGACCATACTGTTCCAGGGCAGGACATACAAGGTCTACAGGGGCATGGGGTCCATAGAAGCAATGAAGGAGGGAAGCAAAGACAGGTATTTTCAGGGTGACATGGAGATGGAAAAGAAACTTGTGCCCGAAGGGATCGTAGGCCGCGTCCCTTACAGGGGGACCCTTGCCGATACCATCTACCAGTTGGTGGGAGGACTAAAGGCCGGAATGGGCTATCTGGGCTGCCGAAATATCAAAGAGCTCCAGGAGAGGAGCAGATTGATGCGGGTGACGCCCGCGGGTTACAGGGAAGGACACGTCCACGACGTAATAATAATCAAGGAGGCCCCGAACTACAGGGTAGAGTGATGGCGAATAGGCTATTTGAAGAGAAGGTCCTTATCCTTGACTTTGGATCCCAGTACACCCAGCTCATAGCCAGGAGGGTGCGTGAAGCTCAAGTGTACTGCGAGATACACCCCTTTAGTTTGGACATCGGGAAGATCAAGGAATTCTCGCCGGCCGGCATAATCCTTTCCGGCGGACCTGCCAGTATATATGACGAAGATGCTCCCGTGGCGGACCGGGGAGTGCTCGAGCTGGGAATACCCGTGCTCGGGATATGTTACGGAATGCAGTACATCACCGATGTGTTGGGCGGGGAAGTGGCGGGTGCTGAAGATCGTGAATATGGGAGCGCCCTTATCACCATAGAAGATGAGCAAGATCTCTTTCACGGGTTATCACGGGGCAAGGGCGAGGTGGTTTGGATGAGCCATGGCGACAGAATTTCACGCATGCCGGACGGATTCGAGTGCCTGGCGAGCAGCAAGAGCAGTCCTGTGGCGGCGATGGCAGACAGGTCGAGGAAAATATTCGGTGTTCAATTTCATCCGGAGGTGGCTCATACACCAAATGGTATCAAGATACTCAAGAATTTCCTCTTCAACATATGCTGTTGCAGGCCACTGTGGACCATGAGATCCTTCGTGGAGAGGACAGTCGAGGAGCTCAGGAGGCGGATCGGCAAAGAAAGAGTCATATGCGGGATCTCGGGCGGGGTAGACTCCTCGGTTACGGCAGTCCTCTTGCATAGGGCTGTGGGACCGCAACTTTCCTGTATCTTCGTGGATAATGCCCTCTTGAGGAAGGGGGAAGTGGAAGAGGTCATGGAACTCTTCCAGAGGCACTACCAAATGGACGTGCATTTGGTGGACGCCTCTGAGCACTTCCTTGAAAAACTAAGGGGAGTCACAGACCCGGAGGAAAAGAGAACCATCATCGGCAGGGAATTTATCAACGTGTTCGAAAAAAAGGCCAAGGAACTGGGAAAGGTGAGGTTTCTGGCCCAAGGAACTCTGTACCCGGATGTGATCGAGAGCGTGTCATTTAAAGGACCCTCTGCGACCATCAAGAGCCACCACAACGTGGGCGGCTTACCGGAGGCCATGAAACTGGAGCTCATTGAGCCCCTGAGAGAGCTATTCAAAGACGAGGTACGACAGGTCGGATTTGAGTTGGGCCTCCCAAGAGAACTGGTAATGCGGCAACCCTTCCCCGGTCCCGGCCTGGCGGTTAGGATATTGGGAGAAATAACAAGGGAGAGACTGGAAACACTACGGGATGCCGATGCCCTCCTGCTTGAAGAGATAAGAAAGGCGGATCTCTACGAAAAGGTATGGCAGTCATTTGCAGTGCTTCTCCCAGTGAAGACCGTTGGGGTGATGGGTGATGAGAGAACTTACGAGCACGTGATAGCGGTTAGAATAGTTGACAGCCAGGACGCAATGACTGCAGACTGGACCAGGGTCCCCTACGACGTTCTGGCCAGGATTTCCAACAGGATCATCAATAACGTGCGAGGAGTAAACAGGGTGGTTTACGATATCTCATCGAAGCCCCCAAGCACCATTGAGTGGGAATAGGGGCCGTGGGTCCTATGGGGAGACCCGGTGCTACAACCGGGGAGGGTCACGGAAAGTTACTCGATCGTGGTGATTTCAGGTAAAAATTTGTGAATGTTGACTATAACTTATAACAATGCTATACTTGTTCTTAAGCAATAGTAGCCAGATTTTATAACCTGGAACCCCCAAAGGAGATTGAAAGCCATGGCGGTAATACAGATCGTGAGCGGCTCAAACAGGGGACGGCACTACTGGCTCGATAGCGACATCACTTTTATAGGGAGATCCCCTGACAACAACATAACGATAGATGAACCGGCAGTCTCCCGGAGGCACCTGAGGATAGCCAGGAAAGGAAAAAAATATTATGTAAGAGACTTGAACAGCAAGAACGGCACATTCATCAACGGGGAAAGGATCCCGCCCAACGAAGATGTGGAGATAGACATCGGCGTAGCCATTGGAATCAGCAAGAAGGTGATTGTAAGTCTCGTGGAATCCTATGAGGAGGAAGACATCGGCGAAGAGGAGCTGGAATTATTGGATTCAGTGAACCTTCCAGACGACATTGCGCAGGAAGGCAATGTTCTGGTCGAGGACCGACCGATGACCCACAAGAAGAACATGGAACTCATATCAAATGTAGCGGCTATCCTGGAAAAATCATTGAACCTGAATCAGACCCTGGAATCGATACTTCAGTCCATCCTGGACCTTCTCAATAGGATTGACAGGGGATTCTTCATACTGGTAGATAAGGAAACGGGCCAGATATCAAACATCATCTCAATCTTCAGTAAAGACCGCGAGCACAAGGTCAACCGGTTCAGCAGGACCATAGTCAGCAGGGTGATTAGGGAGAGAAAACCCGTCATGATGCTGGATACCCTCGGGGAAGACGAGGCCGACGTATCGAAAAGCATGCAACTGATGAACATACGCTCTGTCATGTGTGTGCCCCTGATAAGCAGGTCCGAGCTGAGAGGTGTTCTCTATTTCGATTCCATAAAGAGACCTCACGGATTCAGAAAGGAAGACCTTTCCCTCATTACTGCCCTGAGCGGACCCGCTGCCATAGCAATTGAAAACGCGTTGCTCTAGACCAGGATGGCGAGACTATAGCCACGAAGCGATCATCCATTCTGCTTGTCTCCGTTTGCGAGGTTTTTCTTGATCCGTTCAGTATACCAATCAATCTGGCGACAGATCCCCCTTATAATCCTCACATCCCTTGCCCTCAGAGGCACTCTGGATAGAAATCGTCTGATATTGAGCATCCAATGTTCCGGGTTTTGCGGGTCGATAAAGCCGATCTTCAGAAGGACCTCCTTGAGGTGTTCATACATTCCCTCCAGCTCGAACTTGTTGGCAAGGCTGGGAGAGGGCTCCTGGGTCGGCGGTGAAGTGGCAAGGAATATCTCATAGCAGAAAACCATTACGGCCTGCGCCAGGTTCAGGGATGCAAACTCCGCGGTGGGGATGGTGGCTATGGTGTGGCAATAGCGGAGCTGTTCATTGGAAAGCCCCCTGTCTTCCGGTCCGAAGAGGATTGCCACCTTATTCTCCTGGGATATGGGGATAAGATCCCCGGCCAGGCGGCGTGGAGTTGTCAGGGCAGGGCGCTGGGAGCCCAGTCGTGCAGTGGTGCCGACTACGTAATTGAAGGGACCGAGCGCTTCGAGCAGGTCATTATACACTTCCATTTCCTCAATAATATCTATTGAACTGCCGGTGGCGGTCTTCAGCACCTTGGACAGCTCACAGTTCTTGGGCTTGACCAAGACGAGGTGCCGGATACCCATGTTGTTCATGGCCCTGGCGACAGAGCCTATGTTTTCCGGGATTTGTGCCTCTATAAGTACTATGGATATATTTGCGAGATTTACTGTTTCGTCCATCACCAAAGGATCAAGGCTACCTCGTTCGAATGTATGCCTCGTCTTCCTGTAGGAGCAACCTGTGGTTGCGATCCTGTGTCGTGATATCGCAGGCAGGAGCCTGCTCCTAAAGGGATTAATGCACCTCCCGTCGCTCCGTGGCTCAAAAAGGCTCCCCCCCCCTCGCGATGGGGTATCTTCGACCGTACCCGAAGGCCTTTGAGGTGATCTTGAGGCCTGGCGGCGCCTGGCGGCGTTTATATTCGTTCAGGGCCAGCCTCTTGAGCACATCTCTCACCGTTTCGGGGTCATACCCTCGTTCAACGATCTCTTCAAAGCCCAGGTTTTCCTCGATAGCCGCTTCCAGGATAGCATCAAGTATCTCGTAAGGGGGAAGGGTGTCCTGGTCCGTTTGGTTTGGTCTCAATTCCGCCGAGGGCGGCCGAGTCAAGACGCGCTCCGGAATAATCTCCTCCTCCCTGTTTATGTACCTTGCGAGACGATAGCACATGGTCTTGGGAATGTCGGATATGACGGCCAGTCCGCCGCTCAAATCTCCATAGAGGGTGCAGTACCCCATGGCAATTTCAGACTTGTTCCCGGTGCTCAGCAGGAGTGCATTGAACTTGTTGGACAGGGCCATGAGCAGATTGCCGCGAATCCTGGCCTGGATATTTTCTTCTGTCTCGTCTTCCTTGAGTCCCTTGAACATGGGTTCAAGGGCGCTCTTGTAACTGTCATATATATCGTGAATGGGTACAAATTCATGGCGGACCCCAAGTTTCTGTGCCAGCTTCCTGGCATCCTCATTGCTCATTTTGGAGGTAAAGGGCGAAGGCATGCTCAGACACATCACGTTTTCAGGCCCCATAGCGCGTTGGGCGATCACCGCAACAAGGGATGAATCGATGCCGCCGCTCAGTCCGACCAGGACTTTGCTGAAGCCACACTTCGTGACATAATCCTTCGTCCCCATGATAAGTCCTCGCAGGACGGATTCCTCCTCCTCGGGCCAGGGATGATCAATTTCTTCATAGACAGCAGCGGTGTCCCAGAACAGCAGATCCGGGGCAAATTCCTTGCCCAGCAGCAGGAGTCTTCCCTCTGAGTCCACGACCATGCTCATGCCATCAAAGAGGAGGTCATCGTTCCCCCCCACCTGGTTGCAGTAGATGGTCGGCATCTTGTTTTCCAGGGACAAGGATTGAAGGATCTTCATTCGCAGGGGAGCCTTATTCAGGGAGTAAGGGGAGGCCGAAATGTTCACCAGGATATCCATGGATTCGGAATGGAGTTCTGCAACAGGGTTCAACGCATAGTGTGGTACACCCTTGATATCCCCCACGCTCCATATGTCCTCACATATGGTCACGCCGAACCTCTTCCCATCCAGGTCGAATACCAGGCTCTCCCGGGCAGGCTCAAAATAGCGGGTTTCGTCGAACACGTCGTAGGTAGGCAGCAGCCTCTTTCCACCCTTTTTGAGAACCTTGCCTCCTCCAATGAGGGCGACACTGTTTACCAGTGGCTTGCCGATATCAGAGGGGTTCCTGTCCACATAACCGCAAAGCACATGGATTCCATTTATCCGTGCGGCCAGCCTTTTGATCTGGTCCAGGTTCTCCCTGATGAAGGCAGGTCTTTCAAGGAGATCCTTTGGAGGATACCCAATGATGGACATCTCCGGAAAGATGGCCAGAGAACAGTTAGCAGCCCTTGCCTTCTCCACTGCATCCAGTATGAGAGAGGTGTTATAGGTGAAGTGCCCTATGATGGGATTTACCTGGCAGATGGCTATACGCATTGATTGATCTACCCCTGAAGATATACGCAAAGGCCCGGCTGTGTGATTTGACTCAAATAGAGGGAGGAATCTCGGGTGGCAATACCTGCCGCAGCCACGCTCAAAGTACCATTGATGCCTTCTCAATAGCCTTAAGAATACCCGGGATTTGTTCGTCCATCCGAATGTTTATCGGTATGGTCAAGGCCCGGGACAACAGTTCGTCTGTCTTGGGCAAGACGAGGTCACCATAGTCCAAACGTTTTCCGCCGGAACTATCCTTGAAGGGGTATCCGGACTGCACCAATGTCTTGCCTTCCAGGAGGTGCTCCCATTTACCGTAGTAGTGCCAGGTGTTTTCATACCAGTACACGGTACCGACCCCTTCAGAGGTCATAACCTGGTTGAAAGCCTCGGCCTTTTCCCTGGTGGGAAGGAAAAATATCAAGAAGCTTGCCGTATCACCATCAGGGTCTGGTATATCCCTGAAGGCGATCTCCTCGTATCTTGAAAGGGCCTCCTTTATGCGCTGCTTGTTTTCCCTCTGGCGCTTCAAGATGATGTGATCCAGTTTTCTCAATTGAGCAAGCCCAAGGGCACCCTGTAGTTCCATCATTCGGTAATTGAATCCAAAGAAACTTCTCTTCTCAAGGCCCCTGCCCACGGTCGGATCATGATCATGTCCGTGATCGTGGTATTCCGAGGCCTTTATGTAGAGGTCTTTGTCGTTCGTGATGATCATGCCGCCTTCACCCGTGGTAAGGGTCTTGACTGAGTCAAAGGAGAAAGTCCCCAGGTCTCCGAAGGAGCCGAGGGCCTTTCCATTGATGCGGCCGCCACATGACTGCGCCGTGTCTTCAATGACGTGGAGATTGTGCCTCTTTGCTATCTCCACGATCTCGTTAATGCGTGCCTGGGCACCGCACATGTGGACCGGGATGACGGCCCTTGTCCTTGACGTAATCCTGGCTTCCAGGTCCTCTGGGTCCAGGCAAAGGGTATCGTCTATTTCACCGAACACGGGTATGGCACCGGAATCCAGGATAGCCTCCCAGGTGGCAACAAAGGTAAAACCCTGGGTGACGACCTCGTCGCCCGGTCCTATCCCGAGAGCTGCAAGGGCAACCTTCAGGGCGGCGGACCCCGAAGAAACAGCCAGGGCATGGTTTACCCCGCAATACTCGGCAAACTCTTTCTCAAAGTCCTGGACCTTGTAAACTCCTTGTCTTTCCTTGTCAAATTCGTACCGGAAGAGTACCCCCCGGGACAGCACGTCCAAGATCTCCTTCTTTTCCTCTTCACCCAGCACTTCAAATCCAGGCATGGCAACCTCCTTAGTGCTTCGATTCGCAAATAGAGCGACGTGTTTTTCGGTTGAGAATCACTATTAATGCTCACTCTGCACTAAGTCCAGAGTAAATAAATACATTAGCGTATTTATGGACCGAAGGACTTAGGTATCCATTATTCAACTCGGTCGATGACGTCTGTCTTGCCTTCAAAGGCCTGACTGTATACCTCTTCAACGGCATCGACGGTCATGGGTTTTGGGTTGTTCAACATGGGGCGTTCTACCTTCATGGCCGCCTCGGCCATGTCGGGTATTGCATCTTCGGGTATACCAAGTTCCCTGAGGCTTCTCGGAATACCTATTTCTCGGCCAAGATCGAAGACCGCCTTTACAGCCCCTTTGGCTCCGTTCAGGCTGGAGCCTGGCTCTCGTTCCCGGCCCATGGCCTCCCCGACGCGACAGAACTTCTCGACGGCTGATTGGTAATTATATGCGAGGACATATGGCAGCATCACTGCGTTTGCGACACCATGGGGAACATCAAAGAATGCCCCCAGTGGGTAGGCCATGGCATGCACGGCGCCGACTCCAGCCATTGCCAGTCCGAGACCGGCCAGGTAGCTCCCCTTCATCATGCTCTCCCTGAAACCGTAGTTGTCTCCATCAGCCACTGCCTCCCTTATATTACCGGCTATCAGCTCCACTGCGCTCAGGGACACCGGCTCACTCATGAAGTGGGCCTGTAGGGAGGTGTAAGACTCGAGGGCATGGGTCAGGGCATCCATGCCCGTATAGGCGGTTATCTCCCGCGGAAGGCCCAGGGTAAGCTCAGGATCAAGCACCGCCACGCTGGGGTAGAGAAAGGGGCTATTGATTCCTCCCTTGGCCTTGTTCTCCCGCATGGTAAAAACGGCCGTGAAAGTTGCCTCGCTCCCCGTCCCTGATGTAGTGGGCACCATGATCGTGGGAAGACCAGGCTTCTTCACCAGGCCGAGGCCGATGTAATCAACGGCCTTGCCTCCATTGTTCACCAAAACGGCGATTGCCTTGGCGACATCCATGGTACTTCCCCCTCCAAGCCCGATGACGGCCCCTACATTTTCCTCTTTGGCGATCTCAGCTCCTTCGTCCGCAAGTTGCGGAGACGGCTCAAGGGTAACTTTGGAGTATAACAGGGCGGCGATGCCATTGTTCTGGAGCACTTCCTGGGCCTTTTCAGAGATAGCTGTCTTCGAGAGGGCCTGGTCCATGACCAGGAGCACTCTCGATGCGTCAAGCTCCCTGGCCACATTTCCTAGTTCCTTCAGGGCACCGGCCCCGAAGATCGTCTTCTTGACTCCTTCGACGGTAATCAATCCTTGCATATTCTGCTCCCCGGCAATGGTGTGTTCAGCTCAGGACCAGTTCATCCGAACGTGAGAGCGACTTGCAGTCGCGATAATTTCCTCCTGAGTTTTTCCCTCTTCCAGCGACTCGCAGTCGGATCCTCTCTTTTCTAAGTCTTTTCCCTGACCAGCCCGAACCAGGATGTAATGATTATCTCAACTCACTATTTTTATCAAGCGAATAGTGCAAGGTACTTTCCTGTCAACTATTCCCTTGCCCATCACCACTTGTCGGGCATGATAGTCTGTCAGCCAAAGCCGTGCCCTCTGGACCAGGATCTTTGGTCCTTGTAGATCTCCGAATGCAGTTTGCCTTCTGTTGCCCGGTTTTCTTTTGGCAAGTCTTCAAACTGTATGATCACGGATTCGGGCGGCACACCGGCAACTTGAACCATGGTGTCCGTTAATGCCTTGGTCCTCCCGGCCCACATGCTCGCTCTCAAAATCGGCATAACTCTTCCTCCTTTGTTCCTGTTGCGAGATTTAGGAGCAACCTCCTGGTTGCGCTTTTCCCTGACGAATTTCCCCAGTTTTGAGGCGTAAGAAAAACTCTTCACTACAGGTTATTTCAAATATTATCCCCCCTCAGTCTTGTCCAAAAAAGAACTGCCACGGTTTCAAACGTCAATGATGTCAGGACATGTGACGCTCCTGTGGCCGGATAACCTGGTTTTGTCATTCCCGCGAAAGCGGGAATCCAGGCTCCGGAACTCAACCCCCTATCTTCTGGATGCCCGCTTTCGCGGGCATGACGTGGTGGTGAATGCCCTGTGTTCGCCACAATAATCTCATTTACAAAGATCTCGGACAGAAATGATCCACCCTAGGATTATTGTATTGATACCCTTTTTGCAAAGAATATGCTAGGGTAATTTGCACCAAGCATGATGGCTTCGTAAAAAGTCCAATTTCTGCGTTGCGCTTCATCCCTGCCCCGTTAAATAGGAATCTGTGGAGCTGAATCAAAGGCCCAGAACCCTCTAAGAACATCATGAGCCCGACGTTCTCTGAATCGGGAGTTATTTAACGGGGTAAATGATTGCAGCGTACGCTAAGTACGCCTCATCACACGAGATTCGCGCGCCTTGAACTTGAAGCTTTTTACTTTGCCATCCCAATTTTGACTTTTTGCGAACTCGTCAAGCATGGGACCTGAATATCGAGACCTAACTGGTCGTTTGGTGCGTACTCTATTTGGTCTTCGGACTGCTTTTAGTCTGGGGCGCACCTCGACAGCTGCCTGGAATGTTGAAGGAACTGTACTAAAACAGCCCTGTGTTTGGAGCTTAGAATGCTATTTTCAGTGGGTAAATGTGCCTTTTATACACACGGTCATAAATAACTGCGCATGCTTGACCCTAACTCGCTATCATCTATAATCCCGACACTGCCGCCATGCGCAAGAATTTATGTCCGTGTGTATAGAAAGGGTCTGGGAAAAGATGCATCGCACAAATCGGGACTACATTCCCGGGTATGTTCCAGGGTATGTTTGTCAAAAAGGTGGGTCGGTCCGACTAAGAAGCGAGAATCAGGGAAACAGAGAACCAGAAATTAAGCATGCATTGGTATTGTGAAGATTCAAGGTAAGAAAGGGATAAGAGATTTGCTTGAAAAGGGGGTAGGGGGGGGTGTATTTCCTGGTGCCGTGCTTCTTTGGGCCAAAGGCGACGAGGTTGTCACGGTGGAGGCGGTTGGGAATCTCTCCCTCACACCCGGCAAGATACCCATGAAAAGGGATACCGTCTTTGACCTTGCCTCCCTGACAAAGCCTCTCGCCACAACCCTTGCCCTGATGAAACTGGTTGACTCGGGTAAGATCGACCTCGATCGTCGCCTGGACGACCTGACTGAAGGGCTCTTGCCTGAGGACAAGAGGGATATAACTCCAAGGTTGCTACTGAATCACTCCGGCGGCTTCAGGGACTGGGAACCATATTTCAGGGACCTGGTTTCACATCCGCCTGGTGAGAGGAAACAGATCTTGAGAAGGCGGATCATGTCAGGACCCCTTGCATACAAGCCTGGCGAAAAATGCCTTTACAGTGACCTGGGCTTCATGATCCTGGAATGGATCGTGGAAGAAATGAGCGGGATTGAAATGGGAAGATTCCTTGAGGAGAATATCTACCGGCCATTGAGACTCCAGCATACCTTTCTTGCTTCGGAAGAGCACCTGAAATCCATTGAAAAGGATAATT
>JAFDHB010000110.1:3602-15290 GCA_019308985.1 Deltaproteobacteria bacterium | reverse complement strand
CCTTTTTGTATACTGCCAGCTTGTTCACTTGATCGGCGATTTCCCGACGGATATCCCTCACCATGAGAGTCTCGAGACGCTGACGAATTCGTATCATTTTAGGGAAATTCACTGCATCCATCCCAATCGTAAACTCATGTTCTTCCATACATCATGCGGTTATTCCTGATAAGCAGGCCGCCACAAAATAGGCAGAAAAAAGAGTACAGAGCATTCACATTTGTTCTTGACAGCCTTTTCCAGTTGGCTTCTTGGTTTCTTTGATTTCGTATAGGTGAAAATTTTATAATAGTCAACAAAAAACTGTCAACAATTTACAAAATGTGGATTGCGGGACGCTCTTTTGGGATTGCGGGACGCTCTTTTATAATTTAATAACCAATCCGTGAGTGAATAGTTACCCTTCTTGGCGATGGACGCCCCCCTCTCAACAGAAAACCCCACACCGGCAAGACTCATTTCCAGTCTTTTCGCCAGCTCCGTATGCGAAATAAAGAGCGTCCCTCATTCCTCACGCTTCGCCGCAAGGGAAGTCCCGTGAAAAATGAAGGATCGCGCCCCTGGTCACATGAGACTGGGAAGCAAGGTAGCCAGTTCTGGCACCATGATCAGCAGGGCTACGCAGACCATCATAGCCACCAAAAAGGGGAAGATTCCTCGAAATATCGTGTAGAGGGAGATGTCCTGTGCCACGCCCGCGATGGCAAAGACGTTCATGCCCACAGGTGGGGTTATGAGAGCCATCTCCATCACGATGACCATAACCACCCCGAACCATATGGGGTCCACGCCCAGCTTCAAGATGACTGGATAGAATATGGGCACTGTCAGCACTATCATTGCAATGGCATCCACCACAGACCCAAGGAGCACATAAACCAAGAGAATGAAAATAACAACCAGCACTGGAGGCAGGGGAAGGGAAACCGCAATCCCGGCAAGCTCGTGAGGTATCCTCGTCACTGCCATGAAATAGCCAAAAACATTGGCCCCGACAAGGATGAGGAAGCACATGGCGGTCACCTTGCCCGTGTCCAGAAGGACACTTATCATGCTCTTCTTCTTGAGACGACCCCTGAGGACCATCAGCAGGAAGGCCCCAAAGGCCCCGATGCCCCCGGCCTCGGTGGGGGTGAAGATACCGCCATATAACCCTCCGATCACCAGTACAAATAGCGCCAAGGCACCCCAGATACCTCTCAAAGACAGGAGTTTGTCTCTTAGTGTGGTCTTGGGGCCCGGAGGACCGAGTGTCCGATTCCTGCCCACCATGATGTATATGGTCAACACGAATAGCCCGGTGAGAAAGATCCCAGGTATGATGCCTGCTATGAAAAGCTTCCCAATGGATTCGTCGGTCAACATGGAGTAAAGGATGAAACCAATGCTGGGAGGTATGAGTATCCCAAGCGTGCCGCCGGCCGCCAGGCTCCCCGTGGCCAGGGCGGGTGAGTATTGGTACCTCTTCATCTCCGGCAGCGCGATGGAGCCCATGGTCACAGCGGTCGCCACACTGGACCCGCAGGTCGCGGCAAAACCGGCGCACCCGATGGTAGTTGCCATGGCAAGGCCTCCAGGCAGTTGCCCCACAAGCTTGTAGGTCGTAGAGTAAAGGTCTTCACTGACTCCACCGTAGAAAGACAGGTTTCCCATCAGAACGAAGAGGGGGATGACGCTCATAGTATAAGATGCGGCGGTGCGGTAGGGGGCATTCCCAAGCACGTTTAGAGCCTGGCTGAGCCCCATGAGGTAGATCAAGCCGATGAAGCCGGAAAGGGCCATGGCAATGCCCACGTTCATACCAGAGGCCATGAAAATGAACAGGAGAATGATTCCGATGATTCCGATGACTACAGGGCTCATTTCTGAAACAACCTTCTCACCGACCGGGCAAAATCTGCCAACAACTCCAGGCAAAACACCAGGCAAGCGGCGCTGGTCAAATAAACAAAGGGGAAAATGGGCACGTGCCCAAAGGGTCCCACCCCACCATAGGTCGTCTCCCTGGTGGCCAAGGCGACGCCTGCCTTGAGAAAGCTCTGCCAGGTCATTAAGGCGAACACCGTGAAACTCACCAGGGAGACCACCGCACTCAAGGCTTCCCTGGGCCCAGGGCCGAGCCTGGAGACCAGGAGGTTTACGGAGACATGGCCCTTTTGCCTCTGGGTGTAAGCTATGCCATAGCAGAACACTACGGCCATCATCAGCTCCACCCCTTCGTAGACACCCTCGATCGGAGAGTTGAAGACATAGCGCAAGAACACATCGGTGGCCACCGTGAACATCATGATCAGAAGAATGGTGACTCCGATATAGTTGAACGCCTTGCTGAACAGGTAGATATAGTTGTCCAGCTTTTGTCCAGCTTCTCTCGCCATTACTCCACAAATACCGCTACTTGTATTTCTCCACGAGCTCGAGGGCCCTGTTCAAGATCCTCCTGCCCGAGACCCCCTTCGCCTCCATCTTCCTCACCCATTCATCCCTTATGGGCAATATTTTCTCAACCCATCTTTTCTTTTCTTCCGGGGGAAGATAGTAGATCGTGCCACCGTATTTCCTTGCCAGGGCCCTGCCTTCCTCTGCCCATTTGTCGTGGAACAGCTTCCCTTTTTGCTCTGCCCACCATCTTGTTCCTAGCTCCTCGCCGATGATCTTTTGGATGTCCTTGGGCAGCCTGTTGAAGGAGTCCTTGTTCATGAAAAACCCCTGGGTCAAGGTGGTAAAGCCCCCAACGTCCGTATAATACTTGAGGAGCTCGTATATTTTGAAGCTTTTGACACCTTCCCAGCCCATGACCGTTCCGTCCACGACACCCTTTTGGAGTGCCAGGTAGAGTTCAGGAACAGGTATTCCCACTGGAACAGCGCCCAACGCCTTGACCGCCTCGCTGGCTATTCCGCCCGGGACCCTAAATTTCAAGCCCTTCAGGTCCTCCATCTTATGGATGGGTTTTCTCAGGGTGTGGAAATTCCAGGTGTCAATTGTACCTAGGCCGATGACCTTAACTTCCATGAACTCAGCCCTTATTTCAGGGAATTCCTGGTAGAGCTGCCAAAAGACCTTGCCACCTACCTCACTGGAAGGAATGACAAAAGGCAGATGAAGGACTTCGCTTATTGGGTGCCGACCGGGGTTGTTGCTCAAGGTGTGAAAGGCCAGGTCAGCAACACCCCTGATCACCAGGTCGTACTGATCCTTCATGCTACCCAGGGCCCCTGCCGTATAGAGCGTAAAATGAACCCTTCCTCCTGTCCTTTCTTCCACCATCTTTATCCATGTCTCTGCAATAGCCGTGTCAACGCTCTTGGCGGGCATCCAAGAAGAGATCCTGAGCTCAATAGGCTTTCCCTTCGCCTCTGCTTTGACATCCGCCCTGGGAGTGATAAATGTTGCAAGGGAAAAAATCACTGCCACAAATACACATCTTGTCCTTTTCATTTTCAAAATCCTCCTTCCTCACGTGGTTTAGGTTCAAGATTCTTGCCAAGCCCTGAAGAGGATATACCTAGATTTGGTTTCTCCTTTAGAGGGCCTCTTCTTCTCTTAAAAGTCCCCTAACAGATCAGGGCCATGAGAGAGCAAGAACCGCTATTACCCGATTCATAGGGAAAGCCGAAGTAATCTTCTCGCATTGTCCTCAAAGATCTTCTTTCGTTCCTCGTCAGTTATTTCCATCTTTTCTACCGAATCCACGGTCTGCCTTACAGGCCAAAGCCCCGATTCGCTTCCAAAGGGCATGTCTGTCCCGAACAAGATATGTTCTGCCCCGAAATAATGGTAGCCGCACATCAGGGCCGGCACGTTTCCGTGCAAGGCCGTATCCCCGTAAAACATCCTGTAATACTCGGGAACGGGTCGCTTGAGTCCCAGATCTACCTTCTCCACTTCTTTGAACATGAGGTAGTGCATCTCAATCCTCTTTATGAAGTAGGGGACGGAGGACCCGCAGTGGTGGGTAATGAACTTTATATTGGGGTACTTGTCAAAGACACCACTGTAAACCAAACGGGTCATGGCAGTGGATGAAGAGCCCGGCATTTCAAAAGCGGCTCGGTCCATGGCCCAGGCGTGGTCTTCCTTGCCCGTGAAAACCCGGTAGCCGGAAAACTGATCCTTATCCTTGGCGACCGCGCCGATGCTCTTGAAAAACGGGTGGATCCAGATGGGCAGATCGTGCTGGGCCATTTTTTCGTACAGGGGCATGAACTCCGGAGAATCGAGCTGCTTCCCCATGATGTTGGTAAATATCTGGACACCATTCAATCCCAGTTCTTCGATTGCCCTGTCTACTTCCTCCAAGGCCGCGTCCATGTCGTTCATTGGGAGACACGCAACACCCCCCACGAACCGATCTGGGTATTTTAGGACCAATTCTGCCAATTCATCATTGCCGATCTTCGAGACCTCTATCGCGTCCTTTGGCTCAAGAATGCTCTCAACCGGAGGGTTGGTTATTGTCAAAACCTGCCGCATGTCAGGATAATGATCCATTATCCTGAACCTCACTTCAAAATCAGATAGTGCTGGGAGGTTCCTGCTGGGAAGGCTCTTGGCAACCTCTGATGTAACTTTCCTCTCCAAGGCCCGGAGGTACTTCGGCGGTGTCACGTGACAAAAGATATCAATTTTCATCTGTTCCTCCTTTTCTCTTCATGGGGCCGTCTATCTGGCCACTCCTGGTGCTTCTGACCCCTGAGAAAACCGAACCGATCGACCCTGCCCCAAGATGGCCCTTTTTACAAGGGCCTTAAGGATGGGTATCTTGTACGCGTTTTTGCTCAAGGGTTTCAAGGCTGAGACGCTAGCGTCTGCTGCCTTTTCCGCCGCTTTCTCTGTAATTTTTTCCCCTGCGAGGACTTCCGAGGCTCCATTGGCGACATAGGGGCCATAACCCACACCACCAAGGACGATCCTTGAGTCCGTCACCTTCCCCTTCCTGTCCATCTTGATAATAGAAGCGACGCTCACTATGGCGAAATCGATCGCCTTCCTGATCCGAAACTTCAAGAAACGCTGCTCAGTTCCCGGAGACAGACGTGGAACCTGGACCGAGGTCACCATCTCCCCGGGGTTCAGGATGTTTCCGTATTCTGAGTAGAAATCCTTGATCTGGATTGTTCTCCCTCCGCCAACAGCCTCGGTTCTTATCCTTGCGTCCATGGCGCAGAACACCGTCGCCATGTCCGAAGGACACACGGCAACGCAGTCTCCTTTTCCCATGAGGCCGTGGTACTGGTTTTCACCGTCCAGGGCAAAGCACTTCCCGCCACCATCCTTGCGCCTGCATGCATAGGAAATGCCGCTCTCCCATGGCCTCCTGAAGTACCAGCACCGCGTTTCCTGACAGATGTTCCCGGCAAGGGTTGCCATGTTCCTCACGTGGGGCGAACCAATGCCGCGAGCTGCCTCGGAGAGGATGGGATATTGCCTCTCAATGATCGGTGATCTTTCAAAATCCCTGATCCTGGTCAGGGCACCTATGGTAATACTATCCCGACTCAAGGTAATATGTTCAAGGGCCTTTACGGGCTTGATGTTCACCAGGGCCTCGGGGGACTCAATCCCGCTCTTCATTAGGCCCAGGAAGTCAATTCCGCCGGCCAAAATTCGCGCTCTTCTGCCGTAGGCTCCAAGTATCGAGAGCGCTTCCTGAACAGTGCTGACCCGGTGGTACTCCGGGTCTATCGGCCTGCGCCAGTATTCCCGGAGCCACGCGTAGGCTCTTTCGATCTCCTTTGATTCAAAGGGCTGAAGCGACACTTTAATCCTCCTATTCTATGTTGCCCGTTTCCTTCAGGACGTTTTCAGGGATCAGAGACCCGTGAGTGACCCTGATCCCGGTGGCATTGTAAAGGGCATTGGCGATGGCAGGCCCCAAAGCCGTCATGGCCGTCTCACTGAATCCCTTGGCGCCAAAGGGGCCCCACGCACTGGGTCGCTCGACGACGACCCTTGAATGATTCTCCTTCACGGGCATATCCAGGAAGGTCATCAACTTGTAGTCGAGCAAGTTGGGATTTACCAGGACCCCTGTCCTCCCATCTATCTTGTACTCCTCGCTCAGGACCCAACCGCTTGCCATAACAAGACCGAGATCAATCTGGTTTTCGACCACTATCGGGTTGATGCTCCGGCCTGTATCATGGCCCGACACAACCCTCAACAGGTCGATCTTCCCGGTTTCGGAATCAACTTCGATCTCCGCTATGGTCACTGCTGCTGCATAGGCATGTATAACCTTTCCACTCTTTTCGTCTCTGATAGCGTGGTAAGGTGGGTTGTTCCCCGTACCTGTTATCTGCCAATTTGTAAAGCAGATATCCGCTATGGGTATGGACGTCTCAGTCCCCTTGATCCAGACCCTTCGATCTCTGGCCTCGAGCTGATCCACCGGGGCCCCAAGCCTCGCGGACGCTAATTCCAGGATCTTCCTTCTGGCGTCTTCCGCCGCGATTCTTGCAGAATTCATGGGCGAGGAGGTCCCGGAGCTGGCGACGTTTCCTATTGCCGCGGGCGCAGCTCCCGTGTCCGCCGTTATGACGTTGACGTCCTCGTACCTTATCCCTAGGGCCTCAGCAACCACCTGGGCCGTGGCAGAGGCATATCCCTGACCTATCTCCACCGCACCTGTCAGGACCGTGGCCGAGCCATCCTGATTCATCTTGACGATGGCTGATGAAGGCCAGAAGGAACAATGGTGCATACCTATCGCCACACCGATGCCTCGTCTCCTATAGCCAATCACGGCCATAGGGTTGCCCCAGCCCTTCCATTTTTCTTTCCACCCTGCCTTCTCGGCGCACTTTTCTATGAGTTCAGGGAAACTGTCCAGGTCAGGACCAAGTATGCCCCACTCAATGGGGCCATTGAGCACCTGTTCGTACTCCATGGCCCTGTCACCGTAACGCATGCAGTTCCTTAACCGAAACTCAACAGGGTCCATGTTGATCTTTTCAGCGGCCCTGTCCATCAAAACCTCTATGGCGTATATTGCCTCAGGATCCCCGAAGCCGTTCATGGGGCCATAACCCAGTATGTTGGTCAAGATCCCCTGGGATTCCGCCTTTGTGTTTGGACACCGGTAAAGCATGGAACAACCTCCTAGGAGCGCAGAAGCCTGGCACACACCGGGGACCACCGTATCACTCCCCCAATGCGCCATGATCTTGCTGTACATAGCCGTGATCTTGCCATCCTTTGTCAGGCCCACCCTGTTGTGGTTCCTGTAGCTGATCCTGTGGTGCGTACCGACAAAGTCCTCGCTCCTGGCAAGAACTGCCTTGACAGGCCTCCCCGTCTTCTTGGCCATTATTGCGGCAAGGGTGGCGGTTTTCTCAGGGGATTTCCCTCCATACCCTCCGACCGCGTGATGTGCTATGATTCTGATATTGGCCTGGGGGACCTTCAAGCTCGCTGAGAGGTCCCTCAGCAAAAATAGAGGGAGTTGTGTGTCTGCCCAGCAGGTCAACTTGTCCCCCTCCCAATCGCACACGACTGATCGAGGCATGGGGCTGCAATTATACTGCATGGGCGTTTCAAGGTCTCCCTCTAGAATATAGTCTGCCTCCTTGAACCCCTGCTCAATGTCCCCCACTTCGAGCCGAAGCCATCCGTCTTCAGACAGCCTTGGGATCTTGACGATATCTGTCCCACGATACACGTTCGTTCCATACTCCTGGTGCGCCAAGGGGGCGCCTGGTCTTAATGCCTCTTCCGCATCAACAACTGCTGGTAAGACCTCGTATTCAACCTCGATGAGCTTGAGGGCCTCTTCTGCAATCCTTGGCGTAAGGGCCGCAACAGCGGCCACCTCCTCACCGGGGTGATGGACCGTCCGGTCAAGCAAGAACTCGAATTTCCGCTGCGGGTGCACCTTGGGTACGTCCTTGAAGGTCAGAACACACTTTACCCCGGGCAGGGCCTTTGCCCTTGAGGTATCGATTTGCTTTATCTTTGCGTGGGCATGCGGGCTCCGGAGAAACTTGGCATGGAGCATACCTGGCATCTGGATGTCTGGTATGAACCGTGCCTTTCCAGTTGCCTTTTCAAAGGCATCTTTCCTGCTGACCTTTTTCCCAAGGACAGAAAACTTATTTTCCATCTCTGCCTCCTGTTCTCATGATCTTGGCTCCCTCAAGCACGCATTCTGTTATTCTCTGGTAGTTCCCGCAACGGCATAGGTTGCCCGAGAGACCCTCCCTCACCTCATCCTCCGTAGGATCCGGATTTTCCTCGAGCAAACACGCGGCTGTCAGAATCATTCCTGGCGTACACACGCCGCATTGCATCCCGCTTCTTTGGATAAACACCTCTTGGAGGGGGTGAATCTTTCCGTTTAGCGGATCGCTCAAGCCTTCGATGGTCAATATGTCCTGTCCTTCGCAGTCTACTGCAAGCATCATGCAGGAAAGCGCGGGCTTGCCATCCAATATCACCGTGCATGCCCCGCATTCTCCCTCATTGCACATGACCTTTGTACCTGTAAGGCCGATCTGTTCCCTGAGGATCTCTGCCAATGAGGAAGTCGTACTTACCTTCAGCTCATACCTGGTCTTGTTTATATTGAGCGCAATATCTCGCCTTGCCACACCTTTCTCCCTCCTGCTAGTTTTTTTCTGTCGTCATCTTAAGGGCCCTCTTTACGAGAACACGCACGAGTTGCCGCCTGTAACTGGCCGAGCCCCTGACGTCATCAATGGGTCGCGCTTCGGAAGATGCAATCTCGGCGGTCTCGTCCAGGAGTCGATCATCCAGTTCTCTTCCCACCAGGCTCTTTTCTGCCTCTGCTGCCCTCATGGGTACCGGCGCAACAGCGCCAAGGGCAATTCTGGCATCTTTTACTATTCTTCCATCCATTTGCACCATCGTAGCCACGCCAACTATCGCAAGGTCTGCTCCTCTCGTCCTCGTGTGTTTCAAATACACGGTCCTGCTCCCTGAAGGCAGTTCTGGCACAAGGATTTCCGTGAGCAGCTCTCCCTGCCTGACATCGGTCTGGCCAGGGCCTAAAAAGAAATCCTGCAAGGGTATCAACCTTTCACCACTCAAGCTTCTCATCCTCGCCTCTGCCTCCGATAACAACAATGGCGGCGCCATGTCCGCAGAAGGCGCTGCGTTACAGAGGTTCCCGCCTATTGTTGCTTGCCTGCGTATTGTGGGCGTTCCTAGCAGGGCAGCAGCCTCACTGAGAGCGGGGAGGTGAACTCTTGTCACCTGATCTTTGGTGATGGTCTGGATGCTGGTAAGTGCTCCTATCCTCAGGCCTTTGTCCCCACGATAGCTTACATAGTCCAATTCGCTGACCTGACCGATATTTATGAGACGGTCCGCCACAACTTCCCCTTTCTTCATCCGCACCAGAAGATCAGTCCCCCCAGCAATCACACGTGCCCCATCACCCTTCTGCGCCAAAAGGGAGATCGCTTCTTCCACTGATTGGGCCACAGTCACTTCCATTTGACTCATATATCATCTCCACTGTAGTCGGTGCCCCTCCCTTTGAACCGGGAAGGGGCACGGTTTTTTCCTTTTAAGCTCACCGGAGAACACCCAGGCGCTAATCAACGCTGATCCCAAGGGAGGGCTGGATAAAGTAACTCTGCCGAAGCCTGGTCCTTGGGCCAAATCAGTTCATCCTTACCGTATTGCCACTGGCTCATGGTCTTGACATATTTCCCTTGCCCTCTTCCATTGGGCTTAAAGCTCATGGGACCCATGATGGTCATCATGTTTGTGGAGGCAATGGCATCCCTTACTTTTTCCCTGTCCAAGGCCCCTGCCCTTTCTATTGCATCTGCGAAGATCTGAATGCAGGCATAGGCACTCCCAGAGGGAGGTGTTGGATTGACCTTGTAGGCTGCCCGGTAGTCCCTGTTAAACCTCTCGACACCAGGCAGTTTGAGATGGTAGTCCCATCCACCCGTATGGATCACATAGTCTCCATCCTTTCCAAGGTTCTTAGCCCACATCTCCACGTCAGCCGCCCTCATTATATCAACGAGCTTTGGTGACCAGTTGAGCTCCTTCATCTGTTTTATCAGCCTGATCCCCTGAGGTGGCGTCGGACAGGTATAAAGGACCTCAGCCTTGTCCTGTTTCGCCTTAACAATAAGAGAAGAAAAGTCATTGGATCTAATGGCATACTGCTCAAAGGTGACTATCCGGTACCCCCTTTCGGCCGCAAATTTCTTTAAGTATCTCCCTGTTGCCACACCCCATTCTTCCATGACCTGGAAGTAGGCGATTCTCCTGGGCCTTATCTCTTCTGGTATAGAGTCCAGCACGTCCAAGAACACTGTTACCTGATCTTGTTCTGACATGAAGGGGGTGAAGATATAGCGGTATCCCTTGGAGAACTCGGCCGTACTGCCAATGGTCGTTCCTATGAAGGGGACTTTGTACTTTTCCGCGATGGCAAGCTGGGGCACGATGAGAAACTGCGCAAACCCTCCCAGAAAGAAATGGACCTTGTCAACAGAGTAGAGCTTCTCCATCCTTTCCGAAGTCTTCCTCGGATTTGACTCGTTGTCCAAATAGACTATTTCGAGCGGGATCCGTTTCCCATAATCATTGACATATACCCCTCCTGTCTCGTTGATGTGTTTCACTGCTATATCGTAGCCCTGCCTGATCCAGGAACCTCCTATTGCGAAAGGCCCGGTAAGGGAGATCACGCATCCCAGCTTGATGGTCTCCGGGGCAGTAGATGCGCTGGATGGTGCAACCGTTAGTCCAAGGGTCATCACAGCAACCACGAAGGCGATAAAAACCTTCCCCCAACTCCCTCGTCTCTTTTCGCTGTGTTTCATTTCTCTTTCCTCCTTCAAAAGGTTAATGATTATCCATTACTCAACCCACTCCGCAACTTTCACCATCTCCCTCGAAAGGAGCATCTCACGGTCTTGTACAGGACCGTGAAAGGTTCCAGCCCTGAACAAGGCCTGGCCAAATCACCTTGACTCCTCGAATCTTATCCTCTTTGCCTCGGTCAGGGTCACATTGTAGCAGTAAGCCTTATCGGACATCTGCTCTGTTACCATTCTCCTGCCTTCCTCACTGCCGGCACAGCAGTCCAGGGGTACCATCACCTTGTAATGCCTAACGTGAAAACCCAAAATGGCATGGTACACGCAGATGTTGGCTTTGATCCCCGCGATGATGATCGTGTGAGTCTCCGGAAAAATGCCTCTATCCTCCAGCAACCGATCCATTGCCGTGTTGTAAAAACAGTCATGGGTGTGCTTTTCAACAACCGGTTCCCCATCACGCGGAGAGATCTCTTCTATAAAGCTAGAGGCCCACGTTCCTTTCAGCAGAATAGTGGGCTGGGAGAATCGGTTGAATTCCGGAGAATCGGGAAATCTACTGGATTGAACAAATATAACATCACTTCCCCCAGCACGGCATCTTTCGAGAAGCTCTTTCAGGGGAGGTATGAACGGGTCCACCCACTCCGATTTATAGAGCTTTCCACCTGGCTTGCAAAACTCGTTCTCCATGTCAACTATGACTAGCACCGTTCGAGATGGATCCAAAATAGTTTCTTCGGTAACACTTTAGCCTTTTGAAATACCTCCTCAGATACGGAGAACGGGTGATGATGCCTTTTCTGGAGTGACTGGCGGGAGGGCGCCGTCTTTTCGCGACTTGTCAGTGGGGGAAACCCCTGGCCCCGAGCGATAGCGA
>JAFDHB010000110.1:0-3569 GCA_019308985.1 Deltaproteobacteria bacterium | reverse complement strand
GTCGCAGAAAAGACCAGCCCGGGAGGCTCGGAACGCAAGAAAAGGCATCATCACCCCCGTTCGTCCATCACCGAGTTCTCTGAATCGCTTTTCAAACGGCTAAAATGTTACTTTCTTCGAAATAGCGTTGTTGCAGCATATTCATGAACTGGACCTTGATTTAGTCAAGTACCGCTCCCTCCTAGCGGCCGTTACTCCGATACAAAAGCATGTCTTTGATTGACATCAAGCCCCCTGGCAAAAACAATACGATCAGGATAAAGCTCAAGCCAAATATGAGCACGTGGACTTCCCCTAAGGTCACCGCGAAGAGCTCGCTCAAGAGCAAGAAACACACGGATCCAAGCACGGGGCCAAGAATCGTTCCCAGCCCCCCGATGAAGGTGGTCAGGGTGGGAGTGAAGGACCAGATGAGGTCAAAGGGCGTATCGTAATAATAGCTCACGTGCTGGTAGGCGTAGACGCCCCCACCCAGTCCTGCCAGGAAACTGCTTAGGACCACGGAAAGCACCTTGTATCGCAAAGTCCTCACACCCATGGCCATGGCCGCCTGCTCGTTATCCCTGATTGCCACTACCGCAAGACCCGTACGAGAATTGACAATCCAGTAAACGATCAGCATGGTCAATAGCGCCACGGCCATGCCCAGGTAGTACCTGGAGAAAATGTCGTAGGCATCCAGGAAGTTTTTTGGTAACGCGCCGGGGATCGGGAATAGATTGGCTACTGTCAACAGTGCGATCATACTCAGGGCCAAGGTCCCTATTGGGAAATAGGCAGACCTCATCCTGAGACAGGGCACACCCACGACAGCCGCCAAGAGGGCAGAGGAAACACCGCCCAGAATGACTGCCGCCACGATTGGCACATTGGCCACCCAAAGAAGCCTTGCGCCTAGTGCTCCCAATCCGAAAAAGGCTGAATGCCCCAGGCTGATCTGTCCCGTGTAACCGCCCAAGAGGTTCCAACTTTCTGCAATGCTAATGTATATAAACAGGGTTATTAGCAAGCTAGTTATGTATTCATATTTAACTAATAAGGGAAAAAAGGCAACCACTGCGATGACGAGAAGCCAGATTGCGGGTTTTCTCCACCTGATCATCATTCAATAACCCTTCCAAAAAGGCCCTTAGGGAACAAGATTAGCACCAGGACAAATACCGCCAACCCGGTGATCTCCCTGTAAGGAGCACCAAAGAAGAAGACGCTTACAGACTCAAGCACTCCCAATAAAATGCCCGCAGGGAACACGCCATAGATGTTACCAAGGCCGGCGAGCATAACCACGATTATTCCTTTGTTGAACCATTCAATTCCCACGCCGGGGGAAAAGGCCTGCAAGCCTATCAAAACAGAGGGAATTGCAGCCAGAGCCACGCTCAGTCCAAAGGATACCAAAAAGGTGCGTGCGACGTTGATTCCCATGAGGCTTGCCGCCTCCGGATCCTGGCTTACCGCCACGACCGACTTCCCAAAATATGTCCTGGAGAAAAAAAGGTGAAGGGCCAAAATCAATGCCAATGCGAGCAGACTACCCGCTACACCGATCAAGGGGAGACGCAATCCCCGTAAGAGCTCGAAGCTCAGACCAGTGTACGTTGGTGTTATGCTCCTCTCGTCACTGGTCCAAAGGATAGTGGCGCCATTGTCTATGACCAGCATCAAGCCAAAACTCACGAGTAGGGATTTTTGGATCCTCAGTCCTTCCCCAAGATGGACAAACCCTGAATAGAGTAACTTGTATAAGATTGCCCCAAGAATGAAAAGGCCGGCCATGAGGAATGGGATAGAGAGAAATGGATCAATTCCCAGGTAGAATAGGAATAGACCTCCGTACGCCCCCAGGATGATCAGAGACCCGTGGGCAATGTTGAGATACCTCATCACCCCGAAGACCAAAGCTATTCCCAGCGCGATGATGCTGTAATGAAATCCGTTGAGAAGGCCGTACAATACAGTCTGGAGCATGAATTTGGCGCCTTTTCCGAAATACTATTTTTTGTTAACCTTTCTCCATTCCCAGGAATGCCTCCCTGACCCTAGGATCCCCCAGGAGGTCCTTGGCCTTGCCATGCCCTGCAACGCGACCAATTTCTATGATATAGGCCCTTTGCGCAATTCTTAGGGTCATGGGCACGTTTTGCTCCACCATCAATACCCCTATCCCCTGCCTGTTAATCTCTGCAATCACCCGGAATATTTGCTGAACCAAGAGCGGAGCGAGGCCGAGGGACATTTCATCTAGGAGCAAGAACCTGTTCCTGCTCATCAAGGCCCTAGCAATGGCCAGCATCTGTTGCTCTCCCCCGCTCAAGGATCCCGCGACTTGATGAGATCGTTCCTTGAGAATGGGGAATATCCCATATATCCACTCAAGAGTTTCTGTTCGCCCCCTCCTTGCCTCGGGCAAAAATGCGCCCATCTCCAGGTTCCCCAGCACCGTCATCTTAGGGAATAGCCGCCTTCCCTCTGGGACCATGGATAGTCCCTCGGCCACTATTTCATGTGGCTTCAGCTCATTCAGGCACCTTTCTTTGAAATAGACCTCTCCACTTGCCACCCGAACAAGCCCCATGACAACCCTCAAGAGAGTGCTCTTTCCTGATCCATTAGAACCTATTAGGGCTACCAGTTCGCTCTCCCCCACATCCAGGCAGATGCCCCAAAGCACCTGCAAATCCCCGTAATAGGCATCTACGGCCTCAATTTTCAGCATCCAGATCAACCCCCAGGTAGGCCTCGATGACCCTGTGCTCTTTGACGACTTCACCGGGCAACCCTTCAACGAGCTTCATACCCGAGTTCAGGACAACGACGCGATCAGATATGCCCATGATAGCCTTCATGACATGTTCTACCACTATCATGGTTATGCCAGAGTCCCTGATCTTTCTTATGAGATCCATGGCCTCCTCGATCTCCTTTGAGTTGAGTCCTCCCAGGATTTCGTCCAGAAGCAAAACCTTGGGCCTAGTGGCCAGGGCTTTCCCTAGCTCCAGCCTTTTTCTGTCAAGGAGACCGAGCCTCCCCGATATCAAAGAACCCTTACCTATGAGGCCAATGAACTCCAGGATCTCACTGGCTTCCCGCGCAGCTTGTGTCAAAGTCTCTGCTGGCTGGCTCCCGTAAGCACGGCCCAGTTTCACGTTGTCTAGGACGCTGAGACGCTCAAATGGCATCGGGACCTGGAAGGTCCTCGCTATTCCCATCTTGCATACTGAAGCTGGATTGAGCCCAGTGATATCTCTGCCCTCAAATTCTACACGGCCCCCATCCGGCCTAAGCGCCCCTGCGATGAGATTAAAAAGCGTCGTCTTGCCAGATCCATTTGGCCCTATGAGACCAAGGATCTCATTCTCGTAGAGGCAGAAATCTACCCCTTCAACGGCGGCAAGCCCCCCAAAGGACTTGCGGAGATCTTTGACTATCAAGAGCGGCTTCAAAACCTTTAACTTTCCGTAACATTTTAGCCGTTTGAAAAGCGATTCAGAGAACTCGGTGATGGACGAACGGGGGTGATGATGCCTTTTCTTGCGTTCCGAGCCTCCCGGGCTGGTCTTTTCTGCGAC
>JAFDHB010000109.1 GCA_019308985.1 Deltaproteobacteria bacterium | reverse complement strand
TTTCGAAGAAGTCGTCAATGGATCGCGTGCTGGTGCCGAGGGTGTATATGGTTCGAGGCTTCACATCCGTTTCAAAAGCTGATTGGCAGCGGTCAGCATTGGATCCCACGTTGGACCGAAAGGCGGGGCATAGGCAAGGTCCGTCTGGCTGAAGGCCTGGACCGTCATGCCTGCGTGAAGGGCAACCGCGGCAGCATTGACCCGGTGTGCCGCACCCTCCCTGCCCACAAGCTGGGCGCCCAGCAGCCGCCCACTCTTCCTGTCTCCTACGAGCTGGACCCAGATGGGAGATCCCCCGGGGTGGGCATGGGCCCTGGATCCGCTCTTTATCATGACCTCCACCGGCTCAAAACCGTACCGTATTTCCCGGCCTCCTGGACACTAAGGCCCGTGCGTGCCACCTGGAGATCAAAGACCTTAAAGACCGCTGTGCCCGCGATCCCTTCGAGCTCCACCCTCTTCCCGGTGATATTGTCCGCCACTGCCCATCCTGCCCGGTTGGCTCTCAGGGCAAGGGGTACCCAGGTCCTCTGGCCTGTGACCACGTGGAAGGCATCAGCACAATCACCCGCAGCATATATGTGCTCATCAGATGTCTGCATGGTCCTGTCAACGGCAATGGAATCAGAGGGGCCAAGCTCAAGGCCGGCGTCCCTGGCAAGCTCGCTGTTCGGGCGTATCCCGGTAGCAACGAGAACCATCTGGCATACCAGTGACATGTCGGCACAGTGTACCTTCAAACCATGGTCGGATCTTTCAATGGCCTCGATCTGCTGACCCATGTACATGGGCACGTCATGTCTCTTGACCTCCTCTTCCACCACGGAGGCCATTTCCCTGTTCATCCAGGGTAGAAACACGGGCCTGGGCTTCACCATGGAGACCTGGATATCCCTGGCCCGAAAGGCCTCCACCATCTCGAGGGCGATGTATCCCATTCCTATGATGACGGCCTGCCTCACTCCATGGGATGCCACGTATTGCTTGATCCTTCGGCCGTCCTCCAATTTCTTGAGGGTCATTACGCCCGGGAGGTCAAAGCCGGGGAGATCGGGGAACCTGGGAGAGGCCCCTGTTGCGATGAGGAGCTCGTCGTAGGTCATATCCAGTTCGCGGCCATCAGCCCTTTTCGCTGCCACCCTTTTGGAAGAGGGATCAATGGAAATGACCTGGTGCCCTGTCATAAGGTCTATGCCCTGTTTCTCCCTGAAGACCCTGGCCTGCCTCACCACCAGGTCGTCTATGGCACGATCCGGATCGGCAATGTTGTAAGGCATGCCGCAGGCGCTGTAGGATACGTCGTTGGTCATCTCAAAGACTGTTATGTCAAGGTCCGGGTCGTTTCTCTTGGCCCTGCTTGCAGCGCTCATGCCTGCTGCATCACCTCCCACTACAACGAATCTCATTTGGTCCTCCCGAATATGCTAAGATTGGCAAACTGATCTCTCCTTCCGTCCATCTGGTCGCCCAAAAGGACTCCTTTGGGCAATGCGACTCTTCCTTGATCCGGATATGGAATGAGCAGAACATGACGGCGTTTTGCGGCAACGCGGTTGCCTCGGTCCAAGGTTATTCCGGCAACACGGTTGCCTCGCTCCAAAGGGTGGAGTGAAGCGAGCCGAAATGTCGGCGTCCTGTACTCCGTCACCACATACGTCCAGATATTGATACCGAGTCAGGAGAGAATTTAGCATGCATTTTGCCAGGAGTAAACCTTGTTTGGAACATGGCCAAGAGATATTCGGCCTCTTTGGGAAAAGGTTTGACGAGCGCCAAATTCTGTGTTAGGGTTCAAAAATGAATGATGATTCATTCACTATCATCTATTAATCCCTTGAAACATCACCTGGTTACAGATGTTCTTGTCCAGGATTTGCCCTGAGATCCTAACCTAGGAGGCTCTTCCATGTTCAAGAGAATCAAACGGGTGGGGGTTATTGGTGCCGGCGTAATGGGCTCAACCATAGCAGCCCACATGGCCAATGCGGGCCTGGATACGGTGCTTCTGGATATCGTACCGGCTGAACTAACAGAAGATGACAGGAAAAGGGGCCTGACCCTGGAGAGCCGAGAGTTCAGAAACAGGCTTGCCGACCAGGGGCTGGAGAATGCCTTGAAGTCAAGACCTGCCTCCTTTTACCTTCCCGAGTATGCAAAGCTGGTCAGGACCGGCAACCTGGAAGACGACCTAGAGTCCTTGAAGGACGTGGACTGGATCGTCGAGGCCGTGGTAGAGCGGCTGGACGTAAAGAGGAGTGTTTTCCAAAGGATAGAGCCGCTTCTTGAGCCGGGAAAGATAGTCACATCCAATACCTCAGGCCTGCCTGCTGCCGCCATGAGGGAAGGCAGGTCGGAGGTCTTTCAGAAACACTTTGCCGTCACACACTTTTTCAATCCCCCGAGGTACATGAAGCTCCTTGAGCTTGTACCAGGGCCTGACACCCTCCCGGAAGTGATGGATGTCCTTTCCGAGACGGCCGAGAAGGTCCTGGGAAAGGGTGTTGTAAGGGCCAAGGATACCCCGAATTTCATCGCAAACAGGATAGGGGTCTTTGCGTTCCTCTGTGTTGTCAGGGCAATGGTAGAGATGGGGCTGACGGTGGAGGCCGTAGACCAGTTGACAGGCCCGGTGATAGGACATCCCAAAAGCGCTTCTTTCAGGACCGCCGACCTCGTGGGGTTGGACATACTGGTGCACGTGGCAGGAAACGTATATGAAAGGGCCCGGGAGGATGAAAGACGGGAAATATTCCGGTCACCGGATATTATCCGGAAAATGCTTGAAGCCAACCTCCTCGGAGAAAAGACAAAACAGGGCTTCTACAAGGTGACGAGGGACAGGGAGGGCAATAAAGTCATACTGTCCCTGGATTACAACACCATGCAATACACTCCCCAGGAGGAGGTAAAACTCGCCGGCCTCGAGACCGCGAGAAACCTGGCAGGAGCCGGCACCAGGATCAAGGCCCTTTACTATGCCGAGGATCTCGGGGGCCGGTTTACATTTCGCACAATCTCGGAGACCCTCATTTACGCGGCTAACCGCATCCCGGAGATAGCGGATGATATCCCGAGTATCGACAATGCCATGAAATGGGGTTTTGCGTGGAAGATGGGGCCCTTCGAGAGCTGGGATGCCCTCGGGGTGAAGGAGTCGGTTTCCAGGATGAAGGATGCGGGGTACCAAATACCGGGCTGGGTAGAGGATATGCTCAGGGCAGGCCATGGAGCCTTTTACAGGAAAGAGGCCGGCTCCCTCTACTTCTACGATCCCCTGTCGGGAGATTACAAGGCCGTGCAGGAGAGGCCCGGCGTCATTTTCCTGCCCTCCCTCAAGGAGAGGGAGAAGAAGATTGCCGGCAACAAGGGGGCAAGCCTCATTGACATCGGGGATGGGGTGGCCTGCCTCGAGTTTCATACCAAGATGAACGCACTCGGAGACGATGTCATTACAATGGTGCTGAAATCCGTGGACATCGTGACCAGGGAGTTCGAGGGCCTGGTGATTGCGAATCACGGTGAGAATTTCTCAGTGGGTGCAAACCTGCCCTTGATCCTGTTTACGGCGCAGGAAGAGGAGTGGGATGAGCTCGAGTGGATGGTGAAGGTCTTTCAGGATTCCTTTATGAAGCTCAAGTACATGGAAAAGCCTGTGGTGGCTGCACCCGCCGGCATGGCCCTGGGGGGCGGATGCGAGATCTGCCTGGCCGCTGACAGGGTCCGTTACGGGGCGGAGACATACATGGGGCTTGTGGAGGTAGGAGTAGGCCTGATCCCGGCCGGTGGGGGTACAAAAGAGATGCTCCTCCGAAATACTGAGCACCTCTTCGAGGTACAGCCAGGGGGGGTATATCCAAGGCAGATAGAGATGATGCCCTTTGTTGCGAGGGCCTTTGAGACCATTGCCCTGGCCAAGGTGTCCACCTCGGGCCCGGAGGCGGTCAAACTGGGATATCTTAGGCCCACCGACAGGATGACCATAAACCGGGATTACCTGATTGATGAGGCCAAGAAGACCGTCCTGGCCATGAATATGGAGGGGTACAGTCCTCCAAGGCCTCGAGAGGATATACGGGTGGCTGGCAGGGATGCATTTGCGGTTCTTAAACTGGCCGTTTGGACACTACACGAGCAGGGATACGCCACGGAGCACGACGTGACCGTGGCAGAAAAGCTTGGATACGTCCTATGCGGCGGCGACGTTTTCCCGGATACCCGGGTCAGCGAGCAATATCTCCTTGATCTCGAAAGGGAGACCTTCGTGAGCCTGTGCGGGCACCCCAAGACCCAGGAAAGAATCCAGCACATGCTGAAGACAGGGAAGCCCTTGAGAAACTAAAGCGATGAAACTTGATGGCTTCGTAAAAAGTCCAATTTCTGCGTTGCGCTTCATCTCGTTGTGATTGCGGCGTACGCTCAGTACGCCTCATCACACGAGGTTCGCGCGCCTTGAACTTGAAGCTTTTTACTTTGCCATCACAATTCCGACTTTCTACGAGTTCGTCAACCATGGGCGCTGCGCAGGAAGATTCCAACAGGGAGCCAGATGCCCGCAGGAACAGGAGTGTCTTAGATTTCATCGGCTACCGAGGCATGGTTGGAGGGTTTTTAAGGCCATTTCCAAGGTAAGTAATCGGAGGGAATCATGATGAGAGAAGCGGTTATTGTAGCTGCCTGCAGGACCGCAGTTGGAAAGGCCCCAAAGGGAACCTTGAAAAACACTCGACCAGAGGAGATGGGTACCGCGGTCCTGAGAGATCTGTTGAGGCGGGCGGGGGATCTCGCCCCGGAGTTGATAGATGACGTGATCATAGGGTGTACTTTCCCGGAACATACCCAGGGCCTCAACCTGGGCAGGGTCCTTGTGATGTCGTTGGGCTGGCCGGACAGGATAGCGGGTATGACGGTCAACAGGTTTTGCTCTTCAGGGCTTCAGGCGATTGCAATAGGCGCAGAGAAGATCATGTGCGGCTTCTCGGACGTGATAGTCGCCGGGGGTGTGGAAAGCATGAGCCAGATCCCCATGGGAGGCAATATGCTTTACCCCAATCCTGCTCTCGTGGACACGCGGCCGGGCGCCTTTACCGGCATGGGTCTGACCGCGGAAAACGTGGCTGAAAAGTTCCAGATAACGAGGGAGGAACAGGATGAGTTTGCCGCAAGGAGCCAGCAACGGGCGGAGGCAGCCGTAAGCGCGGGGCGGTTCAGGGAACAGACTGTCCCTCTGAAGGTACGAAAACAGGTAGAGCTGCCCAACGGCCGTTTTGATCACCGAGAGGAGGTTTTTGACAGGGACGAAGGGGTGAGGCCGGGGACAACCAAGGAAGTCCTCTCAAAGCTCAAACCTGTCTTCAAGAAGAACGGAACGGTCACCGCAGGCAATTCTTCCCAGACTAGCGACGGAGCGGCCGGGGTGGTTCTCATGTCCAGGGAAAAGGCAAGGGAGTTGGGATTGAGGCCCTTGGCCTCCTTCAGGTACCACGCAGTGGAGGGTTGCGCACCGGAATACATGGGAGTTGGTCCGGCGGTTGCAATTCCCAAGGTCCTGAGGCTGGCAGGCATGAGCCTGGACCAGATGCAGCTCATAGAGTTGAACGAGGCCTTTGCTGCCCAGGCCATATACTGCATCAGGGAGCTGGGTATCAATGAAGATATTACCAATGTAAACGGCGGGGCCATTGCGCTTGGGCACCCACTGGGGTGCACCGGTGCCAAGTTGACCACCCAGCTCATTTATGAAATGGAGCAGAGGGACCTCAGGTGGGGGATGGTGTCCATGTGCATTGGTTTCGGCATGGGGGCTGCGGCCATCTTTGAACGGGGAGCATAACAGCCTGAAAGGAGAAGCGAGATGACGGAGATGAAACTATTCAAGGGTGGGGAATTCTTGATTGTAGACGCCCTGCCGGAAGAGGTCTTTACGCCGGAGGATTTTACCCAGGATCAGCGGCTGATAGCCAAGTCAGCCGAAGAATTCGGCCTCAAGGAACTGGAGCCCAGGAGAGAGGAGCTCGAGGAGTTGAATCCGGACCTTGTAAGGGAGCTCCTGAAGAAGTCAGGGGAGCTGGGTTTCCTGGGTGCGGATGTGCCGGAGATCTACGGGGGCTCCGAGCTGGACAAGGTCAGCTCCGCGCTCATTACCGAATACATCAGCCGGGGTGTATCCGGGTTCTTTGTGGCCTATGGCGTGCAAACGGGAATCGGCAGCCTGCCGATCGTGTTCTTCGGGACACCGGAGCAGAAGAAAAAGTACCTCCCCGGCCTGGCATCAGGGGAAATAGTCGGTGCCTACGCCCTGACCGAGCCCGGGCACGGTTCGGATGCCCTGAGCGCCGAGACCACGGCGGTATTGTCCGCTGACGGGAAATTTTACATCATTAACGGCCAGAAGCAGTTTATCTCCAACGCGGGTTTTGCAGACCTCTTCCTAACCTATGCGCAGGTCGACGGCAAGCAATTTACGAGCTTCATCGTTGAACGCAAATGGGATGGGGTCTCAGTGGACGAGGAAGAGAAAAAGATGGGTGTGCACGGCAGTTCCACCAGATCTGTCATATTCCAGGACGTCAAGGTGCCGGTGGAGAATGTCCTGGGGGAAGTGGGCAGGGGTCACGTGGTTGCCTTGAATACCCTGAATGTAGGAAGGTACAAGTTGGGCGCAGGCGCGCTGGGCGGTTGCAAGTTGCTGATCCAGGAAGGGGTGAAGTATGCCAAGAACAGGGTCCAGTTCGGCAAGCCCATATGCGAATTCGGCCTGATCAAGCACAAGATCGCGGAGATGGCGATCAGGACCTACGCAACTGAAAGCATGGTGTATAGGACAGCAGGACTCCTGGACCTGGCCCTTGAGGGCATCGACCCATCGAGCGAGGAGGCAGGAAAGAAGACGGGTGAGGCCCTCAGGAAATATGCCCTGGAGTGTTCGGTCAATAAGGTGTTCGGCTCAGAGGTGCTGGACTACGTGGCCGATGAGTGCGTACAGATTATGGGCGGTTATGGATATATCCAGGGGAACCCCGTGGAGACGGCCTACAGGGATTCCAGGATAAACCGCATATGGGAGGGAACCAACGAGATCAACCGGCTCCTGATAGTGGATATGCTCATGAGGTCTGCGCTCAAGGGAGAGATTCCCCTGCTGGAGGAGATAAAGAAGGTGGCGGGGGAAGTGATCAGCCTGAGACCGGATTTCGGCGAGGAGGAGGGTCTCCTTGACAGGGAAAAGAAGATGGTCACCATGGCCAAGAAAATCGCGCTCCTGGCCGCCGGTGCAGCGGCCCAAAAACACATGGAAAGGCTTGCAAGCGAGCAAGAGATCGTCGCCTTGATAGCGGACATGATAATCGCCGTTTTCTCCATGGAAAGTGTGCTGCTCAGGACCCAGAAAAAGGTTCGGAGGGATGGGGAGGAGAATTCAAGGATTCACATTGCCGCCAGCCGGACCTTTATAAACGATACCTTCCCGGGGCTGGATATCATGGCAAGGCGGATTTTTTCTGCCATTGCAGAGGGGGAGGAACTGAGGACCCGGTTGATGGCCCTCAGAAAGCTGGCGCGCTATACCCCCGTTGATACCATCAGCCTCAGGAGAGAGATAGCGGACAGTATCATTCCGGTGGCAAGGTACCATCTCACAAAGATTTAGGTGCGGGCGCGGTTTGCAGGGGCGAGGTTCAGTCGCGAAGGATCGATGGAGGACGTTGGGAAACTGATCTCAGGCAGGAGCCTGCTCCTAGAGGAGTTGATGGAGGACGGGCCTGTAACCTCGGATCTATGGCTAGGACCTCTTGTATCTTGCCCTTCTAATGATTGAAGGTTTCTTGGCTAGGAGCGCTCTCTCATCAACGGCCTGCCGAATATAGTAAAGGGGCGTTACATTCAGATCTATTATTTCCGTTAGCTTCATTTTTTCGCCGTTACTATCGTATAGTAATTCGACCGTAGGCCTGAAAGGGTTTTTTTCATTGGTGGAAATGACCCGACCGATATATTGATTGTTCAATCTTACGAGACTGCCCACGGGAAAGAGCGTGATCTGTTCAAGAAAGGCCTTCAAGACCCATGGAGCGATTGATTTTCTTTCACCTGTCAGGATAGATTTCACGGCCTCGGCTGGCATCAGTCTCTTCGGGTAGGGCCTGTCACTACACATGGCAACGTATTGATCCATCAGCCCTATGACAAGCGCTTCCTCCAGGATCTCTTCTCCGGCCAGACCGAAGGGGTAGCCTGAGCCGTCAAATCTCTCGTGGACCTGGAGGGCGATATCAGCGATGAAATCGTATTCTTCGCCGGCAGCCGAAAGAATCTCGTGACTGATTACAGGATGTTGTCTTATGAAGTTTTTCTCCCGTTCAGTAAGGCTACCTTGTTTGGCCAGTATGTCCGGGGGAGTCTTATACATTCCCACATTCTGATAGAATGCCGCAAGGCCTAAATCCAAGATCCTCCTGTCACCGTATTCCAGGCCTTTTCCAAGCTTCATGCTGGCAAAGGTGACCACAACCGTATGGACGGCAAGATCATCCCTTCCCCCGTGAACCAGGGCCAAAAAGTTGTAGAGATCATCGTTCAGGCCCTTCTCGATCGAATACCGGAGGTAGGGAAGAGCTACAGATGGGTCCAGTCTGTGTCCCTTCTGGACCTTGAAAGCCTGTTCCCTCGCCATTTCAAGGAGCTTCTTGTAAAGGGATTGGGCCTTTGCGAGTTTTCTTCCATCCCCTGATCCAGTGGAGATTTCCTTGAGGCTCGGTCCGTTATCTCCTTGAGTGGCCTTTACATTCTTGATCCTTGATATATCTCTCTCAGGGGCCCATCTGCCCCTATCCTTGTCTTGATATGCCTTAGCCTCCAAGTCTATTAGGTCAGTAAATCGAATCATGATTCAGTAGCAGCAAGATCCTTTTAGGATACCATACCTCCTTTCCAATATTCCGCGCCAAAATAATAATGCTGGTTCACTGTAAAATCAAGCCACATTACTCAACTTCTTTGCCTTCTCATAACTTAGGGCGGCAACTGACCGCAAAGGAGAGGACTTGGCTCTGCCCCTTCAGACCTCTGTCAGAAGCCAGGAAGTTCCTTTGCCGAGCAGGAGAATAGGAAAGCTCTAATCTCCTTTCACAGGGAGAGGAGATCTTCACCATGAGGGTATATTCCCCCAAGAGTCTCTCCACAAAATCCCTGGTGCATTCAATGTCAATATCTAGCTCGACCACCTCCTTTTGTATCGTCTCCCTGGAAGCCCGCTCCTGGTTTTCCCCAAAGCCCTCCTTGAAAGGGCCATCTATCTTGACATAATTCTTTGATATCCTTGTGCACGATAGGCCTCTCTTAGGAATCTAGTGTTTTCCCTGTCTTTAATCTTGATCAATGAACTCTATGTTGGTAAAATTACATATTAAAATCCACAAATGAGCAAGAGTGTAATTGCTTTGATCCAAATGCCCGACATTAAGAGCCAGAGTAAAGATCCGAAACAAGAGCAACAAACACATCTCAGTTTTCTAACACTACTTCCCTGTCTTCCACATTCCTTCGTCCGAAAATGCCCCCGGGGTCATAACGCGCCGAGCAAATATCCGGAAACTCCGGAAACCAAGCCTGCAACCATACTACTGGAGGTAACTCATGGAAAAGGGTGAAAAGACCAAGATTATCACAAGCGTCCTTTACGTCCTGATGATCTCTATCTCCATTATTCTTCTCATGTCTCCTTCCCAGACCGCAGGAGCGAAGGATGTCTCATCTCTTCAGAAAAAATGGAAGGTGTTACATATCATGAGCTATCACTCGCCGTGGAAGTGGACGGATGACCAGTTCAAGGGATTCAAATATGCCCTGCGAGACCTGGATATAGAATACAGGGTCTTTCAAATGGATGCCAAGAGGAAAAGCTCCAAGGAATGGATCCAGGAGGCAGGGAGGGAAGCCAGGCGTTTGATTGATACCTGGAAGCCTGACCTGGTCTATACAACCGACGACAGTGCCCAGGAATACGTTGCCAAGTACTACCTCAATAGAGATATACCCTTTGTATTCAGTGGGGTTAATGGAGATCCCCACCAATATGGTTTTGTCGGCAGCAGCAATATCACGGGTGTATTAGAAGGGGAGCATTTTATCCCGTCGGTGAGTTTATTAAAGAAGATTGTCCCGGAAGTGAGGAAAATTGTGGTGATAGTTGATACCGGTGCAACCTGGGCAGGGGTTTTGAAAAGGATGAGACAAAGATTGGATCAACTTCCCCCGGGTGTGAAAATTGTCGGTTGGGACGTGATTCATACCTTTGATGAATACAAGCAAAGGATGGAGGATTATCAGGGCAAGGTCGACGCTGTTGCCCTCCTGGGTATTTTCACTTACAAGGATGAGGACGGCAACAACGTGCCCTATACAAAGGTGTTACGATGGACGGCAGAGAACAGCAGGCTTCCGGACTTCAGTTTCTGGAAGGATCGTATTTCTTATGGAACCTTGTGCACCGTAACCGTATCCGGTTATGAGCAAGGACTGGCGGCAGGCAAAATAGCCCGCGGGATCCTCGCAGAGGGAAGGAGTCCTCCTAGTTACGTCATGAAACCCACAGTAAAGGGCGAGCCGGTAGTAAGCCTGGCAAGGGCCAGAAAACTCGGCATCAGGATCCCGAGCAGTATACTCCTGGCAGTCCAGGTAGTCACAAGGTTTGCCTGGGAGCAAGAGAAATGAATGTTTCCATACGGGCCAAAATCCTTATGATTGCAATTTCCATCCCCCTCCTGGCTGGTGGTGCCAGCACCCTTATTTGGAGTAGAGAGTTCAAGAGGGAGTACAGCAGAGCCCTCCAATCAGAGACAATGGTTATAGCCGATCACTTAGCCTACGAGTTGAATGAGATATTGGAACTTGGCATACCCCTTGAAGATATACTAGGCTTTGAGAAGGAGTGTCAAGATGTTGTGGACAATCACGAGCTTATCTCCTACGCCATGGTGACAGACCCTAGAGGCAGAATATTGTTTCACAACGACACTGCTCAACAGGGAAAGAAGGTAACTGATCCTGCTATCATCCGTTCAATAGGGAGCGGTAATAACAGCATTGAAGAATATCAATACAATGGAGAGGAATATTATGAAGCATATATCCCTGTGTTCAACTATAACAAGGAACACATTGCAACTATCAGACTGGGTTTCCCTGCCGCAATTATCCGCGATAAAGTAAGCCGGATTGTCAATTATTCAGTCCTTGTAACTTTTGTTTTTCTATTACTCGCCGTGATTTCCCTGATCGCGGCCCAAGCAATTTGGGTGACACGGCCCCTGGGCAAGTTAGTCTCCCTGATCCAGGAGGTCAAAAAACAAGGACCATCTGTGACAAAAAGAATTGATATGGACTCCAGGGATGAGCTGGGCCAGCTTGGTTCTGCCTTTAACGAAATGATGGATCATCTGAGGGAGGCAGATGAAAGGCTGAGGAATTTCAACTACCATCTCCAGGAAGAAGTGAACAAGCATACCGGCGAACTGAGAGCGACCACCCAGCAATTAAAGGAGGAAATAGAGGATAGGAGGCGCAGGGAGGAGGCATTGAGGGCTTCTGAAGAGAAGCTGAGAAAGAGCGAAGAGAAGTTCAGAAAGGTCGTCCATAATGCCCCTGTCTGGGTGATACTGGGCACGTTAGACGAGGGACGGCTGCTGGAAGTAAACGAGGCATTTGTCAAAATGACGGGCTTCAAGAGGGAGGAGGTCATCGGCCATACTTCCGCAGAAGTCGGTCACTGGGTTGACCCCGAAGATCGCAAGCGGTTTGTCACCAGGCTCAGGGAAAAGGGCTCGGTGCGTAATTTTGAGGCGAAACTGCGTGGCAGGACGGGTAATGTTATGGAGACGGTCATCAATGCCGAGTTGATCGAGCTGGAGGGAGAACAGGTCATAATCTCCGTTGTTCAGGACATGACCGAGCACAACCGCCTGGAAGAGCAGCTCAGGCAGGCCCAGAAGATGGAGGCCATTGGGAGGCTCGCAGGGGGTGTGGCCCATGACTTCAATAATCTCCTTACCACTATCCTGGGTAATGCCCAGCTCGCATTAATGGAGACCANNAAAGGCGGCTTCACTGACCAAACAGCTTTTGGCCTTCAGCCGCAAGGAGGTGATCCAGCCCCAGGTCCTGGACCTGGGGCAAGTTGTCAGGGAAGGAGAGAAGATGCTCAGGCGCATAATCCGGGAAGACATCGACCTTGAGACAGTGTTGGAAACCGATCCGTGGAAAGTCGACATTGACCCTGGCCAGATAAACCAGGTCATCATGAATCTGGTGGTCAATGCCAGCGATGCCATGCCCCATGGAGGAAGGCTGACCATCGAGACGGCAAATGTAGAGCTGGATAGGGGTTATTTCAATTCCCACGGTCTGAAGGACAAACCCGGTCCCTACGTGATGCTGGCAGTGACGGACACGGGCATGGGCATGGACGAGGAAACCATCTCTCATATCTTCGAGCCCTTTTTCACCACCAAGGAAAAGGGCGAAGGCACGGGACTGGGGCTTTCCACCGTGTACGGGATTATGAAACAGAACAATGGCTATGTGTGGGCCTATTCAGAGCCGGGCAAAGGGACCACCATGAAGTGCTATTTTCCGGCCATGATTGGGGAGGAGGGAGAGCCCATTGAAATAACATTTGCCCAAGGGGATTTGGGAGGATCTGAGACAATCTTGATTGCAGAAGACAGTGATGCCCTGCGAAGGATCGCGGCAAAGGCCCTGATGAGTTACGGGTACAAGGTCTTGGAGGCCGAGAACGGGGAGGAGGCAACGAGGCTGAGCGGCGGGTTCAATGGGAGCATCCATCTGCTCCTTACTGATGTTATTATGCCGGGCATGAACGGAATGGACCTGGCGGAGCGGATTAAGGCAAAGAGACCCGAGATCAAGGTGCTGTACATGTCCGGTTACACGGACAATACCATTACCACCCATGGAGTCCTGGAGCAAGGAGTCAATTTTATTCAGAAACCGTTCACTCCAGAGGCCCTTGCCAGGAGGGTCAGGGAAGTTTTGGATAAATAGGAGATGTGGGAAACCCCCTTAGCATTGATCTTTCCCTTGTAGGAGCGACTTCCAGTCGCGATTACCGATGCATGAGGCATGGCCCACAAATCGCAGCTACAAGCTGCTCCTACAGGGATTAGAAAAATAGTCCGGGGCGGTTGACTTCCACCAATACATGGCTATAATACTCCTCAACGGTTGGCGGATCGTTGCATGAAGAGGGTCAAAGCTGTTCTCGACCCTCTTTTTTCGTCCTGACAACCCGTCCTTAGGAAGGATAACTTGAATTCATTGGGTACAGGTAGTATGCGGAGGATAGTCTTGCAGGTGATTTTGAGATGGTTGAGGATATCAAGAGACTTAGAAATATTGGAATAAGCGCCCACATCGATTCTGGGAAGACCACCCTGACGGAGAGGATACTCTATTACACGAAGAGGATATTCACGGTACACGAGGTAAAGGGCAAGGACGGGGTCGGCGCCAAGATGGATTCCATGGAGCTGGAGAAGGAAAGGGGAATCACCATATCTTCGGCAGCGACCTACTGCGAATGGAAGGGACACAGGATCAACATAATAGACACCCCGGGCCACGTGGATTTCACCATCGAGGTGGAGCGTGCCCTGAGGGTCCTTGACGGGTCCATCCTTGTCCTTTGCGCAGTAGGGGGAGTGCAGTCCCAGTCCATTACGGTGGATCGGCAGATGAATCGTTACAGGGTTCCGAGGGTGGCCTTCATAAACAAGTGTGATAGGGCGGGGGCGGATCCCTATCGGGTTGTTGAACAGTTGAGAGAGAGGTTGAATCACAATCCTGTGTTGATGCAGATTCCCATCGGCCTGGAGGACCGCCTGAGGGGAGTAATCGACCTGGCGGCCATGAAGGCGATTTACTTCGAGGGGCCTTTTGGGAGCAGCGTGAAGACAGAGGATATCCCTGCCGAGCTGATGGAGGAGGCGGGCATAAGACGAGAGGAACTACTAGATGCAGCCTCCATGTTTTCAGATGACCTCATGGAGGCCATTCTCGAAGAAAGGGTGAATGAGGCCCTGATCTACGAGGCGGTGAGAAAGGGGACCCTTTCAAGGGGACTTACCCCCGTGTTCCTGGGTTCCGCGTACAAGAACATAGGTGTTCAACCGCTCCTCGACGGAGTTAACCTCTACCTCCCTTCACCCGACGAGGTGAGGAACGAGGCCGTAGATCTGGATCATGGTGAAAGGCCCGTGGAGCTCAATCCAAGCCCCGATGCCCCCCTCGTGGCCCTGGCCTTTAAGCTGGAAGTGACCCCTTACGGGCAGTTGACATCCCTGAGGATCTATCAAGGTTCCCTGGGCAAGGGAGATGATATCGTCAACACGAGGACAAGGAAGAAAGTCAAAGTGGGCAGGCTGGTAAGGATGCACGCAGACGAGATGGAGGACATCTCCAAGGCCCATGCCGGTGATATCGTAGCGCTTTTCGGCGTGGAATGCTTTTCGGGAGACACCTTTACGGATGGAAGGCTTGCCTATGCCATGTCTTCCATGTTCGTCCCCGAACCCGTGATCTCCCTTTCCGTGACACCTGCGGACAATAAGTCCGGCGTCAAGATGGCCAAGGCCCTGGGCAGGTTTGTAAGGGAAGACCCTACCTTCAGGACAAAGGTGGATCCCGAGTCGGGCGAGACCATAATCTCGGGTATGGGCGAGCTGCACCTGGAAATATACGTGGAAAGGATGAAGAGGGAATTCGATGCCCAGATAACCGTTGGGCAACCCCAGGTCGCATACCGCGAGGCCATATCCCGGAGGGTCGACTTCGACTATACCCATAAGAAACAGACCGGGGGAGCGGGTCAATACGGACGTGTTGTCGGTTTCATGGAGCCTTCGAAGGACGGTACCTATGAGTTTGTAAACCAGGTCAAGGGGGGTGTCATCCCGTCGGAATTCATCCCTGCCGTGGACAAGGGTTTCAGATCATGTCTGGAGAAGGGGCCCATGACGGGCTTTCCTGTCCTGGGCCTTAGGGTGACGGTAAATGACGGACAGTTCCACGCGGTCGACTCCTCGGAGCGGGCCTTTATGCAGGCAGCGATAGGGGCCTTCAAGCAGGCCTATATGGGGGCGAAACCTATCATCCTGGAGCCGATCATGAAGCTGTCCGTAGAGTGCCCTTCAGAATACCAGGGGAACGTGATGGCCTCCATCAACCAGAGGAGGGGTATCATAATGAGCTCTACTGAGGACGGCGTGTTCACCACTATTGAGGCGGAGGTGCCGCTGGCGGAAATGTTCGGCTACGCCACGACCCTCAGGTCCTTGACCCAGGGAAAGGCGGAGTTTACCATGGAGTTTTCCCGATATGCCAAGGTGCCGGCGGAGATTGCAGAAGCCTTGAAAAAGAACCTTCGACAAAGGGGATCAGCCTAGAGCCTCAAACAATAACCAGAGAAAAGGGAAAGGGGGTAAGTGTGATAGAAGACTTCAAGAAGATAAGTCCCTTGAGGATCCTGGAGGATTCCTCGAAAAAGGGATTGGGCGCGGGTGACCTGGGCATAGTCATCGCAAGGGCAGGGACGGGAAAGACGGCCTGTCTGATAAATTTTGCCTTTGACGCCCTTTTCCGAAAAAAGAAACTGGTGCACATATCTCTGGAAGATCAGCCGGAAAAGATCGATTCCTATTACCATGTGATTTTCTCCGACATAGTTCGTGCCATGGATATCAAAGAAGAGATAGAATTGAGGCAGAGTCTTGAGGGAAATAGGATGATTCTTGCCTACCTCAAGCAGAGCTTTGATGTGGACCGACTGCGAGGAAACCTCGCCAACCTTAAGGACAAGGCGGGCTTCAAACCAGGCATACTGGTGCTGGATGGCCTGGATTTTGAGAAGGCGGGGAGGAAGACCCTTGAAGGGCTGAAGGGATTGGCCGGGGACTTTGAAATAGGGATCTGGCTCTCCGCCCTCTCCCATCGTCACATAACTCAGGTCAATGAAAGGGGGATCCCCCATCCATGCCACCAGGTCGATGACCTGTTCTCTATCATCTTGCAGTTGCAGCCGGAAGAGGATGGGGTTCTCCTCAGGCTCCTGAAAGATCAAGAGGATGCCCCTTCGGAGGAGGTGAGCCTGTTCCTGGACCCAAAGACATTCCTGGTAAGGATATGACTGAATTGTCCCGGGAGGGCACTGAGCCTTGGTTATCGCGGCAAGATGCCGCTCCCACAATGGGGAAAAATAAGGGCAGCAGAGGGTTGTTACTACTCATCCAGGACCTCCCTGACCCTCCTGGCAAGGGCTCCGGGAGTGAATGGTTTCTGAATAAAATCGACTCCTTGCTCCAGGACTCCGTGGATGGTAATGGTATTGTCCGTGTAACCAGACATATACAGAACCTTGATGTCGGGTCTCTTCGCCTTAATCCTCTCCGCCAAGTCCCTTCCGCTCATACCCGGCATAATAACATCAGTAAGGAGCAGGTGGACGGGACCCTTGAACCGGTTGATCAAGCTCCTTGCCTCATCGCCGTTCTTGGCTTTCAAGACCCTGTAACCATAGCTTCTCAGGGCCTTTGCCGCGGTCCTTCGCAGGGCATCATTGTCCTCTGCAATCAAGATAGTCTCAGATCCTGCCAAACTCCCTTGAGGGGATGTGTTTTGAGGGGGCTCTTCCTGCTCCCCAATCATGGCAGGAAAATAGCACTTCATGGCGGTCCCTTTACCCGGCTCTGAATAGGCCCACACATAGCCCCTGTTCTGCTTCATGATGCCGTACACGGTGGAAAGCCCCAGTCCCGTGCCTTCGCCCTTCTCCTTCGTGGTGAAAAAGGGCTCGAAAATCTGAGAGATGGTTTCCTCGTCCATGCCGATACCCGTGTCCGTCACTGCCAGCATCACGTAAGGGCCTGGTTCGTCTCTCAACCCATGGGACTCCAAATAGTCAGTGCCAAGCTCTACATTTGCCACCTCCATAGTGAGTTTTCCTCCATGGGGCATGGCATCGCCGGCATTGACCACCAGGTTCATGATGATCTGGTTCAACTGGCCCGGGTCCATATTTATCTTCCACAGATCAGGAGCCAGGATGGTTTCAAGCTCGATGTCTTCCCTGATTATCCGCCTGAGCATCTTCTCTCCTTCCCTGACAACTTGCCCCAGGTCCAGGACCTGGGGCTGGATCACCTCCTTGCGGCTGAAGGCCAAAAGCTGTTTGGTCAGTGAAGCCGCCTTT
>JAFDHB010000108.1 GCA_019308985.1 Deltaproteobacteria bacterium | reverse complement strand
ATTGGTGAAAATGTCGTAATTGGTAAAGATTGTATAATAAAATCAAACACAACGATCGGAGACCATGGATTCGGGTTCGCGCGAGATGGAAAAGGCAAGCTAGTTCAGTTTCCTCACATCGGAGGTGTGCGGATAGGTGATCGAGTTGAAATAGGCGCCAATTGCACTGTCGTTCGAGCAACTTTGGACATGACCGTCATAGAAGATGATGTGAAAACCGATGACCATGTTCATATTGCCCATAATTGCCGCATCGGGCCGCGAACTTTGATAGCGGCAGGAGCTATTCTTTCGGGGAACGTGACGGTTGGTGCAGAGGTTTGGATCAGTCCGAATAGTACAATTATTGACTATGGGATTGTAGGTGAAAAGGCCTTCATAGGTTTGGGGGCAGTGGTAATACGGCCAGTGGGCGCGGGAGAAACGGTGGTTGGCAATCCAGGTCGGGTCCTACGGAAGACAGAAACTGAGGCTGGATCTCCAAGAAAAGAATAGATTGACGGAAAGGCGATTCAGTTGCCACTGAATAGAAGGGCATACGGCAGCAATGATTTTACGATCGAGGAATATGTCCGGCTCCTGGAACTAGCAGCAAGAAAATATAGATTCGTGCATTATGATGAAGGCCACTCAGGTCCCGTCGTTTGCTGGCGCCACGACGTTGATTATAGTCCTCAGCAGGCATTGAGGATGGCAGAGATCGAAGCTCAACGGTCATTGAAGTGCATATACCACATATTCCTTCACAGTCCTTACTACAACGTGTTCGCTCCCCGGATTATTGAGATTTTCCGGAGGATAGCGCAACTAGGTCACGTAATCGGCCTGCATTTTGACGTGGATGCATTTCAAGAATCTCCTAGAGAAGACTCAAGCCAAATCCTTGAATTCATAGGCGCTGAGAAAGGCATTCTGGAAGATTTGTTGAAAGAGCCTATGAGATCTATTTCTTTCCATAACTATCTCCTAACCAGAAAGCGATTGATCACAACGGAGGTGATTCACGGAATGGTCAATGTGTGCTCTTCGGCCATATGGGAAGGATATAAGTACATATCAGATTCTAACGGCATTTGGAGATATGAGAAGCTTCGGGATGTCTTGTCTGGAGAGACTTATAGGCGACTTCATGTGTTAACTCACCCTGTCTGGTGGACTTTGAGAGCGCAGCCTGCGATCGAAAGATTGAAGCAGACAGTAGAGGAGCAGGCCATTGAGGGGCTTGATTTCTATTTGAGCTTATTAAGAAAAGACGGCAGATATGAGCATATTGCTCAAGAGATCGGCTTAAGAGAGGAAAGAGCTCATAAATGGGGGGAAACTGATAAAAAATCATACGTTTGGGGTAGAGATACCTTAGGATCGATTCAGGAGTCAGAAACGCGATTCAGTTTCGGACGAAACTGGGCAAAGTTTATTCGACACATCAACCAGAAGCGCATAGAGAGCTCTATTGTCAGTATCCAGAGGATTTTGCGTCAGGAGTCATTGGAAGGCTATAGTTTTCTTGATATTGGGAGTGGAAGCGGTCTTAGCAGTCTTGCGGCACACATTTTAGGTGCAAGTGTTCACGCTTTTGACCATGACATCGATTCGGTCAGAACCTCCCGTCGAGTACTGGAGACACACGCCGATGATTCTCGCCGTTGGGTCGTAGAACGAGGATCGGTGCTAGACCAAGAGTATATGAATTCATTGGGTCATTTTGACGTGGTATATGCATGGGGAGTCCTGCATCATACAGGGGCTATGTGGAGAGCTCTGCAATTGGCCGCAGAGAGAGTCAAGCCAGGTGGAAAGCTGGCTATCGCTATTTATAACGACCAAGGCGGGGCTAGCCGTCGATGGCTTTTCATCAAGCGTTCATACCTAAAATCGCCCAAAGTGGTAAAAGGGCTGATCTTGGCAGGCGTCGGACTGTTTTTTGAACTGCGTTCAGCCACTATTAGGTTGGCCCGTTTCCAAAATCCGCTACCCTTTGCGGATTGGAGAAAGCGTCAGGAGGAGCGAGGCATGTCGGTCTTTCATGATTTGATCGATTGGGTGGGAGGATATCCATTTGAAGTGGCCAAGCCTGAAGAAGTCATAGAGTTCTTGCAACAGCGTGGCTTTTGTCTTCACGGTCTCAAGACTTGTGCTGGCGGGCATGGATGCAACGAGTATCTTTTCGTTCGCAGGAACAAGGAGGTAGCTGGAATTTCTTCCTAATAGCAGACGATCATTCCAAACAAATGTCCAAACATCGTTTTCGTTTGCTGTACTTGGTAGGGGGTTTCCAGATTGGTGGTACCGAACGCCATCTTTCTTTTGTTTTGCCACGCTTGAACAGAACTTTTCTCGAGATACGTGTCCGGCTTCTGGGGCCGGACGGCCCCCTTAGGGGGCCATTGGATGATGCGGGAATGGATGTTGCAAGGATTGAGGGAAAAGCTTGCCTAGAAGTGCCCAAGATCCGTGCTATCTATGGAATCTGCTCTAAGATAGTTGCCACGGCGCAGGAAATAAACAGATTCAAACCAGACATAGTTCATTGCTATCTTCCGGAGCCGAGCAGCATTGGATGGCTTGCCACGCGTTTTGCTTCAGCTTGTTGTTTTTTGGTTATCAGTAAGCGCAGCCAGATCATCCGCCCCGAAGCCTTCCCGGGGGAAAAGTGGCTGGAACGAAGAGCACTTCGATCGGCAGATTATGTCCTGGGGAACTCTAAGGCGGTTGCGGCAGAATTGAGAGACCTTGGTATCTCTCCTGAACGAATTTACTTGATCCACAACGGCATTCCCCTTGAACCTTTTAGTGAACCCGTGAATTCCCTTGAATTCAGAGCAAAGGAGGGATGGCCTGAAGATGCAGTGATCTTTGCAGTTCTGGCCAACTTGATCCCTTACAAAGGCCATGAGGATCTGTTTCGGGCTCTAAGGCACTTAAAGAGAAAGGGCCCGGACTGGAAGGTCGTCCTTATTGGCTCATATCCTAACCAGAGGATGGAGTTCCTTAGACAGTTGACTAGGCAATGGAGCTTGGATGATCGAGTAATATTTCTCGGGGAGCGGTCTGATGTTCCTGCGATATTGGCTAGCTCTGACGTAGGTGTGTTAACTTCCCACCACGAAGGATTCTCAAATGCAATCCTTGAATATATGGCGGCAGGCTTGCCGGTTATTGCAACCGACGTAGGAGGCAATCGCGATGCAGTTGTCCATGGTGAGACGGGTATTCTAGTGCCAGCTTCGTCACCCAGAGCCCTCTCTGAAGCCATCGGTAGGATACTAGTGGACCCAAAATTGCGCCTAAATATGGGTGAAAATGGCAAAAGAAGGGTCAGAAAGTATTTTTCCTTGGAACGCTGCGTGGATGCATACGAAAGGTTCTACGATTCCATTCTTAGGAACTGAGCAGTAGGGTTGAAAAGAAGGATTCCGCAGAAGAAAATCCTGTTTGCCATTGGCTCATTAGAGTTGGGTGGTGCTGAGACACAGATGCTCCTACTTATCCAAGGACTTGTTCAGGTGGGTTTGAAATGCAAGGTGTTTGTGCTTAATGGTCAGGGAAAACTTCGGCCTAAACTGGAAACTTTAAGTATACCTGTCATCAGTGCCTGGAAGAGGGAGAGTCAGAAAAAGAGGCCTTGGCTGACATTTGTAGCACAACTACAACTGATCCACACTACGATCCGTTACAGACCTGATGTGTTCCATGCTTTCCTGCCATTGGTTACCTTCATGGGCGCAGTGGCAGGGAAATTGTGTAGAGTTCCTCTTGTGATTACGAGCCGGAGAGCACTCGGAACTCATCAGGAAAGGTACAGGCTCCTGCGCCCTCTCGATTTGATGGCAAATGCATGGAGCCACCGCGTAACGGTCAACTCAAAAGCCGTTTGGAATGACGTTGTTCGCCGTGATCACATTGACCCGCACAAACTTACCCTCATTTACAATGCCGTTGATACGAAGCCATATAAATCAGCCCGTTCATCCAGGATGAGTGTGCGACAGAAGCTTGGCCTTAAGCCCAGGGAAAAAGCCGTGATTGTTATCGCTAATCTCATACCGTACAAAGGGCACTCGGATCTATTCCGTGCTGTGGCTTTGGCCATAAGAAAGGTTCCGGAAATAAGGCTCATCGTAGTTGGCGAAGACCGGGGAATCGGCAATTACCTGAAACGAGAAGCCTCCCTACTGGGCATCGGGGAAGCTGTAAAATTCCTTGGACAAAGGTGGGATGTTCCCGAGTTGCTTGCAGCAAGCGACCTGTCCGTCCTCGCATCCCATGAAGAGGGCTTCTCTAATGTCATACTTGAATCAATGGCAGCCGGTCTTCCCGTTGTGGCGACAGATGTTGGAGGAAACAGAGAAGCCATAGTAGATGGTGAAACAGGATGGTTGGTTCCTCCTAGAAATCCAGTAGTCATGGCAGAAAAGATTATTATGGTCCTGAGAGATCAAGAGTGGGCTAAAAAATTGGGGGCAAAGGGCCAAGTTCGGGTAAAGGATATGTTTAGTGTAGATAAAATGATTAAGTCTCATCTGGAGTTATATGGGATGGCCTGAAAGGAGAGTTGCATTGTGTGAAAAGACAGAGGGCGGGATTGTGAAGAAAAACTTCTTTCACTTCCTGCGGAAAAATCTGTTTTCGGTTCTCGTCCTCTTCCTACTAACAGCAAGGATAGGGTTCTTGTGTTATTTTATTGCCGTCAAAGGAGCAGCCTTTCAACCTGACTCATACGGTTACTGGAGACTTGGTAAAAATCTGTGCCATCACGCTGTTTTCAGTCAGAGCGACGGACCTCCTTTCTTTCCAGAGGCCTTTCGAACCCCGGGTTATCCCCTATTTCTTGCTGCACTCAATTGCGCTCGCATGGGAAGCCCTTGCTGGGCTGTCTTTTGGCAGGAGTTGGTCTACCTGGGAGTGGCTTTTCTGCTTTTTTGGGGACTCCGCTGTCTGTCGAGCGAGATCCTGGCCCGAGGGATTCTCATTTTCATGCTGGTGGAGCCGGGCGGCCTTGCCTTTCCTAAATTTATTCTTTCAGAGGTTTGGTTCCTTCCATTTTTCCTGGGCGCGATCCTGTGTGTAGGCTTCTTTTATCGTTCAAACAGACTTATTCTTTTGGTCTTAGCCGGTGTACTGACGGGGGCAGCTGCATATGTCAGGCCAGCTATCCTTTATTTCCCAATACTGGTTGTAGGGCTTCTTCTGTTCTCTCCGGATCGAATAAAGGAACGAGTACAGAGAATCATTGCCTTCTCCCTGCCCTACCTAATACTTTTAACTCCTTGGTACGTCAGGAACTATTCACATTTTCATGCTTTTACCTTCTCGGGCATTAAAGGTGTTCAACTGATGGAGTATCATGTTCCTTTTGTTTGGGAATCTGCCAGAGGTATACCATTCAATGAAGGGAGAAAGATCATCAAAGAGAAAGCACGAGCTCTTGTTTCAAGAGAACAGGCTAGGCTGGGAAGACCACTCAACATCATGGAAATCTTTAGCTTGTATCAAAAGATCGGTCTGCAAGAACTCTCTCGTTACCCTGGAAACTATCTCAAGCAGTGGATCTATGGGATTCTGAAGACAGTAGGAGGAAGCAATCTGACGGAAATCTACATCTTGACAGGATGGCATCAGGATCGAATTCACTTCTTTGATGTGGCGGAACCCTCTTTTTCCAAGAAAATATATCGATTCCTGTCACGGCAGGATGGTTTTCTTCTTCTAGAGGTTTTTGTTCGGTTTATGATTGCCCTGGGAGCTGGTATAGGCGCAGTAGCGATTATTCGACAAAGAGCCTCGTTGATGTGGATCATTTTGCTCGCCAACATCTATTTCCTGGCCATCCCGGGCCCCGTGGGTTATTCAAGGTATCGCTTCCCAGTTGAGAGTTTATGGTTTATCCAGTCGTGGGTAGGCTATCGTTTTTTTGGGGATTTGATGCACAAAAGAGGATGGTTAAGACGAAGTTCATTCTTAAGTTAAGCGCATAACAGACAGAGGACATGAAAAGCTGATAGTGATGCGGGATCCGGTGGACGGATGGATCTGGGGGGGTCATAGAATGCGGTACGGTGGGATGGGGCTTTGGTTGTGAATTAGGAAAGATCCCCTTGAAGATTTTGGCATCCATGCTTTAGGGTAGTTTTGCTGCGCGAGGAGAAAAATAATGATGAAAAAGGTATCTGTGGCTATTCTGATCCCGTGTTATAACGAAGCAATTACTATCGGGAAAGTGATCAGAGATTTCAGAGAGGTTCTACCCGATGCAAAGATTTATGTGTTCGATAATAACAGCACGGATGATACAGCGGTAATTGCGCACAGAAACGGAGCGATAGTTCAGAAAGAACCAAGGCAAGGGAAAGGGTATGTGGTTCAGTCAATGTTCAGGCGGGTCGAAGCCGATTTCTATCTCATGGTGGATGGTGATGATACTTATCCTGCATCCTATGCCAGGGAGCTGATAGAGCCGGTTATTTCTGGGGATTATGATATGAGTGTCGGGGTGAGACTGCAAAAGCACAAAGACAAATCTTTTCCAAGATTTCATCTTTTTGGGAATTATCTTATCAGAGGCCTTATCAGATTGCTTTTTGGGGTGAGGCTAAAGGACATATTTTCTGGATATCGGTGCTTCTCCCGCAGATTCGTCAAGGGCTGTCCTACTCTGAGTCAAGGCTTTGAGATCGAGACAGAGTTGACTTTGCAGGCGATAGATAAGCGATTCAATATCACAGAAATAGAAATCCCTTATGGGGAGAGGCCCGAAGGAAGTTATTCAAAACTTAATACATTCCGGGATGGTCTTCTGGTCGTTAAGACCATATTAAGAATATTCCGTGATTACAAGCCACTGGTTTTTTTTCTAACACTCGCAAGCCTTGGTCTAATTGTTGGGTTAATAGCCGGATGGGTAGTGGTCGATGAGTATATCGAAACAAGATACGTTTCTCATGTGCCTCTAGCTATATTTTCCGTTGGGAGCGTGCTTCTTTCTTTCATTCTGGCTGGGATAGGACTCGTTCTGGATACTATCAACAGGCGCTTTGACGAACTCTTCAATGTCCAGATAAAATCCATGAGAGAAAACTAAGGTTTAAAGGATTGGATTAAACCTATGTGCGGGATAGTTGGTTTCAAAAGCAATAGCAAATATACGGACCTGAGGAACTCGCTGCAAGATGCCACTGTCTCTATGAGACACAGGGGTCCTGATGACTCTGGGGCCTATTTGGATGAAGAGAATGGAGTTGGCCTTGGGCACAGGAGGCTTTCCATAATTGACTTATCCCCTGCCGGGCGCCAGCCAATGGCCAGTGACGATGGCCAGGTGCTTATCGTCCATAACGGAGAGGTGTACAATTTCAAAGCTATAAGAAAGGAGCTGGAACAAAGGGGACATTCTTTTCAAAGCAGAACAGACACGGAGGTGATTCTCAAATCCTATCTTGAATGGGGAATAGATTGCCTGCAACGCTTTGTAGGAATGTTTGCCTTTGCCCTGTGGGACAAAAGGAGCAAATCCCTGGTCCTGGCGAGAGACCGGCTTGGGATAAAGCCTCTCTACTACTACCAGCAAGGCCGAGATTTCGTGTTCGCATCCGAACTCAAGGCCATCATGGTTTTTAATGACCTTCAGCTAGAAGTGGATCCGGATTCACTGGCCCTTTTCCTTCATTACCAATATGTTCCAGCACCAAAAAGCATTTTTAAACAAATAAGAAAACTGCTACCTGGCCACTACCTGATATGGAGCAAAGGGACGACAGACACGAGAAGGTATTGGGAGCCCCCGAGGATCATCGAATCAGAGGCCACCTCACGTATGTCTGAAGAGGAGTACCTGGTGGAGCTTGATAGATTGATACGGCAGGCGGTGGGAGACCGCCTCATCAGTGATGTTTCCCTTGGTGCTCTTTTGAGTGGCGGTATTGATTCTTCTCTTGTTGTTGCTATCATGCAAAAGGTCAACAATACGCCAGTGAAGACCTTCACGATTGGATTTAAGGAAGGAGAATATAACGAGGCGCCTTTTGCTTCGAAAATCGCTGAATATCTGGGGACGTCCCACACAGAACTGTATGTGACTCCAAAGGAAGCATTGAATGTCATACCGCGCTTACCCGAGCTCTACGACGAACCCTTTGCGGATTCCTCGGCAATTCCTACCTTTCTTGTCTGTCGCCTGGCTCGCTCTCATATAACGGTGGCGCTTTCAGGGGATGGTGGGGATGAGCAGTTTTGCGGTTACATTCGCTACTGGACAACCCGGTCCCTGATTTCCGGTTTTGAGGGATTCTCCGGGTTTTTGCGGACAGGGGCAAAATGGATGGTTGCTCATGTGCCCTCGTCATGGGTTGAAAGGGTATATAAGCCATGCAGAGCTTTCTTGCCCGCCAAGCTGAGGGTGCGGAACTTTCAAGACAAGTGGGAAAGGCTGAAGGAAATTCTTGATACGGGAGACCTATCCGAAGCGTATAGGATGACCATAGCATTGTGGTCGAAACAAGAAGTTCTCAGGCTCCTGGGTAGATATCCTCCTCATAGTCGATACGAGGAAGAATTTGAGAAGACGCAGAGCATGCCCTTGATGGCCAAGTTGATGAAGGTCGATCAAGAGACTTATCTTCCGGATGCCATGTTGACGAAGGTTGACAGGGCAAGCATGGGTGTGGGGCTGGAAGTCAGGGTACCTCTGTTGGATCATAGATTAGTCGAATTTACGTCCAGCATTCCTGATGGGATGAAGTTTAGAAATGGGACTGGTAAATACATTTTGAAAAAGTTGCTTTCGAAATACGTGCCGCCGGACTTGTTCGAAAGGCCGAAGATGGGTTTCGGAGTTCCCTTGGATCAATGGTTTAGAAAGGAATTGAAAGACCTGCTTACAGACCTCCTATCCCCTCAAAGGATCAGGAGAGAAGGTCTGTTTGACGAGGAGGTTGTCCGGGAAAAGGTGGAAGAGCACCTCACGGGAAGGATTAATCACCAATATCGCCTATGGCCGCTGATAGTGTGGGAAATGTGGAGAGATAAATGGTTGGGCTGGTGAAAACAACAATCAACTGGAATTTACATCTAAATTTATGTTGACATCGTAAGATTGAAAGCATATTTAAGTCGCATGAAACTCGAGACCTTCAAACCTCGCTTACTAGCCAAATTGCTTCCCAATGAGACCTCTCGACGAATAGTGGTTATTACGGGCGCCAGACAGACGGGGAAGACCACTCTCTCAAAAAGAGTTTATGAAAACTTGAAGTATATTAATCTAGATGCTCCAGAGAATCGAGACACAATGAGAAATTTGTCTACAGTTGCGTGGGGTGAAGTTATCGGGAATGCAGTGATAGATGAGGCCCATAAAGAGCCAACGGTTTTTGAAAAGGTGAAATATGCATTTGATGAGGGCAAAATCTCCTTCACGGTACTAACGGGCTCAAGCCAGATACTATTGCTGCGCAAAATCCGAGAGTCGCTGGCGGGGAGGGCATTTTTTTATGAATTATGGCCCTTGGTGCAGTCTGAAATCCGTGATTCGGGCGATAGTGGTGTTGAAGCCCCTCTTCTTTTGGACCTCGTCCTATCCGGCGAACCTTTAGATAAGACCCTTGGAGAGGTGCCTGACAGGCTTCTGGAGATGCAAGACTATTTCTATCGAGCTTCTGAAAAGCATGTCATGGAATGGGGTGGAATGCCTGCGCTCCTGGAACTCCCGGAAGAGCAAAGGTGGCAGTGGCTAAAAAACTATGGCTATACCTACCTGGAGAGAGACCTGAGAGACCTGGCACGGCTGGACGATCTCATGCCATTTCGCAAATTCCAACGGCTTTCCGCTATGAGATCCGGGATGCTGCTCAATTATTCGGAATTAGCCAGGGACGCAAGCATTAGTGTTGATACGGCTAGAAGGTATCTTGAATATCTCGGGATTTCCTATCAGACCGCTCTTTTGCGGCCGTACTACAGAAATCTCACGAGTTCTGTTGTCAAGACTCCAAAGCTCTACTGGATTGACGTAGGCATTTGGCGACAACTGACGGGGTTTAGAGGGGAGATGAGCGGGCAGTTGTATGAGACGATGGTGGTGAGCGAACTCTACAAGTGGATACACACCACTCAGCAAGATGTAGAGATGTTTTTCTATAGGACCCGGGCCGGTATGGAAATTGACATATTGCTGGAAACCGGGGCAGGGCTCATTGGGCTCGAAATCAAATCCCGAGATACTGTTTCTGACAGGGATGCCAGGCCTCTGAAAGTAGTTGCGGAGGCCTTGGGCAGCACCTGGTTGGGTGGTATTATTCTCTATATGGGAAACAGGATCAGACCCATATCATCGCCAAGTATATGGGCCATACCCTCCCGAAGATTGTTTCAACCAGCCCTGCCGGGTGACTAGATGCGGGAAAGAGGCAAATGCCTTGGAAGTCTTAAGCAGATGCTAATTCCCGGGAATCTCATAAGGGAAGGAATGCGGGGAAAAAAGGGAAAGGATTTGGAAGAATTCCATTTTGGGAACGGCAACACGGTTGCCTTACTCCAAAGCGAGACCTTTGAAAATCTTTCCCACAATTGTCAGGCTGAAACGGACGGGGTGGAACCCGTCCCTCCAAGGCCACTGAATCAGAGTTGGAGGGGCATGCTTCCGCATGACCTCAACCCTTTCCTTTGTTTTTTTGGACCGAGGCAACCGTGTTGCTGGTCTTAAAACGAGTTTTTCAAAGGTCTCAAAGCTTGGGCGGCAACATTTTCGACAGGCTCAATGTCTAAGGACATGGTTGCGTCGCTCCAAAGCTTGACAGGATTGCCGATTCCTCAAAGGTTTCTTCGCACAACTGCTGCTGCATAAGAGAACCTTTGGGAGGATATGTAAGGGGTCTCAAGGGGAACAGCAGGAAATAGGGGAGCAAGGAATATGAAAAGGGCGTTGATAACGGGGATTACTGGGCAGGACGGGGCATACCTGGCCGAGTACCTGTTGGGCAAGGGATACGAGGTCCATGGGATCAAGAGGAGGTCTTCATCCTTCAACACGGGGAGGGTGGACCATCTTTACAGGGACCCTCATGAAGAAGACGTGCGCTTTTTCATGCATTACGGGGACCTGACTGATGCCACTAACCTCATAAGGATAGTCCAGGAAGTTCAACCCGATGAGATCTACAATCTGGCTGCCCAGAGTCACGTCAAGGTATCCTTTGAGACGGCAGAGTACACGGCTAATGCGGATGCCCTCGGGACGCTGAGGCTGCTGGAGGCCATCAGGATCCTGGACATGGAGGATAAGACCAGGTTTTACCAGGCCTCCACCAGTGAGCTTTACGGCAAGGTCATTGAGGTGCCCCAGACAGAAACGACCCCATTCTATCCCAGGAGCCCCTATGGGGCTGCCAAGTTATACGCATACTGGATCTGCGTCAATTACAGGGAAGCCTATAACATGTTTGCGTCAAACGGAATCCTGTTCAACCATGAATCGCCCATCCGTGGGGAGACCTTCGTCACTAGAAAAATAACGAGGGCGGTGGCGCGGATGAAATTGGGCCTGGAGAGGAAGCTCTATCTTGGGAACCTGGATGCCAGGAGGGACTGGGGTCACGCAGCAGATTACGTGAGAGCCATGTGGCTCATCCTCCAGCAGGACGAGCCTGATGACTATGTAATCGCCACCGGAGAGTCTCATTCTGTGCGTGAGTTCGTGGAGATGGCCTTCAGAGAGATCGGGGTGGAGATAGAATGGAGAGG
>JAFDHB010000306.1 GCA_019308985.1 Deltaproteobacteria bacterium | reverse complement strand
AAAAAGGAGGCGATGACTCGAGCCCCATCGATCGCCCCATATCAAAAATCAGGAAATCTCTCCAAGAAGGAGTCTCACAGAATTTGTATCCTATCCTTTTCCGACACTGAAAGGGATGAAGAACGCAGGTTGAGATGGGGCGACTACTGGATAAAGCATGAACTGGAGAGGGTCTTCGAGGAAATGGGACATAGGATAACCCGTAGCGATCCGGACGTACTGATTCACCTCTTTGGTATTCCCTTCAACAACTTGCCCAAAGATCCTTACAAGATCTTGTGGATACACAGCCACCCGGACCTCATATGCCCTGATATTCTCGCCCGATATGACAGGATCTACTGTCTTTCCATACCATTCCTGGACAAGATCAGGTCATGGGGTTTCCAGGCGGATCTTCTTGTGGGGGCCACGGCCAAGGTCCCGGTGAATACTGAAATCCGCCATGATATCGTCTTTGTGGGAAATACCAAGGGCCCTTACGGCAGAAAAATCATCAAGGACCTGGGGAAGACAGCCTATGACCTCAAGGTGTGGGGAGAAGGCTGGGAGAATATCCTTCCACCCGAACACTATGGCGGCCTTTACTATGAAAACGAGCGCCTGGCCGACCTTTACGCAGCTTCCAGGATCGTGCTGAACGATCATCACGAAGATATGCGGCGGGAGGGCTTTTTGAACCCGAGGATACTGGATGTGATTGCGAGCGGCGGGTTTGTCATATCCGATGATATTCAGGGTATCGAAGGGATTTTCGGCGAAACCTTGGTGAGATACAAAGACCCCCGGCATCTCAAAGAGTTGGTGGAACACTACATTTCGCACCCCGAGGAAAGGAGAAAAATTATTGAGAGGGGGCAAAAGATTGTCCGGGATTTCACATTTAGAAGGATGGCCGGAAAGATCCTGGAGGACCTGGATCGGGCATCTTCCGTGAAGACGACCGGGCAAGCGAAAGTCGTTGAGCCTGATTCAAGAAAGACGGTCTCCTTGATGGAAGAAGGAGAACGATACCTGGCCGGTGATCTGTTGAGACAAGCACAGGATAGCTTTGAAAGGGTGCTGATGGAAGATGCTTATTCAGTCTCTGCGGCCTATGGCCTGGCAAGAGTCTTTCTGAAAAGGGGCAGGAGGCAAGAAGCCATAACCGCCCTCAAGAAATGCATGGCCGTTGATCCTTGCTTTGATCCTGCCATGGTTCTCCTGAAGAGGCTGTTGATTGAATCCATTGGTGACAGGGGCGGAAAGAAATCACCCCGGGCAAACTTTACCTTTGTCCATGCCGCATGGGAAGAGGGAAATGCGTCCTTCCCTGAAATGACTCCGGCGGTCATTACCGCATTCAATGCCGTGTCCAGGGCAAATCCGGAGCTGTCCTTACTGATTTGCTCTCGCACGAGACTCCAGGATTATCCATGGGAAGTCATTGATATGGTTCGCAGCAACCGGCAAATAGTGTTTCGAACCCTGAGCCAAGAACCCATTGAGAGGCACAGGAAGGCAATCTTTGTTTATCCTGCATGCTCTGAACAGTACCGGGATAAGCTTTGTTATGTGCTCTCCCTGGGTATGCCTGTCATCACCTCTGCCTTTTTGGGCCGGGGTATCATAAGAGATGGGTACAACGGTCTCATCATCCGCGGCACGCATTTTCAAGGCGGAGACAAATGTAAGCCCGTTCTTGAAGTCAACGACCTGGCGGCAAAGATGTTTTTCCTGGGAAAGGACCCTGAGTTTGTCTTGGAACTCAGATCGAATACCATAGGGGAAAGGAAGGGTTTTGAGGGAATCAGTCGTGAAGCAGTCCAGGACGACAGAGTTACAAACAGGGCCATCCGTCCATAAGCGGATTACACTGCTTTGGCCCCACAAGGAGAACCACCACTACTCCCACGTCATTTACCGGGCCCTTATAAAGATGGGTTACGTGGTGGATATGATCGATTACCGCGAACTGAGGGACAAACTGCCGGAAGTGTTGGGAAGCATTAATTCAGACCTGGTTATCGTAGGACGCGGGGAGGGCATACCTCCGGAACTTATACGGAATTTGCCATGCCCCACCCTGCTCTGGTACGGAGAGCATATCGCCGGCAAAGATGATGCGGCAGTGATGCGGTTGCGTGAAATCAAGTTCAACAACGAGGCATTT
>JAFDHB010000305.1 GCA_019308985.1 Deltaproteobacteria bacterium | reverse complement strand
TTTACTTAACAGGAGGTTTTCTATTTTGCTAGATAGTAAGAAATTTTTTCTCCCGTTATCATCGGGGCTATAACCTTCAGCTCTGTCAATATATAACGTAGATTCGTAATTAAACAAGTCGATCTTAGGTCTTCCTCACGAACGAGGCGTTTGGAGTGCCCATGCCACGATCTGCAAGACTTCACCCTCCAGCCGTCCTTCACCACACAATGATCTGCGGCATTGACGGTGCCATGAGCGGAACAGAGATGGCCAGGCTCTTGAACATGAGCCAACCCTGTGTGTTGCCCATCCCATAAGGAGAAGGTATCTCCAACAAGATGTAAAGGCTCAAGATACTTGTGGCGTGGTTACTGAATTATGAATCAACGTCCCCGGGAGAGGAGGAAGGCGGCCTTGAGGAATTCCCTGTTGAACCTGGCGATGTTGGTGATGGAAATCCCCTTCGGGCAGACATTTTCGCACTCCCGTTCATTGCTGCAATTGCCGAAACCCAGCTCGTCCGTCTTCCTCAACATAGACAGGACCCTCTTGGCCGCCTCAGGCCTTCCCTGGGGCAAAACGGCAAGATGGGAAACCTTGGCCCCGGTAAAGAGCATCGCCGAAGCATTGGGACATGCCGCCACGCAAGCTCCACACCCAATGCAGGCCGCGGCATCCATTGCCATCTCCGCCACATCCTGGGGAACGGGAATGGTGTTCGCCTCCGGCGCACCGCCCGTATTCACGGAGATATATCCACCGGCTTGAATAATCTTGTCCAACGGGCCCCTGTCGATAACAAGGTCCTTGACGACCCTGAAGGCCCGGGCGCGAAAGGGTTCGATTATGATCGTGTCTCCATCCCTGAAGTGCCTCATATGCAACTGGCACAAAGTCGTCTCTTTTTCCGGGCCGTGCGGAATGCCGTTCACGACCGCGCCGCACATTCCGCATATACCTTCTCTGCAATCGTGATCAAAGGCTATCGGCTCCTTTCCTTCCAGGATAAGTTGTTCATTCACCACATCGAGCATCTCCAGGAAAGACATGTCCGTTGAGATGTCCCTGGCATCGTAGGTCTCTAAACCCCCCTTCGCATCGGGGCCTTTCTGGCGCCAAATTTTCAACGTAAGGTTGATGGTGTCTGTCACTTGTAACTCCTCTCGGTAAGTTCCACGTGCTCGAATGTAAGGGGCTCCCTCACTTGCGTTGGTGGTACACCGTCCCCTCCATATGCCCATGCGCTTACGTAGCAACAGGTATCATCATTTCTCCTGGCCTCTTGATCCTCGGTCTGGTAAGCCACATTGAAGTGGCAGCCGCAGGATTCCTCCCTGTTCAGTGCATCCTCTACGAGCAGCTCCGCAAATTCAAGAAAATCGGCCACGCGAAGGGCCTTCTCAAGGCCTTGGTTGAAATCTCCGGAGGATCCCGGCACCTTGACGTCTTCCCAGAATGCCATCCTCAGTTCAGGGATGAGCTGCTTTGCCTTCAACATGTCAGGCTCGTTCCTTGTCATACCGCAGTATTCCCAAAGTATCTTCCCCAGCTCCCTGTGGAAATAGTCCACGGTCCTGGTGCCATTTACTGAAAGCAGCTTCTTTACTTGCTCCTTCACCGCTTTTGTCGACTCCTGAAAGGCCGGATGGTCTGCTGTTACGTCGGGCAAGCTGGTTCCTGCGAAATATCCTCCAAGAGTGTAGGGAATTATGAAATACCCGTCCGCAAGCCCTTGCATCAGAGCGCTGGCCCCCAGGCGGTTTGCCCCGTGATCTGAGAAGTTGGCCTCACCCAAGACGAACAATCCCGGCACGGTGCTCATCAAGTTGTAATCCACCCACAGACCTCCCATGACATAGTGGACAGCCGGGTATATCATCATGGGAACCTCGTAGGGATCTTGTCCTGTTATCCTTTCATACATCTGAAATAGGTTCCCGTACTTCTGCCTGATTGCCTCCACCCCGTCCCTCTCGATGGCGTCCCTCAGGTCGAGGTACACGGCATATCCCGTTGGACCCACGCCTCTGCCCTCGTCGCACACCTCCTTTGTGCTCCTGGAGGCCAGGTCCCTGGGTACGAGATTGCCGAAACTGGGGTATTTCCTCTCCAGGAAATAATCCCGTTCAGACTCGGGTATCTCGTTCGGGGGGCGTTTGTCTCCCGGTTTCTTGGGAACCCAAACCCTCCC
>JAFDHB010000107.1 GCA_019308985.1 Deltaproteobacteria bacterium | reverse complement strand
GTTAACCTTTAATCTTTCTCCCCGTCATTTGTAAAGTAATTTTTTGATAACCCAGGAGTCAGTCATAGGCTCTTTAGCCGGTCCTTTCATCCGGGAAAAGGGACAGGAGCCGAGCAAAAGGGAGTGTTCAAGTCTCCTGCGGAACCAAAAAGCGCAAAATTGACAAAAACGCGGCATACAAGATATGGTATTAATTTGTTTTATTGTGCCCTATATACACCCAAATTATATAAAATTTAGTTAATTTATAAAATAATTGTTGACAAATATCGACATATATATATGATGTTATACTAATGAAGTTAGCAGTGAGATGCTCTACTGAAAACAACTTGATCGGAGGAGAAAGTGGCCCAAAACATCTTAAAGGAGATACGAGAGGAACTCCTTATGAGCAAGGCAGAGTTGGCCCGAAAGGCCGGGGTATCTCCATTGACAATAGACAGGATCGAAAAGGGAAAAAACTGTCGTATGGAGACAAAGAGAAAAATCATCCTGGCACTCGGCTACAAGCTTACCGACAAGGTCAAAATATTTCCTGAATGAGAAAAAGGTCATTATGCCGATTCCTAAGAAAAATCAATGTATAGGGCTGGACATAGGTTCCCATTCCATCAAGCTGGCCGAGATCGACCATGGCAAAAAGGGGATGATCCTGAAAAACTTTGGCATTATCGGTCTTCCCCACGCTGCAATCGTCGAGGGCACCATAAAAGAAATGGAGATCGTGTCCTCGGCCATAAAGAACCTCTTCAAGAATCTGGGGGTCAAGAACAAGAACGTAGTCACCTCTATCTCAGGATACTCGGTCATTGTAAAAAAGATAACCATTAGCAAGCGCAAAGAAGAGGAGCTGGAAGAGACCATCAAGGAGGAAGCCGAGCAGTATATCCCCTTTGATGTGAACGATGTGAATTTGGACTACGAGATGCTATCAGAGTTAGAAGGTGGTGAAGAAAAGGGGGAGGGGGAGAAAGATAAGGACAAGGAATCGGACTACATGGACGTCATGCTCGTGGCCGCAAAGAAGGACATCGTAGAGGACTATGTCAGCCTGCTCCATCTCACCGGCCTCAACCCCGTGATCCTGGACGTAGATGCCTTTGCCTTGCAGAACTGCTTTGAGATCAACACCGGGGATGTGTCAGGCTGCTATGCAATAGTCAACGTGGGGGCCGAAGAATTGGGAATAAACGCCATTAAGAATGGTGTATCCATTTTCACGAGGGATTCCAGTTACGGGGGTTACCAAATAAACGAGGCCATAATGTCAAAATTCAATATCTCGTACGAGGAAGCGGAAAAGTTGAAACTGGGTGGCGCGAAAATCGACAAGGGACGTGCCGACATGGAAGAGATCTTTACAACCGTGGTTTCCGGATGGGTCAACGAGATCAAGAGGGCCCTGGATTTCTTGGCAACAACCTACCCCGAGGAGAAGATCGAAAAGATCTATGTGAGTGGCGGTTCTTGCAGGATACCTGGATTTCAGAAGTACCTGATGATGGAGACCGAGAGCGAGGTAGTGGAGTTGAATCCCTTTGCTAGTCTCGAAATAAACGAAAAAATATTCGATCCCAGGTATCTTTCTTACATGGCTCCACAGGCAGGGGTGGCCGTGGGATTGGCATTGAGGAGCATTGGTGACAAATGATCAAAATTAATCTACTACCCTTCAGGGAAGCAAGAAAAAAAGAGAACATTCGGAGGCAGATCACTGTTTACTTCCTGAGCACGGCCTTGCTCATGACGGTCATGGTCTACTACTTTATTCAGCTCAACAGCACCATTGGCTCACTCAAGAAAGAAGAAGAGAACGTAAGGGCGGAACTGAAGAGATATCAGAACACTATCAACAAGATCAGGCAGTTGGAAAAGAAGATCAAAGAGATCAATGCCAAGCTGAATGTCATCAAGGAGCTTGAAAAGAACAAAACAGGACCTGTGCACCTACTGGAAGAGATAACCTATGCGGTTCCCAAGGATAAGCTGTGGCTCAATTCCCTGAAGGAGTCGGGAGGAAAACTGACCCTGAGTGGGACGGCGATGGATAATGAGACAGTCGCCCTTTTCATGACTAATCTTGAGAAATCGGAGTACATCAACTCCGTGGAACTCCAGAGCACCAGGATGCGAAGCCTGCCCCAGTATAGGCTAAATGTCTCGGATTTCGTCTTGGAATGCAGGACATATGCCTACAAAGAGAAGGAAAAGAAACCGGCAAGAAGGAGGAGATAAGGGATATCCTGTGAACAAATACACCATTTCTAGGTCAATAAAGGAACAAACATGAAAACCGAGGCTTTCTTTCAAAAAGTCGGCGAAATCAAAATGCCCATAAGGATCTTGATCTTTGTGGGAACCATAGTAGTCCTAGGGGGGGCTTACCTGTGGTTTGTCTACCTACCCAAGACAGGCGAGATAGCGGAAACCAAACAGAGGATAGCCCAGCTTGAGAGCAAGTTGAGAAGAGCAAAGGTGAGGGCGAAGGCCCTTAAGAAATTCGAAGCAGAGTACGCCCAGGTAGATGCCCAATTCAAGGAGGCCCTCAGGCTCCTCCCCAACAAGAAGGAGATACCAAGCCTGTTGAGGACTATTACCCAGATGGGAACAGAGTCCCAGCTGGAGTTTCGTCTCTTTAGGCCGCAGCGGGAAAGGACAAGAGACTTCTACATAGAGATTCCCGTGTCAATAGAGGTCAGCGGTAATTACCACAACGTTGCCGTCTTTTTCGACAAGGTGGGGCGTATGGAGAGGATAGTAAATATCTTGAACGTATCCATGAAACCGGTGGCCCCCCGGTCGACCAAACTGATCACGAACTGTGACGCAGTAACATACAGTTTTAAGGGTGAAGCGAATGGCGCAAAAGCCAAAAAGAAATAGCAGTCAGTCATACCTCCTTTTCAGCCTGTTTATCCTTTTCTTGTTCTCAGGATTTGTCCTGGTGGAAACGACTCTGGGGGCTGAGGGAGTGATCTACAAGGGCCCTCGCCCCATGAAAAAGACCTTGGAAGAAGAAGAGAGCGGCAAGGCCGGCAGTGAGAAGGAGAAAAAGTATTCATATGACCCGCTGGGCAAGACAGACCCATTTGAATCTTTCATCGCCAAGATGGAGGCGATTCAAGAGAAGAAGAAAGGAAAACCCAAGACCTATCTTGAGACCCTGGATCTGAGTCAGCTTGAGCTGATCGCAATCATCGTGGGCCCAAAAGGAAATTGGGCCATGGTGAGGGAGGCCAAGGGTACAGGGCACGTGATAAAGGTGGGGACCCCGATCGGGACGAGGGGTGGAGTAGTATACAAGATCACTGACAAAGAGGTCATCATCAAGGAAGAGTACAGAGACTTCAGGGGTCAAACAAGAGAGAGGTTCGTCTCCAAGAAACTGCCATCCCTGAAGTGAGGTGGCCTGGGGGTACCCTTGACATGAAAGTTGCCTTGGGAAACGGGGAGCAGACTACAAGGCTCGTATCCGGCTTTGCAAGGGTCTCGCGAAGGGATGAGACGAGCACCGGGGGTGTGGCGGAAAAGATCAAGGCGAAACAACAAAGGAGAAAGTCCATGGGGAATAGAGGTAATGGATACAAAAAGGGGTTGGCGCCGTTCTTGTGTCTGGCCATAAGCATTTTGGTCCTAAAGGGGTGCGCAACCCAACCCATCAAGCAGGTTCCTTCCGAGGAATCCCAGGTGCCGAAGATTGAATCCGTTGATGTCCGGAGCTTTCAGCACAAGGCGATCCTGGAGATAAAGAGCGACCGCACCACCCATTTTACCGCCTTTCAACTGGTTGATCCCCCAAGGATTATCCTGGACGTGAGAGGGGCACCTGCAAAGGGTTTGCCCATGTCCAGAAAGTTCACTGAAGGAAGCATTCGTGGGATTACCATCCAGGAAGGGAAAAGCCAGGCGATGACCACGAGAGTGGTGGTCCGGCTGGAGGAGGCGCCCCTGGAGTACAGGACCCAGACTTTGGATGGGCTTATCAGATTGATATTGACTCCCAAGAAGATTGCCGGCGAAAAACCCCTTGAGGAGGTGGCCATTGTCGAAAAAGAAGAGATGAAAAGAGAAACAATCGGCCCCTATGAACCGAGGATATTCTTTAAGCCCAAGGCGGACAATGGCTTGAATCAGGTCCTGGGTATAGATTTCACCATGCTGAACCGGGGCAAATCCAGGTTGATTATCACGACGGAGCAAAGAGTCCCCTATCGCCTGGAACAAAAGGGGATCAAGGACCTCTTGCTTACCATGGAGAGAAGTACCATTCCGCCCCTTCTTATGAGGAGGCTGGAGTCCATCTATTTCGAAGGTGCCATAGAACGGGTAAAGGCCTCTGTTGCGGACAGCAAGGCCTCCATGCTTATAACCCTGAAGGAAATGGTGCCGTTCCACGTGGACCAGACCGATCAGGCGATCACCATCGACTTCGGCCCCACCCTGATAAAGCCGCCGGAGAAAAAGATCGCCCCCGTGAAGAAGACCGAGAAAGAGGCCGAAATCAGCTCCCTTGTTGCCGAAGGAACGAAGAGTACACCCGAGGGGACCGTGCAAAGGACCGCCGCACAAGCCCGTATGAGAAACGTGGCAATGGCCGTCCAACCTCCTGCCTTGCCCGATTTCTTGAAGAAGAAGTACACGGGCACGCCCATGACCCTGGACTTTGTCAATGCCGATGTTACCAACATCCTGAGGCTGATAGCGGAGGTAAGCAATCTGAATATTGTTTGGGGTCCGGAAGTAAAGGGCAACGTGTCCATGAGATTGAAGAACGTCCCATGGGACCAGGCCCTTGATCTGATCCTGGCGAACAACAACCTGGCCATGAGAAAACAGGGAAATGTCATTTGGATCACCACCAAGGCCCAGATGGCCAAGATAGAGGCTGAAGAGAGAAGAAAGAGGGCGGAGTACGAGGCCGAACTCGCAAGGAGGAGGGAGGCGGAGAGGAAGGCCAGGGAGGTTGCAAAGCAGTTGGAGCCCCTGCTGACCGAATACCTGCCCCTTGATTTTGCCACAACGACGGAGATCAAGGCCCATCTTGAGCCCTTGCTGAGTGAACGGGGCAAGCTGAGCGAGGATGCCAGGACCAATACTATCATAATCACTGATATCCGTGAGAAGATCGAAGAGGCCAAGAAGATAGTGCAGAGGTTTGACGCACCAGATAAACAAGTCGTGATCGAGGCGCGCATTGTGGAAGCCAAGACCAATTTCGCCCGGGATCTCGGGATACAGTGGGGTGCCGGTGATGGAAGCGTAGGCATCAACGCTCAGCGCCGGGACAATACCGGGGTTTCTTTCGGGATTCCAACGGACGCAACCGGTTATACCTCAGGAGGAGACAACCTGGTCGGGGGCACGTTCTCATCGAACAAGCCCAGTAATTGGGCCTCCAACCTGGGTTTTACCTTCGGATACCTGACCTCGAGCGCCCTCGGCGCCGTTACCCTGGATGCCAGGCTGGCCCTCTCAGAGGCAGAGGGGACCGCAAAGATCATATCGGCCCCCAGGGTCATAGCTAGGAAAGGAGTGAAGGCAACTATTACCAGAGGCAGCACGTTCTATCTGGAAGCGGCAGAAAACGTAGAACCCACTCCTGTAGAGGCAAAGCTCTCACTAGCTGTAACGCCAACCGCCGTAAGCTATAATGACTATGTAACGATGGAGGTGGAGCTGCAAGATGAAAAGCAGGAGGGAAGTAGAGGAAAGAGTGGGAAAACCATATCTACGGAATTGATGGTCAAGAGCGGTGAGACCATCGTCATAGGCGGGATCTACAAGGAAGACAGGACAGACGACGAGAGCGGTATCCCCTATTTGCGAAAGATCCCGGTGCTGGGCTGGCTCTTCAAGGCCCAGAGAGGAACCTATGAAAAGACTGAATTGTTGATTTTCATCACCCCGACCGTGCTTCCGCCCCCTGGCCAAGCCAGGGCGCGCGCCCTCTAATGACTCCAGGTCTCATCCGTAAAACGAACCCTTCTGCCCCATGGATAAGGGAATGAAGAAGATGTCGCCCCGATCTCGGCTGGTCCTATTGATTATTCTCCTGTCGTGCCTGGCAATCTCAGGCTGTGCCACGGACCGGGGGCTCAGGGAAGAACGGGCCAGGGCACTGCAGGATTTAGGTATCTCCTACGTGCAAAAGGGAGAATTGCGTTCCGGGCTCAAGCACCTGCTGGAGGCAGAACGACTGGACCCGGAAAACGCGGAAATAAAGCATGAGATAGCCCTTGTATACAGGGGGCTTAGAAAGTACGATCTCTCCATAAAATACTTCAAGAAGGCCCTTGCCTTACGCCCCCGGTATTCCGAGGCCTATAACAATCTGGGGACGGTCTACATACTGACGAGACAATGGGACAAGGCCCTGGATTGCTTCAAGAGGGCATCCTCGGACGTCCTTTACAGGACCCCCCATTTCGCTTACAGGAATATGGGTTTGGTCTACTACAACAAGGGCGAGTTTGACAAGGCCATTGAGAGCTACCAACAGGCAATCAGCCTGGCACCACAATTCAGTCCTACCTACCTGAACCTGGGTTATGCCTACGAGGCCGTTCACAGGCCACAGGATGCGATAGAGGCCTACAAAAAAGCTATCCAATACTCATCCACCAACGTCGCGGCCCTCTACCGACTGGGAAAACTTCTCTACAGGCTGAATCGTCCACAAGAGGCCCTGGAGGTGTTTGAACGTTTCCTGGATGTAGCCCCTGACATACCCGAGAAGAGGGAGGTCCGGGCGCTGGTAGCGGAGTTGAAATACGGGGCAAAATAGGAGAGCACAGAAATCCCAAATACCAAGCACCAAATCCCAAACAAATCCCAAATACCAAGCACCAAATCCCAAACAAATCCCAAATACCAAGCACCAAATCCCAAACAAATCCCAAACCCCAAGCACCAAATCCCAAACAAATCCCAAATACCAAGCACCAAATCCCAAACAAATCCCAAATACCAAGCACCAAATCCCAAATACCAATGACCAAACTATTTGGATTTCTCCAATATAGATGAGAATATCTTTACCAATTCATTTGCCTCTTGTATCAATTTTTGGACTTCATTAGTGTTCTTCAGACTATTGGTCTCGTGTATCAACCTGAGCCAGTATGCGCTTTCCTTCGCTTCTTTACGCCCTATCTTCATTCTCATCAAAAAGTCTTTCTTACTAAGTGATTCATTGGCTTCTCTGTAGTTGGCTCCCACGGAACCCGAAGCCCTTATCAACTGTTTGCCGTCCTCCACATTTGCAACCGTCTTTGGTAGTAACTTAACGAAAAGGCGAACGGCCTTAGCGAATTGGAAGGTCCTTTCTTCAAGATCATACAATACTTTCTTGTTTGGAATTTTGGTCATTGGGATTTGTTTGTGATTTGTAATTTGGGATTTTTTCTTTATATTCCTACAATGTTTCTAATCTCCATTAAATCGCTTATGTGAAAATCCGCATCCAGGGCCCTGTTCTTGTAGGCCACGAACGGGACACTCGCAGATCTGGCAGTCTGCGCGTCAATGACCGAATCTCCCACGTAGATTGTTTCATCCGGAGAGAGTCGGAATATCTCAAGGATCTTCAACAGGGACTCTGGATGGGGCTTGGGTCGCTGGACATCCAGAGAGGAGATGACGGTGTCGAAATAATCCTTGAGGCCGAATGCCTTCAGGACCCTGTCGATCGTGTTGCTCCTGTTGGTGGCCACGGCAAGCTTCAGATGGGGCTTCAGTGTTTCAAGCAGGGGCCTGAGCCCCGGCTCCGGAACCATGTCCCTGATAAAGGGGGTGTAGTCCAGTTCCCCCTTGTAGGCAAGGGCCTGATCCCCATAGGGAGTGCCGCGGAAAATATACCGAACAGCCTCTTCTGCCGTGTGCATGTGAACGTAATCAACTTCCGATTCGGCGAGGGGAGGGAGGCCGAAATGCTGGCGAAGATGGTTGTAAAAATTTATGTTGGCCTGTCGCGACTCAAACATCACCCCGTCACAATCGAATATCACTGCTCCTATTCTTTTTCTTGCATTCATGGTATTCTTTTTCATATATATCCGAAAGGCACTTGCACTACCTGATAATAATCTAGCTCAGGGAAGTGGAGGTGTCAAACACTACATCAGAATACCTCTATCCGCTTGCGTGGCGTTGATGATGCACAAGGGCGGAATCTCTAAGCTGATTCTTGCTAGGGCTCTGATCAGAGATGGGAGAGAAGAGTAGGAAGGAGTCATGGAGATAAGAACCGACTATCTGGTTATAGGCACCGGCATTGCGGGACTGACCTTTGCCTTGCATGCCGCTGATTCCGGGACCGTGGCCATTTGTACGAAAAAGGACAAGATGGAGACGTCCACAAACTACGCCCAGGGGGGGATTGCCTCTGTCTTTGATCCGGAAGACAGCCTGGAGTTACATATCCAGGACACCCTTCGCTCGGGCTGCGGCCTCTGCAATGAAGAGATGGTCAGGATGGTCGTTAGAGAAGGGCCTCAGAGGGTCAAGGAGCTGATGGCCATGGGCGTGCGTTTTTCCCAAAGAGAAGGAGACAATGGGGAGCTTGATCTCGGCATTGAAGGGGGTCACACAAGAAGGAGGATAGTCCATACAAAGGATCGGACCGGTCGGGAGGTGGAGCGGGTCCTGTTGGAGCGGGTAGAAGAGAACCCCAACATAACGATCTATGAAAACCACGTGGCCATTGATCTCATTACCAAGTCCAAGATGATCAAAAAGGGCATTATCACAAGGGAGACCAGCGAGACCTGCTGGGGGGCCTACGTGCTTGACGCTGAGAAAAATCGTGTCGTGACTTTCCTGGCCCGGATTACGGTCCTCGCCACAGGTGGTGCAGGGAAGGCATATCTTTATACCAGCAACCCGGACATAGCCACGGGCGATGGCGTGGCAATGGGATACCGGGCCGGGGTAAAGGTCGCCAACATGGAGTTCGTGCAGTTTCATCCCACTTGCCTCTATCACCCAAAGGCAAAGAATTTTCTCATCTCGGAGGCCGTGAGGGGAGAAGGCGGAATCCTGGTGGACCGTAGAGGCAACCGATTCATGGAAAAGTATCATCCCATGAAGGAGCTTGCCTTCAGAGACATTGTTGCCAGATCAATTGATCTGGAACTGAAGAAGAGCGGAGATCCGTGCGTCTATCTCGACATAAGCCATAAGCCGGCATCCTTTATCAAGAAGAGATTTCCCCATATATACAAGACGTGCCTGGAGTACCAGATAGATATTACCAAGGAACCAATCCCGGTTGTACCGGCAGCCCATTACATGTGCGGGGGCCTGTTGACCGACAAGGACGGGAAGACCACTATAGACAATCTCTATGCCATTGGGGAAGTGGCCTGTACTGGATTACATGGGGCAAACCGCCTTGCCAGCAACTCCCTCCTGGAGGCCTTGGTCTTTGCAAGACGCGCCGCGGAGGACTCCGTCAGGGTCTTGAAAGATAAGAGCGATGTGCCCTTACCTACCGCTCCGGAATGGGACCCGGGCAGTGCCACGGACAGCGAGGAGATGGTGGTTGTTACCCACAACTGGGATGAGATCAGGCGGTTCATGTGGAATTATGTCGGGATTGTCAGGACCAACAAGCGTCTTGCGAGGGCGATGAGCAGGGTAAAGATAATTCAGGAGGAGATCAGGGAGTATTACTGGAATTTCATCGTAACAAGGGACCTGCTGGAACTTCGAAATCTGGCCATGGTGGCCGAGTTGATAATAACTTGTGCCTCCTTGAGAAAGGAGAGCCGGGGACTGCACTACAACCTGGACTATCCCTCCCAGGACGACATACACTGGAAGCGGGATACCGTGATTTGGCTCTAGTATTCCCGGTACCTGGCACGGTAGGAAATCTCAGGTGGTGCTTCTTCCGCCCCTTCCTCTCGACCCTTGCTCAGGTCTACCCAGGTCTTGAGCACCGCATATAGAATACCACAGCCTACGACTCCCACGGTCAGGTACAGGAAACCCATGAAAAGAAAGTAGTCGATATTCCATTGCCATTCGAAGGATAGTGGTGTCATAAGCAATCCTCCCAAAATAAATCCGACATCTTAGCCGTCTTCAGTGATTAGGGGCCTCAGCAATCTCTTTCCAGAGCTGAAGGGCATCCGGTGAAAGGCCCTTCTCTGTGCCGGCCAGGCGGTCGGTTACCCCATCATTGTGCCGGGATTTCCTTCCGGCGGATAATGGATGCGGCTATCCGACCGCCAGACCCTTACGCTGTGCGAGTTGGGTGCCTCTGAACCAAGTTCAGCTCTTCCAAGAGATCCCCGAGCCCCCATTGGTTTCAGCGTCCGTCTTTGATATCGACAAAGCATTGATGGCTTCGTAAAAAGTCCAATTTCTGCGTTGCGCTTCATCTCGTTGTGATTGCGGCGTACGCTAAGTACGCCTCATCACACGAGATTCGCGCGCTTTGAACTTGAAGCTTTTTACTTTGCCATCTCAATCTTGACTTTTTACGAGTTCATCAAGCATTGCAAATTATTGTTCTTGGCCCACTGAATCTGGTTGATTAAACCGGGTTTAATTCCCTCTCCTTCGGGAACACCGGCAGATACCTGTAAGAGAGGGAAAAGAGGAGAAACCCGTAACCTATCACAGCAAAGCCGATGCCCCACTCCTGCCAGGTGGGAAGGTAACTCCAGAACCTTGCAAAGGGCATTACAGGAATCGCAAGGGTTACAACAATGAATGCAAAGCGATTCAGCACTATCCCCGTGCAGGTCATCAGGCAGGCGATGATCAGCCACGTACCCTTCTCCCTGGCCTTTGGAATGAGCAGGATGACGGCCGGTACAATGCCGAACACGATGATTTCCGCCACCAAAAGCCAGATCCCATAGGGCCCTTCCCTGTAAAAGTCTGTGAACTTGAGTCCGGCCCTGGGTGCAATATCATACATCCAGACCAGGGTGTCTGCGATCTTGAAAACCATGTAAAGGGCGAGAAGCCACCCGGATATCTTTGCCAGGAGCTGAACGGCCCTGTCAGGGACGAGCTTCTTCCTGGTAAGGGCTTCTGTGAGCTTGGTGCACAGGATTGTGAAGCATGGTCCGGCAGCTATGGCGGACAGGATGAAAAGGAAAAAGGTCGTAGGCCATATGTACAGGTCCCACCTTTCGGCAAAGGGCCTCGCGTACATGACACCGAACATGCCTCCCAGAGATCCCTGATGGAAGAAAGACAGGAATGTGCCCGTTGCCGCGAAGACCGCCATTATTTGATGGAGGTTATGGCTGAAGAGGTGGAAGTCCCGGACCTGATCCAGCTTTCTGTTCTCCAGGATAAGGGGAAGGTATTCAATTGCCAGAACTCCCAGGTAGACAGTGATACAGAAAGACACCTCGGTCAGCATGGAGTGGACGTTGGCATGCCAAAAGATGAACCATCCCCTCACCGGCTGTCCGATATCGATCCCCAACATGGCAATGGCCCCTGAGTAACAGATAAATCCGATGATAACGGCCGCGTTGATGATATCTTTCAGTTCCTTCTTGCCGATGATATAGGTAAGGAAGCCGGTGAAAAAGGCCCCTGCCCCCAGGGCGATCACCGCCAGATCAAAGACGATCCACAGGGCAAAGGCGAAAATGTTGCTCATGTTGGTCTGGTTCAGCCCCTTGAAAAGACAAAGAAAGGCGGATACACCCCCGTAGGCCAGCAGCCCCAGCCATGGAAGGGTCCACAAGAAGAAGGTCTTGGCGGAACACCTCTTGACTCCTTCCGGTATTAATGCCGAATCCATCTATGCTCCTCCTTGATGGCTTCGTAAAAAGTCCAATTTCTGCGTTGCGCTTCATCCCTGCCCCGTTAAATGGGCATTTTCTGCATTGAATCAAAGGCCTGGAACCGTCGAAGAACATCGTGCGTT
>JAFDHB010000010.1 GCA_019308985.1 Deltaproteobacteria bacterium | reverse complement strand
TGCGTTCTCAGACCCCTTCTCGTGGCAACATGAAAAAGCAAAGGAAAATCACAGAGATGCAATTTTTTTGAAAAAAATTCACTTTTTCTTAATCCTTATATCGGAATTCCAGATTCTACTGGACTGTTTGGACAATGTCGTGATAGTAATGCCCACAAAACATCCATCGGTGGAATACGTCCTTATGTATAGGCTTCATTTGAGTATAAGGCCAATGGTCACCCTGCTGATTCTCGCCCTCATATGGGGTGCCAACTTGGCCATCATAAAGATCGGGGCCCAGGACCTCCCCTCTCTCTTCATGGCAGGGTTTCGCTCCCTGGTGGCCGCCATATGCCTGTACATATGGATGAAGATAAAGGGGATCAATCCCTTTCCATCAAGGAAGATCCTTGTTCACGGCATCGTTATTGGGGTCCTCTTTGGCTCTGAATTCGGTTTCATTTACACGGCCCTGGAATTCACAACGGCATCCCGGTCCTATGTCCTCGTGTATACTGCCCCATTTTTCGTGGCCCTGGGGGCCCATTTTTTCCTGAGGGATGACAGACTAAATCCGTGGAAGATCGCGGGCCTCGTTATGGCCTTTGCCGGGATATTCATCCTTTTCATAAGGAAATTGGGGACCTTTTCTCTTGTTGCCCTGCCAGGGGACATGATGGCCATTGTGGCGGGAGCCCTGTGGGGCGCTACCACTGTCTATCTCAAGAAATACCTCTCAAGAGTGACTGTGCCCCTTCAGACCCTGTTCTACCAAGTTTGTTTTTCTGCCCCCTTGCTGTTGTTCATGAGCTTTGTCCTGGAAGATCCTTTTGCGTCTCGCATCTCCTGGTCGGCGGGATTCTCGGTCTTCTACCAGTGCATTATCGTTGCCTTTCTCAGCTACTTAGTCTGGTTTGAGCTCATCCACCGCTACCCCGTGAGTCTCCTCCATGCGTTCACCTTTTTTACGCCCGTTTTTGGAGTTTTTCTGGGCGGGTTGCTCATATTGGGAGAAGAGATAGGGCTGAACCTGATTGTGGCTCTTACACTCGTGAGCGTGGGAACGGTATTTGTTAACAAGCGACCGTCTTCATAAGGGCACCATGGTTGCCTCGGTGCTGGAGGGATGTTAGACGACCGCGGACCGGGGACGGACGACCGACGACAAAGAACGCAGCATGCATAACAAATAACCGATAACTTTGAACTCCCCCTGAGATATGGAGCGAGACGACCATGGACCCCGGAAGGGTAAGGATCTAGTCGTATCGAAAGCCATCGGGGACCGGTTTGCCATCAAAATAGACCCGGTTTTCCTCGTCCAGCCCAAAACGTCCCCGTGCTATTAGTTCCATGGTGAGGGGAAAGACCTTCCAGTCCCCCTCCTCCTTCAGACGGCCCTGGTGTTCCTCAGCCACCTTTACCAGACTGTCCCGGTTCTTGAGCAAGAATTCAAGGGGCTCTGGCAGATCTACCTTGATGGGCCTGGACACCATCAAGACAGGGCCGGTATCTATTCCCTTGTCGGTCCAAAGGGTCGAGGACCGGAGATAGGGTTCTCCGCCGGCGATAGCGTCCAGCACCGCATTGTCTCCCACATATTTCCGCTTTCCGGCCTCGTCCAGGATGCAGAGATCGGCCGGGTGGACGTTGATGCACCTATCAAGCGTCGTATAGCTCATGTATCCGCCGAGGGCATTCACGTCTATCTCAAAGGCCTCTACCAACCTGCTGGCAACACTGTCGAATTCCTTTCTTGCAGCAAGGCCTTCAGGGGTTTTTATTGTCCTGGCAAGCCCCCTCACGTGATGAAAGGACCGAATATCATAACTGAAGTAGGGAATGGCATTCTCACAGGCAATACTCTCTCCCTGGCAGCTACCATCGGACCTGTCGCTGAAGATGAAAATGACCTGGTAGGGAGAAGCACCCTTTTCCTTCTTGAGCCTCCTTTCATGCTCTATGAGCTTAATAATATTTGTCCCGGAACCCGACATAAAGGCTGCCACCCTCATAGCGCGGCCCATCTTTTCTGGATCAAAAATAGGCTTGATTGTCATATAGTTCTCCCCTCCGATAGATCAATCTCCATACAAAAACTCTTGCTCACGGGTCCAGGTTCTCTGATTTCCGTTTTCTTGCATAGGTCTTGAAAGAATTGACATTGGCCGCACTTTCTTCCAAACTGAAGAATATAGAGAACTCGGCTGCTGCCATCGTCAAGATAGTGGCACCTGCAATGGCACGAATCTCAAAGGACACCGGGTATTCCCCGAGGAGCCCCATCACGGGGAGTTGGGCGGCCCAAAAGCCAACCCCCACCGGCTCTGCTGATAATGAGCAGGTGCTATGTCTCTTATATCGCAAAAACTACGTGAAATCAAATGATTATTTCTAAGAAGACTTGCAGATCAACCAATCTCAACAGGGGAGGGCCGCGGCAATATGATCGTAAGGAACCTGAGAGATAAGGAAGTGCTGGAAACCACTTACATAGCCCACGGAGGCGGCATTGCCCAGATGATACTGGACCGCCGCATCCTGAAGGAGATAGGCTTTCTTGCAATTGCAAAACTGGAAAAGGCCAAGACCTTGGAGGCCCACGCGGACCCCATGGAAGAGATCTATTTCCTGTTGAGCGGCGAGGGGGAGATGAGAGTGGGCGATGAAACTCGGCAGGTCGGACCCGGTGATGCCATCTGGATACCAGCAGGATTGGAACACAGCCTTACGAACAACGGAAAGGAGGACTGCATACTGCTGGTGGTCGCCTCTCCTGCCTGGTAGGAAAATCCTGTAATTTTGGGGACTTGTATAGAGCTCAGAGGGAAAACAGGATGTGGCGGCTCACCCGTGAACATGAAAAAGGGGTGAGCTTGAACGAGGAATGTTGATGAAGGGGAAGGATAAGAAAAGACTACTGATGCTAAATATACATAATTTTGGATAATTATTAATTTATATATTGACAAATATTACATTTTATATATAATTATAAAAAAATAGATTACGATGGGATTTGCTTATGTACCTTAACCACTGGGGGTTTCAGGAGTCCCCTTTTGAAAACGTGCCTGACCCCAGGTTCTTCTACCTTTCCAAATCCCATGAGGAGGCCCTTGCGCGCCTTATTTATGCTGGGAAGATGCGAAAGGGGGGCGCCATCCTGTCCGGGGAGATCGGATGCGGAAAGACCACACTTACCAAGGTATGCGTCCAGGAACTCTCCAGGGCAGAGTTCGATATCGGGCTCGTGGTGAATCCCAGACTTGAACCGAGGGAATTCATCCAGGAAATCGTGTACCAGTTCGGGTTGAATGACGTCCCTGACACAAAGGTGAAGTGTCTCCACCGGCTCAATGAGCGGATGATTGAGAACATGAGGGCCAATAGGGAGACCATCTTGATCATTGACGAGGCCCATTTATTGTCTCCTTCAAATATGGAGGAGATCAGGCTTCTGCTTAATTTTCAGTTGAACGACCGTTTCCTCATGACTGTTTTGCTCGTGGGGCAGCCCGAATTGAAGGAAAAGGTGCAAGATATACCCCAGCTTAACCAGAGGATAGCCATCAAATACCATCTTGAGCCCTTTGATTACCAGGATACGGAGGAGTACATATTGTTCAGGCAGAAGAGGGCCGGCAGAAATGGCAATGCCTTCAGCCCCGAGGCAATCGAGAGGATCTACGACCATACCACGGGAGTCCCGCGCAGTATCAACAATCTGTGCGACCTGTCCCTCCTGGTGGGATACAGCAAGAATGAGAAGGTAATCGGGCCTAATATCGTTGAGAGCATTATCAAAGATGGTGCGATTTACTGACATTATCAACCTTGAGGACGGCAAGGAGGAAAAACAAGGGCCTGCAAAGGAGGAGGCAGGTGAGGAAAAGCTCTGGTTCACCAATACGGAGTTGATCAGTCTCAAGAAAGACGAGGAGGCCCCTAAGTCCAGTGGAGAGCTGGCCAGGGATTCCGAGGAGGAGATCGCTTCCTGTTATGACAGACTCGTCGAAAGACAAAGGGAGGTTGCCGAGAGGGTCAAAGGATCCAAGGGCGTGAGCCCCTCCCCTATCCTTGCTGATCTCCACCATGTCATTGAGAAAGGCCTGATAAATCATCTTTATGACTATGCGGCCCTGGTACCCGCCGGCCAACAGGATCTCGAGACACATGCGGTGGCCGTCACCTTTGGGGCCTTGAAGATAGGCAAGGGGATGGAATACGACATCAGGCCCCTCTTGAAACTGAGTCTTGCGGCATTTCTCGGGCATGTGGGAATGTACAGGATACCGGAAGAGGTCTGGAATAGGGAGATCGAGCTGGATGGGGAAGACATAGAGCTCCTGAGGAGACACCCTGAGTTCAGCCACGAGATCCTTTCTCAGCTTGGAAGACAATACCAATGGCTCGCGGAGATAGTGCTCCAGATCCACGAAAGGGCGGACGGCTCAGGCTATCCCAAGGGGCTGTCCGGTGGCGATATCCTGGAAGAGGCCTCTATTATTGGCCTGATGGACACATACGTATCCCTGATAAACGACAGGGGACAGAGGAAGAGGCTCATCCAGCCTGATGCCGTGAAATACATCATAACAAGGCAGAGGGGCCTATTCCCACCGAAGGTCCTCAAGGTGTTCTTGAACCAGATCTCTCTCTTCCCCGTCGGCACGATGGTAAGGCTTAATAACAAACACGTCGGTCGCGTTGTTTCAACCAACGAAAAACAACCCCTGCGGCCGGTCATTGAGATCCTGTTCCACAGCCAGGGAAACAGATTGCAAGGGAAAGAATCGATACGTCTGTCCGAAAACCCCCTGCTCTATATCACTCAAGGGATTGATGAAAGAGACCTTTGAAATACCTGTAGCAGAAGCTATTAGCAAGAAGACAGGGTAACCGGGAGGGAATGATGCCCCCATGTGCACTTACATGAGACAGATCATCACAAGCAGAGGCTCAAATACCCATTTGAAGTCCGTCTTGGTCCTTACACCTTTCCTGATCCTGTTCCCGCTCCTCACTTCGTGCTACTACCATGAACCACCCGTCAAAGGCGTGCCTGTCAAGGACCTGGTCAGGGAGAAAAAGCTCAGGGTGGTCCGCAAGCAGATAATGACGGAGCAAAAAGCCAAGAGGCTCAAAGGGATGAGCATGGTGGCCGAGAACCAGGTCTTCAGCGAGGCCTCCGGGGTGCCTGAATACCGGATCGGACCCAATGATATCCTGGAGGTCAACTCCCGCATAGGAGACAGGGTGGAATCAACAATAGTCACAGTAAACAGCCTTGGAAAAATCTCCTATTCCTTTGTTGATGATCTCTACGTGTCAGGGATGACACCGAGCCAGCTCGACGAGGCCCTGACAAGGGAGCTGTCCAACTATATCCGCAAACCGAGAATAGACGTCATGGTCAAGGAATACAAGAGCAAGAGCGCCATGATCATTGGTTTTCTCACGTCATTGCAGGGAACCACCGTGGGAAAGGCGGCCAGTGGAAGGGTGTATCTCAAAGGCAAGACGACCCTTGTGGACCTCATTGCCCTGGCCGGCGGATATACGGTCGACGCGGACATAAGGAGAATCAAGCTCACGAGGGGAGGAGAGACATATCTCATCAACCTCTATGATATCATTTCCAGGGGAGACCAGAGTCAGAATGTCATCATTGACGCCGGAGACGTGGTCACCGTACCGGAACTGCCGACCTTCGGGGACAGGGTCTACGTCCTGGGGGAGGTGGTCAAACAGGGGATCTATCCGCTCAAACAGGCACAGGACCTGCTGGGGGCCCTTTCCCTGGCAGGAAACTTTACGGATGTTGCAAAGGAAGAGAACACCCTGGTCATAAGGGGCTACAGACCAGGCACTGAGCCTCTGGTGATGATGGCAGACGTGAACGCTATCTTGAGGGGGGCTGATATCATGCAGAATATACCTTTGCAAGACGGTGACCTGGTCTATGTTCCCCCAAGACGCATCGGTGACCTGAATCGCTGGATCAATAACACCTTGCCCCTGCTGGGCATCCTGCTTTGGCCGGGTGAATTCACAGACAAGTATTCCACGGGGTACAAGTTCAAGATCCAATAACGAATCCCTCGGAGGGGATCAGTCTTGGCTCAGTATGACATAAATCTCAGAGAATACTGGAGGATTCTGAAGAAGAGGAAGGCCATCGTCATCCTCATCGCGATCATCCTCGGCGCCTTCAGTACGCTCTTTGCGGAGTTTCGCGCCCCCCCACCTGTCTATAGGGCCACCTGCAGCGTAAAATTCGAAAAGGAGACCACGGTCGAAGGGCTCTATGCCAGGACCATCTCCTGGTCCGAGAGCGACGACATGGAGACCCAGATTTCCATGATAAGCAGTTTTTCCGTGTTCCAGAAAGTAGCGGAAGAAATGGGTCTCATTCCCAGGGGTGCCACGGATCAAAAGATCCCAAGGCCTCAGTTCATCAATGTCATTGAAGATCTTCAATCCAAGGTCAAGGCATCCCGGGAGGGCTTCACCAACATCATCAATATTCAAGTCTCTGACCGCGATCCGGCCTTTGCCCAGAGGCTTGCAAATACCCTGGCTCAGACCTACAAGGCGATGCATGCCCAAGAGCAGATGAAACGCACGGCCGAGGCCCTGAAGTACATTGCCGACCAGCTCAAGAAGGTGAGGGGAAAACTCAAGGAGTCTGAAGAAGAATTCAATCGTTTTACCCAGGATAACCAACTTATCTCCATTGATCTGCAGAGTGAAAGCCTGCTCGTCAGGAGCCAGGAGATCAAGAAGGAGATCCGTGAAGCCAGGGATGCCCGGAGGGAACTGGAGGTCCTGCTGAGGAGATTGACTGACTTCATTGAGGACCCCGGCCAGCCGGGCGTGAACTTTTACTCTTCAAGGGCCGACGAGCAGTACAAGAATACCAACGGCATCCTGGTTGAACTGCTCTTGAAAAGGGACTCTCTGCTGGAAGATTACACCCTCCAACACCCCGAAGTGGTGGCCATAGACCGCAAGATCACGGAAAACGCCCGAAAGATGAAGATCCTGCTCCAACTCCATCTGCGGGATCTCGGGAAAAAGGAATCGGACCTCCTCAAGGACCTCGAGGATCTCCAGAAGAGAACAAGCGCCATAATGGAGAAGAAGCTGGAGTACGATAGACTCAAGAGGAAGGTGGACCTCTATCACGATATGACGGCCCTCCTGGAGCAGAAGAACCAGGAGGCCCTCATCAGAAAGGCCGAGAAACCCGAGGAAATCACCATTGTCAAGCCCGCCCTCCTGCCGACAGTCCCCGTAAACCCTCCAAAGACGGCCACTACAGGTGCCCTGGGAGTTATGATCGGCTTAATAATAGGCCTGGTTTCTGCCTTTATCGTGGAGACATTTGACACCTCCCTTGGAGCCATCGAGGACGTGGAACAGACTATCGGAGCCCAGGTCCTCGGGGTCATTCCCCATTCCGACCTAAAAGATATCATGGAAAGCTTGAAGGTGACCTATCCCGAGGGACTAAAGAAATCCCAGCTCTTGCAGACCCCTCACCTCGCCTCTCATTATGCCCCCAAGTCCATGATGGCGGAGAGCTTCAGGGCCCTTAGGACCAACGTTCAGTTCAAGTTCTCCGAAAAGAAGGTCAAGACAATCGTCGTGACCAGCACTTCACCACAGGAAGGAAAGACCCTCGTTTCTACCAATCTCGCCATCACCATGGCACAGGCAGGGGTTAAGACGCTCCTCGTCGGGGCTGATATGCGAAAGCCTGTCATGGGAAAGGTCTTCGGACTGGAAAACAGCCCTGGCCTGACGGACGTCCTCCTGGGAAATCTCTCCTGGCGCGATACGGCAAAGACCATAACGGACATCATCATGGGTAAGATGTCCCTTGATGAAGTCATGCTCACCCCTGGGCTTGATAATTTGAGCATAATTACCTCGGGCACTGTTCCACCTAACCCGGCGGAGCTCATAGAATCCAGGCGTTTTGACACCTTTTTGGAGGACGTCAAGAAGGAATACGATCTCATCATCTTCGATTCCCCGCCCATTATTTCCACCGCCGATGCAGCGATCGTGGCATCCAAGATGGACGGGGTGGTTCTGGTCTATCGAGTTGGTGCTGTTTCCAGGGTGCTGTTGAAGAGGTCCAAGGCCCAATTGGACCAGATTGACTGCAATCTCATCGGCGTGATCCTCAACGGGATGAAGCCGGAGATCAGCCCCGACTTCAAGGACTATTACAAGTACTATCGCTCGTACAGCGACAGAGGGGAAAAAAGGAAGAAGAGGTTCCCTGGTAGCTGGTTCTTTCTTGGAAGGAAGAAAAAGGCGAGGCAACCGGAGTTGCACCAGGATTTCCCTTTGAGGCGCCAAGCAAAGGAAGCAGAGGGGGTGGAGAAGCGGAAAGGCCCCTGGAGGTCACTGCTCCTTCTTTCGACCCTGGTCATCCTGGCCCTGGGACTGCTATGGCATAATGGCATCTTCGACCCCTCGAAGTGGCTACCTTTCAAGGAACCGGTCAAAGCCCCGGGACCTGCGCCTCCTCTGAAAAGGAGCCTGTTGAAGGGAGAAATCAAGGCCCCGGTTGTCCCAGAAAGGCCGAAACAAAAAGAGAAGGTGGAGAGTCCGGTGAAGGGCCCCATATCTCCGCCGGAGGTAAAGGCACCTGTGGGCAAGAAAATGCCTCCGAAGGAACAGCCCCCCCCCACCAAGACCGTGTCCGCGGCAAGGCCAACGGAAAGAGTTGGCTCATCTGTCACGCGCCCGTCATATCCCTATGCCCTATATCTGGGGTCCTTCCGCAATGTGGCCCTGGCAAAGAGGGCACGATCCATTTACGCCGAAAGGGGAATTGCCACCTATTGGGCAAAGGTTCGTTTCAAAGAAAAGGGGGCCTGGTACCGTGTCTTTGCCGGGACCTTCCCGTCTCAAGAGGAAGCCGAAAGGTACAAGCGGGCCCAAGGCCTCCAGGATGCTGAAGTGAGGAAGACGCAATATGCGAACCTCATCGGCATTTCCAGCAACGATAGCGACCTAAAGGCAAAAATGGACGAATTGGAACGCATGGGATGGAGCCCCTATGTCATCAGGGGAGGAGAAAAGGAGGCAAGGCTTTTGGTGGGGGCCTATATCACCGAGGAAGGGGCTCGGCAAAACCAGCAGGATCTCCTAGCACAAGGTATTGAAAGCCACGTAGTGGAACGGTAAGAGGCACAATGGGCAAAGGCGCACTCAGAGGAGCCTGGCCGGGAAATGACGGCCAGACGAATATCCAGCTCATCCTCCCCCTATTGATACTTCTCTCCGTCTTGGTCCTTTTTGCTATGATCATCCCCACGCTCTCTGCGACCAAGACGATCGCCCTTGCAGCAGGGCTGGTCATCTTCATCCTGTGTTTTGTGAGTACGGAAATCGGTTTATACGTGCTTATCTTATCCATGCTCTTGAGCCCGGAGTTTATCGTGGGATCCACGGCAGGGGCCTCCATGGGAAGGGGGGTAACCCTCAGGCTTGACGACTTCATCCTGGTCATCATAGGATTCAGTTGGCTGGCCAAGATGGCCATAAACAAGGATCTGGGTCTGTTCCTCAGGACCCCCTTGAACAAGCCTATCGCCTTCTATATCGTCATATGCCTCGTATCTACATTGCTCGGATCCCTGTTCGGCAGGGTCCATCTGAAGACCGGCTTCTTCTTTGTCCTCAAATACTTCGAGTATATCATCGTGTTCTTTATGGTTGTCAACCATATCCGGGACAAAAGCCAGGCCCGGAGGTACCTATGGGCCATGCTCTTTACCTGTGTGCTGGTTTCCATCATCGGAATTGCCCAAATCCCTGGCGGGGGAAGGGTATCTGCCCCCTTCGAGGGAGAGATCGGAGAACCCAACACCTTCGGAGGATACCTGGTATTCATGATTTCCCTCGTAACCGGTCTTTTGATAACAACCAGGGTCTTGCGAGACAAATTCATATACCTCTCCCTCCTGATCCTTTTTGCGGTCCCCTTGCTCTATACCCAGTCAAGGAGTTCTTATGTGGCCGCCATACCCGCCCTCCTGATGTTCGTGTTCCTGTCGGAGAAAAAACACTGGATCATTCTGGGCATCCTGGTAGTGGCTTTCACCCTGCCCTTTTTTGCACCTAGGGTGACCAAGGAAAGGGTGAAGTACACCTTCACCCAAGGCCTGAAAAGAAAAGACGTGGTTAAGGTGGGAGGAGTGAAGCTGGATACATCCACCTCCGCCAGGCTCATAAGTTGGAGGGATGCTATCAGCGATTCGATCAAACACCCCCTCCTGGGTTTCGGCGTGACGGGTTACCGATTCGTGGATGCCCAGTACATAAGGGTTATTGCAGAGACAGGCGTGATGGGGCTCTTGACCTTTCTTCTGCTCATGCATGCCATATTCAAACAGGGCTGGGTCAGCTACCAGGCTTCGAAGGAACCCCTTGAAAAGGGGCTTTCCACGGGCTTTTTGGCCGGTCTCATCGGGCTCCTCTTTCATGCCTTCGGTGCGAATACCTTCATCATCGTGAGAATCATGGAGCCCTTCTGGTTCACCGCCGCCCTAGTGACCATGCTTCCTCGCCTCCCCGAAAAGGCTTAGGGACTCTGCCTAGACGGTTTCTCCTGTTCAGGCCGGATAGCTCTCAAAGATAGACTCCACGACCCCAGCGAACTCACCGCTATCATAGAAGGGGACGAGACCTTTGCATATCCTGCCAAGAATTGTTAACGCCCGAATGCATACGCTTGAACACCTTGGAAGAATTGGACAATTTCATCACCTTTTGGAGCGAGGCAACCATGTTGCCGTTCTCAAAATGGGCCGCATCGGTTCCTTACAAGACCCCAAGTTCCAAGACAAGAAATCATCTCGGTCTTGGGCGCCAGTTTTTGATATTGTAATGGAGGTGAAAACTTCATATTATCCTGTAAGATAGTGACTCGTGACGCCACTAAAAGGAAGGAGGAACGATATGTGTAGCATAGAAATGATCAAGGCGATGGAGATCCTTGATTCCAGAGGGAATCCGACCGTGGAATGCGAGGTGGAATTGAGCGACGGCGCATTCGGACGAGCTGCCGTCCCCTCCGGGGCAAGCACAGGTAGATACGAGGCCCTGGAGCTGAGGGACAAGAAGAAGAAACGTTACATGGGAAAGGGCGTGGGGCAGGCAATCGACAATATCAACAAGATCATCGCACCAGCCCTTGAAGGCATGGATGCCTTTGACCAGCGCGGAGTGGATAGGGCCCTCATAGAGCTGGACGGAACCCCCAACAAATCCAAGCTGGGGGCCAATGCCATCCTGGGCGTCTCAATGGCTGTTGCCAGAGCGGCGGCAGATTCTCTTTACATGCCCCTCTACAAGTACATTGGCGGGGCCAATGCATGCCGGTTACCCATGCCCATGATGAACATTCTTAATGGGGGACTCCATGCGGCAAACAACGTGGATCTCCAGGAGTTTATGATCATGCCTGTCGGTGGCAAGACATTCAGGGAGGCCCTGCGTATAGGGGCGGAGGTGTTTCATGGATTGGCCGTCGTGCTCAAGGACAAGGGATTCTCTACCGCGGTAGGGGACGAGGGAGGATTTGCACCGAACCTCCGCTCCAATGAGCAAGCCATAGAGATGATCTTAGCGGGCATAAAGAAGGCCGGCTATCGCCCCGGAAAGGATGTGGTGCTGGCCCTTGATCCTGCCTCTTCGTCCTTTTACAAGGCCGGCAGGTATGTCTTTTTCAAATCCGATAACTCAGGGAAGACCCCTTCGGAAATGATAGACTTTTACAGGGATTGGGTGGAGAGGTACCCCATTTTCTCCATTGAGGACGGGCTTGCGGAGAACGATTGGGTCAACTGGAAGAAGATGACTCAGGTGCTTGGAGACCGCATTCAGATAGTGGGGGACGACCTGTTTGTGACAAACACGGGGCGGATAGAAAGGGGTATTAAGGAAAAGGCTGCCAACGCCGTGTTGATAAAGCTGAACCAGATAGGCACTGTCACCGAAACCCTGGAAGCCATAGAAGTGACCCAAAAGGCGGGATGGAAAGCGGTCATATCCCATCGTTCCGGGGAAACAGAGGACCACTTCATCGCAGACCTCGCTGTCGCCACGGGTACGGGGCAGATAAAGACGGGATCTCTGTGCAGGTCTGAAAGGGTCTGCAAGTACAACCAGATCCTGAGGATTGAGGAGGAACTGGGGGGCTCTGCCCGATTTGAGTGGCCCTCCACCTGATTCATCCTGTAGCACGCAACTCCGTCTCCTGGTCCTTCTATCCTGAGTAAGGAACCGGGACATCAAGGCAGGAATCCGTGGACTACAATAGACCCATCAAGATTTCAGAGCATGTGTTCTGGGTAGGAGCCCTCGATAGGAGGGATACCTTTCAGTGTAATTCGTACCTCATATGCCATGACCAACAGGGCATCATCATTGATCCCGGTAGCGTGTTGTACTTCGACAACCTGGTGCGCAAGGTCTCCGAGGTCATGCCCCTGAAGCACATCTCCCATGTGGTGATTCAGCATCAGGATCCTGACGTATGTGGGAACATCGCCATGTTGATGGGGACCCTAAAGGAGGCGGGAAACGATTCCTGCCGAGTAATTGCCCATAAAAGGACATCGGTGCTTGTTCGCCACTACGGCGGGGACGTGCAGTTCCAATATTCCGATGCCTTGCCCGGTGGGAGGCTGATGATACCAGAAGGACCCCTCCTCGAGTTTATCCACACCCCATATCTCCACGCCCCGGGGGCCATAGCCACCTACTACGAAGAGGACAAGGTGCTGTTTTCCGGTGACATATTTGGCGGGATGACAGAGAACTGGGCCCTTTTTGCAGGCGAGCGATACTTTGACGAGATTTCTTCCTTTCACAGGGACTATATGCCTGCAAAAGAGATCTTGCTTTATGCCATGACAAGGTTTGAAGACCGTGATATCGAGCTCATAGCTCCCCAGCACGGTTCAATCCTCGATCGGGAGCAAGCCGAAGAAGCCATAAAAATCTTCAAGGACTTCGAATGCGGTCTCTTCATCGACAGGTCCTTTCGGGAGGCCCTCAGCGCCGCACAAAAAAGGATAGAAGAACAGAATAGGATTATGAACGAGGAACTGGCCCTTGCCGGACAATTTCAGCGGGCATTGATACCCGACAGGTCTTTCTTGGAGGAAGTGGATGGCATTGAATCAGCCTTTTGTTTCAGACCAAACAGCCAGGTATCCGGGGATTTCCTCATCATAGACAGGATTGACGAACACCACCTCGGAGTGGCCCTAATAGACGTCGTGGGCCATGGGGTCATGCCGGGCCTGGCAACTATTCAATTCCGGACCCTCTTTGATGAATATAAAGAGGAGTCTTTGAGTCCTTCAAAGATCCTGAAGACCATCAATGAAAGGTCCTTTAGTGTGTATGAGCACGATATCTTTATCACGGCTCTGTACCTGATATACGACACCCGCAATTCCGAATGCGCTCTGGCGTCGGCAGGGGGTGTCCCTCCCCTCTATTATGACTCGGCCACGGGCATGGCGGGTCTGATAATGTTGAAGGGAGCACCCCTGGGCGCGGGAGATGGTAGTGAAACCAAGATCCCCGAATACCACTTCCCATTAAAGGATGGGGATTTCTTGATCCTCCAGACTGACGGGCTAATAGAGTGTTTCAACGAAAGAGGGGAACCCTTTGACAGTCTAAAAGGCCAGAAGAAGTTCATGCGGGAAATCAAAGAGAAGCGCAGCGCACGGGAAGTCCTGGACTCTATCCTGGGATCCGTCAATAGACACAAGGGCGAGGATCGGGACTTTGAAGATGACGTAACCATAGTCATCCTGAAAAGAATACCCGATTAGAAGCTTTGATCAGGCAGATTAAGCCTGTTCTTTTCCCATTCTGCAAAAGCTATGGATTCGCCTGTCATGGTTTCAACGGTCTGGAGGGCCAGAAATACTGCCAGCTTACTTATCTCCTCCGGCTTGCGCAACCTTGCTTTCATCTCCGCAGAAATGTGCGTTGCCATATTTGTCGCAGTGGGGGCCGGCCGCATGGCATTGACGCAAATCCCATATCCTTTCAACTGTTGCGCCAACCCATAAGTCAAACCTTCAACGCCGAATTTTGATACAACATATGGCAGACGTCGTACCGGTGCGCCCCTCAAACCGGCACCCGATGAGAGATTGATAATATTGCCAGCGCCACGATCAATCATGTGTCCAACCACAGTTTTTGAACACAGGTACATTCCGGTCAGGTTTGTGTTCAAAACCCGGTCCCATTCTTTTTTGCTGATATCTGTAATAATCCCCTCGGGTCCGCTCACGCCTGCGTTGTTTACGAGTATATCTATTCTTCCAAGTTCCTCCATCCCCAATTCTACCAACTGGTAGACCTGGTCCTCCCTTGTGATGTCCGCTTTCATTGTAAGAACAGTAAGGCCCTCCCTGCCGGCTTTCTGCTTGACGTCCTGGAGGCATGATTCATCGATATCACCCGCAAGAACTCGGGCCCCTTCTCGGGCAAAATCAAAGACGATGGCCCTGCCTATCCCGCACCCACCGCCAGTTACAATAGCAGTTTTGTCTTCCAGTCTTTTCGTCCCGTTCTTTGTATTCATATCGAGTGAGGAGTTACCTAAAGGGTTAGTTGTTCCATGATCATTCGAACATCTGGAATACCTTCAAGGTCCAAAAGGTACTTGATGGCCCTGTCGATCTTCTCCCTTGGGAGTATTCTAGACGCGCTTCGTCTAAATTTGTCCGCCAATTCATCGTCCGTCATTTCGACATCTGAAAGCGCTGTCCCCCTTGGATACCGGTGTTCCTCTCTAAATACGGTCCCACGGGCAGCGATTTCGACCCCGCCAGACCAGCGGTTCCTGCTGTCTTCCCTTAGACGTTCATCCCAGTCTGCCGGTGCCTCAACACTGATCTTCTCTAAATAGCTCAGTATTTCGGTATCTTCCATGGTCTCCCTGGATTGCCATTTTTCCACCTCAATGCGATTGGCCGCACAGGCGAAAATATAGGCGATGTTGGATTGTGCGTCCACGTGATTGGTTAACAGTTTGCTTGCTGGTTGGGAGGCAAGAGAAGGATTGCAATATACCTTTATTCTTTCAATATCCGTTGCCCTGAGCTCGTTGCTTTCAATGATATGCAAAAAAGAATCCAGCGCCGCATGCATCGCCCTATGGCAGGGAAATCTCTTATAGCCTAAGTTTAGGAAGAGCCATCTCTTGCCGATCTCTTCAAGAACCATATCAGGGGACCACTTGTCGTAAGCATACATCCTCCAGAACCCAAATTCACCGTCGAATATACTAGTATCTCCCAGATACCCCATTTCCGCAAGCAAGGCTGCCGAAACCGCGGCCTGTGACACCCACCCAGTCAGTCGGGTCATGGGTGAAGGGGCAGTCATCTGGAATTTTCTATTATTAGGAACAGGACAAAAGTGTCCCGCAATACCCATGGCGTGGGTCATCTTCTCAGTGTCCAGATTCATGAGCTTTCCCGCGGAGATCACCCCGCCGAAAATAAAGAAACTTTGTCCCGAAGCATATAAGACAGGGCTCTTCCTTCCATCAATACTCCCTATTCGAGGTCCTAAACCTGCAGCTATTCGACTTCCCATCTCACTACCGACGGCAGTGGCCAAAATAAGATCCTTTCCGGAAGCTCCAAGGCACTCTGCGATTGCCATGGCTGGAGGGATGACAAATGGTGGAAAATGTCCGGGGGGAATCTCGAAGGAATCATAGTCGAGCGCATTGATTAGTTCTCCGTTGGCAAAAGCTGCACTGCAACAGGATACCTTTTCCTGCGTTCCCAGAATAGAGCACTCAGGCGTGCCTCCCAGCCTTCTAGACATATCCACGGAGAATTTCCCCCTGTCGCAAAAATGTCCGGCTAATGCACACGCCATGCTATCTAAGATCACTCGTTTGGTCTCCCTAACAACCCGGCCAGGCAGATTTCCATAATTCATTTCAAGTACAAGACCTGATAGACTCCGGCTAAAGCTCTCCATTAGGCAGGCCTCCCCCTCGGTTTCCAACCTCTCTTAACCCTTTGACTGGACGGTCCTCCCTCCTCCCTAGACAACCCTTCACAAGGGCGTTTGGACCTTATTATTCGTTCAGACAGCGGACACCCTCCTTCGTCTCAACCTAATATTGGATAAATTCGCAGGCTCGCCCTCTCCCTCTAAGCCTGAAAGATACGCCACCAATGGCAATATACTCTTTACTATTGGAATGGGGCATCCTTGTCTATCATGATAACCCGCTACAAGGTCACTTCACTCATCAGTCCCTTTATGTCCTTCACATCCTCAAGCTCGCACAAGTAACTTACGGCCCTATCCATCTTTTCGCCGGGAAGCACCCTAAATCCACTGCGCCGGAATTTGTCAATAAGTTCGTCATCCGTCATTTCCGCCTCCGTTCCGGAAGTCCCTTTGGCAAACATCCTGGTTTCCATGTATTTCTTGCTCCTTGCGAATACCTCCGCGGTGCCGCCCCAGCGACTTCTCGGATCTCTCCCCATTCTCTCGGCCATGTCTGGGAGACCTCCGAGGACGATTCTCTCCATGAACCTCAAGACTTCCGGGCTTTTCATGGTATCCTGTGACTGCCAGTAAACTGCATCGATCCTATTCGCTGCACAGGAAAAAATGTACAAAGGATTAAACTGGGCAGCGACGTGATTTGGCACTTCCATGGGGTACCGGGACTCAAAGATCGCGGGGTTTCCCAATACCCTTATACGCTCTATTTCTTCTGGCATTATGGCATTACCGTGAAGGATGCTCATCAAACAGTCTAAGGGCCCGTGCATCGCCCGATGGCAAGGATAGGGCTTATATCCCATACCCACAGAGAACCAGGTCTTTCCGATCTTCTCAAGGGCCTTATCGGGCTCCCAACCGCCATAGGAATACATCCTCCAAAAAGCATACTCCCCTTCAAAAAGGGAAGTGTCCCCCAAGTAGCCCAGCTCGGCTAGCAAAACTGCTGTAACTGATGCAATGGATGCCCAGCCGCTGGTTCCGTATTTTGTCATTGCTGAGGGCATGAATGCTTGGAACTTTCTATTTGTCGGGATGGGGCAAAAATGTCCGCTTATTCCAAGGGCATGGATGATCTTCGTCTCATCGAGATTCAAAAGCCTGCTTCCCGCCGCCGTCCCTCCGAATAGGAGATGGCTCTGCCCGGAGGCTAGGTAACTCTCCTCCCTTTGCCTCGATTGCTGCCATTCTGTCTCTTCTTTGACAGCTCCCTTTCGTGGGACTAGAGCCCTGTCGATCCTGGCGGCCACTTCGTGCCCCAGTGCCACGGCTAGGATCAAGTCTTTACCCGTGGCTTCGGTGTGTTCGGCCATTGAAAGCGCCGCCGGTATGACATAGGGAGGAGTATGACCAGGAGGAATCTCAAGTGCATCATAGTCCAGCGCATTGACTAATTCGCCGTTGGCAAAGGCCGTGTAGGCACAGGAACCCTTGAAGGATGTCCCGATAATTGATGCTTCCCGCGGGCCTCCCAACCTTTCGGATAATGCAACGGCATATTTCCCCCTGTCACTCTCGACACCTGCGAGTGCGCATGCGAGACTGTCCATGATAATACGCTTCGATTCCCGTATCACGGCATCGGGAAGATCCTCGAAATCAGTTTCTAAGATAAAACCGGCTATTTCCTTGCTGAAGGTATTCATCCTATCGTCCCCAAAGGGATGTAAGTCCCATTTCTCTCGAGTCTTCACCACCCGACGACTCCCAGAAGGGATTCACCAGCCTCAATCATGTCAAAAGGAATCAATCCAATTCCTTGTCTGGCCCGGGCCTTTCGCCCGCCCTCGACAGGGCTCCCTCTCCTTATCTGCTAGGATAGACCGACGTGGTAGCTTTACGTTATTCTATGGCTTCAGCAAGTTCATAATATCCCGAACATCATCCGCCTCGTCCAGTCCCGAGAGGTAGTTGATTGCCATTTCCGTGTTCTCCCGAGTCAATATGCCTTCAGCACAGTTCCTGAACTTCTCTTTCATTTCCTCTTCGCTCATCTCCAGCTCGGGCAAGGCAGTCCCCCTGGCATACAGTCTGTCCTCTCTGTATATTTTCCCCCGGGCCGTAACCTCCACTGCACCGCCCCACCGCTTTTTTGGATCATCCTTGACTCTGTCTTCCCAGCCGGGCAAGCCTTCGGTTATGACCTTATCCCTAAAGGCTGCAATCTTCTCGTCGTTTATGACATCCCGCCTTTGCCAGTCCGGCCCTGGTTTGAGTCTGAAAGCAGCACACGCGACATTGTGGGGTACATGGAACTGAGCAGCCACATGGGTTCCAATGTGATCCTTCCGATACTGGTTCATCACCTTGGGATTCCCGAAAACCCTGACCAGATCTATCTCTTCCGGTCTGAGATTGTGTTGTTCAATAAGAAAGGTAAAGGCATCCAGGGGGCCGTTTATGGTTCGATGACATGGATAGGGTTTGAACGCGAGCCCAGGAAAGACCCAAGATTGACCCAGTTGCTCAAGGGCCTTATGGGGCTCCCAATCGCCATAGGAATACATCCTCCAGAATCCGAACTCCCCATCAAAGGCCCAAAGATCACCAACATAACCTGAACTGGCCAGGAGTGCTGCGACAACGCTGCCCATCGCTGGCCATCCGGATTCCCCATATTTTGTCATTGCCAGAGGGGACTTTGTGACCTGGAATTTCCTTCCAACGGGGACAGGGCAAAAGTGAACAGCAATACTCAGCGCATGGGCTATCCTTTCCCCGTCTAGCCCCAAGAGCTTGCCCGCTCCTGCAGCCCCGCCAAACACGTACTGACTTTCTCCAAAAGCGACCCTTGTCTTCCCAGCCCCTGCGTCAAGGACTTCCACCCTGGGTGTCAGCGCCCGGTGGATGCGGCATTCAACTTCGAGGGCGAGAGCTGTTGCCAAGATCAAGTCCCGACCGGAGGCACCAGTGCTTTCAGCCACCGATAGCGGAGGAGGAACGCAGCAAGGGGGAATGTGCCCTTGGGGAATTTCAAATGAATCAAAATCAAGGGCACTGATGAGTTCACCGTGAGCAAACGCAGCACTGGCGCAGGATACACGATGAGAGGTGCCAATGATCGAGGAATCCCGTGCCTCACCAATCTTTCTTGCGACCTCAATCGAGATTCTTCCCTTGTCACAAGTTGTCCCTCCCAATGCACAGGCAACGGAATCGAATACAACCCTCTTTGTCTCGTGAATCACATAGTCGGGCAGATCTCGGTATTCCATTGTCTCAACAAATGTACCCAATTCTAGGCTGAAAGGCCTGGAGGCCTTTTTCTCATACCAGACGGTTTCACTTCTGAATGATGTCGTCATCTCTACCTATCTCGAAAGGTCCATTCTAGCGGTATCACAAAGCTGCCTCTCCAGCCCCCTTTCCGATACGCAACACAATCATACAGCCTATGAAGGTGATAAGGAACATGATTAAGCCCGTAACGCAGGCTTCCTCTAAGTCGGCACTGTCCCAGTAACTGAAAAACAACGTCGAAAGGACCATTGTCTTGGATCCGTAAAGCAACACGACCACCGTGAGGTCCTTGAAGGCGATCACAAAAAGAAATATCCAGCCCGTTATCAAACTGCTTTTCAACAGAGGAAGCCAGATAGACACGAAGGTCCTGGTCCAAGATGCCCCATGCACCCTGGCGCTCTCCTCAAGCTCTCTATGTATCTGGATCATGGTGCTCGTCATTGTCCTTGTGCCGAGTGGAAACCCTCTGGTTAGGTATGCCATGATCATGATCCATAAGGTTCCATACAGGGGTGCGGTAATGGGGAGCGACATGAATGCCCAGACAAAGCCCAGAGCAAGAACAATGCCGGGCATGGCCCACGGGATATAGCAGATGAGATCTAGGATCTTCCTGCCTGCGAAACTTGACCTCGTAACCACATAGGCCACGAGTGTATAGAGCAGCATACCGATCGTTGCGCTGCCCACGGCCACGTAAAGGGAGTTTTTGACAGACATCCAAAACATGCCTACACTTAGAACACTTCTCCAGTGTTCCAAAGTATAGATCCCTCCCTCAATGTCATATCCACCGGCCACCTTCATGAAAGAACTTTGGACAACAACCCCCAGAGGCAGGATGACTGCCAAGAAAAACCAAGTCAGCACAAAGGCGACCGTCACATACTTCCAGCGCCCCAGCCTTATCGGACGGGGATGGTAGCCTTTCCCTGTGACGGTTGTGAACTCCTTTTTCCCCAATATGATCCACTGGAGCGCAACCAAAAGGAACGTGATACTGAGAAGGATCACCGCAAGGGCCATGGCACTGTTATACTGGGCGCTAAGCCTATTGAAAATGAAATCAAAAATCTTTGTCGTAAAGACCCAGATGTGCGCCCCCGACCCCAGGAAGAGTTCAGTCTCAAAGGATTCCAACATGCGCACAAAACCGAGTATCACGGTAGCCAAGATAGTAGGGGCCATGAGTGGGATGGTGATACGCCAAATGGTTGTAAAGGTGCCAGCTCCTGACATCCTCGAAGACTCCTCTAGGCTTGCATCCATGTTGCGAAATGCTGGCAGGAGAAATATGGCCAAAAGCGACGCCCAGCCAATTACACTGACCCAAATGATGCCACCAAAAGAATATATGTTTAAGGGTGGACTCTTAAGTGGCAATAACCTCATCAAAACAATGTTGAGGATGCCTGTGCGGGGGCTGGCAAGGAGTATCCAACCCAAGAGTAATGGCAATATGGGAAGAATGAACTTCACGAAGAGCAGCTTTTCGAGTAGCCCCCTGAAGGGAGTGTCCGTCCGTGCAATAATCCACGCAAGCAATATTGCCATGGCTACAGAAAGCGCGGTGCGGGCGGCAGCAAGCCAGACAGTTGTCCAGATAAGTGACAGTGTCTTAGGATCCTCGAAGGCTTGTTTGTAGCCTTCAGCGGTAAAATGTCCTGGCCATCCAGGGGATGAGCTCCAGAAGCTACCATAGAAGACCATTCCCATGGGATAGACTACCAGAAAGATAGTCACGGTCAATAGGCCCATCATAAACAGCAGTGATATATCGACGCGCAGCCATTTTCGTGACGGAAAATATGTTTGTCTCGTTATACCTCTGGCCAGGTCATTCAAGGACATGATCTATGGAGGCCCCCCTAATCGGCCTAAGAAACCCTTTCCCTCCAAACTATTGACTTATGAAATACAGCTCTCCTAAGAATGAGGGAATAATGGTCACGTCTTCACAGGCTCTTGCCCAAATCCTTTCATTCGCTTTGTGCCCAATAAAGCCTATCACAGCACTGCTTAGCCATTGTTGTCAGGCTTGAGGCAACAGCCCGTTCACTGCAGACAATCTTGGATGCCAGGGGTCAAAATAGTCGAATAGGGCTAGAAACACCTGTGTATCTCAAAATAATCACCCCAGAGCCCTCCTCCGTTACAGCCCAGCTTCCACTATCAGTCAAATATGCCCGAAGTCGCGGCCCATTTCATCGTCTTCTGTTGAGCTTTGGTGGATTCATATGTCAGGCTATAAAGGATAGGCTTGCCTTCGATATTGAGATTGGGGTCCGGCGGCACAACTCCTGCCATCAGAGGCGCTCCTCCGCCCAACCTTGCAGCGGCTTGCTGCCCATTTTTCGTCATAACCCAATTTGCGAATACCTTGGCGGCGTTGGGGTGGGGGCAGCCCTTGACGATCCATGTCGCAGTAGGCGACAGGATCAATCCCTCGCTGAAGGTTAAGAATTTCACAGGGGCCCCCTTTCTCGCTGCCGCTGCAGCCGAACCCGTGCTCATGGGGAGCCCTATACCGTATTCCCCGGTCGTAATCTGTGCGCGGATCTTTCTGAAGGATGAAATCACTGCGTTTTTCATGAATTCTCGAATCCATTGCTCGCCCAGCTTATCGGGGGCAATTTCCCTAGCCGCGTGGATCAGCATAATGCCGGTGCCGCGAGATTTGGGATTATCGAAGGCGATGAGTCCCTTATACCTTGGGGCCGTCAGGTCCTGCAAGGACCTGGGACGAATATTTTCGGGCACCACTTTTGTGTTCCACATGGCTGAGACCACGCTCACTTGTCGCCAAACAGCGAGGCCATTCTTGACGAGGATTTTGTTCATCGGGAGATTCCATTTGACGCCGGGAGCGGAAAGAGCTGGCGGCACAAACATTTCACATATGCCCATGTCAACTGCCGGCACTGTGCTGGATGTTCCGCCTTGAAAGGCATCGCAGACAATGCGCCTTGCAGCTATTTCGGTCTTGACCCTCTCCAGAAGACCACGCCCCAGGACCCACTCAACCTTGATCTTTGGATACTCCCGGTTAAAGGCCTTTGCCAATTCCTCTGCATCCTTCGCTCTTGTGGGACTGTATACCGTTAGCATCCCTTCCCTATTGGCGGCCGCCTCAATCTGTTTCCAATCAAGTGCTAGGACCGTGGGTGCTGTGACCAAGCCAGCGCAGAATAGGGAAACCAAAACAAAGATCACTCTCCCAATCACAAGTTTTCTTGTTTTCATACGAGTCCTCCTTTGCATTTAAGGTGAATAATGCTGTCCCCCCTATTGAAAGCGGCTTTACCTCCCTCTAGCCCTCATCTTTGAGCCGAGGTGCATCAGATTGAAAACCTCCCAAACCTGAATGCCTTTGCAAGGGGCCCGATAAGCAACGCAACACCCCATGAGGCATTCCAGCAAGACCATGGATGCCGAGTTCACCCAGGTGGAAGACGCGGGTTCACGGAGCTCTTGCAACCCACAAGCCATTCCATCCTATGCTTCTCCCCGAATGAATGATACCACCCCCTATTAACACTCTGTTTTCCTCGAAATCGGAGGCCATTCTGTAAAAGACGGACAATGCATGAAGTTAGTCGTCAATGTTCGAGACCGGCACTGGCACAACATACTTAGAGTAGAAGACTTCCCGATCGTTCCGTGGCATGTCGTAACGCCATAGAACGAAACAGCTCTGGCTGCAAAACCTATGATCTTTCCCCCTGATCTTTTTTCTAACAGGTTCATGGTTGATGGACCTTTCACAGAACTCACACCTAAAGGGTATATCTTCAGTCATTTTATCTCTCTCCTTAGTCGGGTTTTCATGTGCGCCCCATGCATTTTATGATGATTACTCCTCTTCTTGGATGTCTCAAGTGAGCGGAAAGCCCTTTCACTGAAATACTGGTCGCAATCTTCCCATTGATCTTAAGATATTATGTCGATACTAGCGTGCGCCTTTTCGTCCCTCCTCAAGGAGTTCTTTCCAATTGGCGGGCTTGAAGGGATCTATTTGCCCAGTCACCCTTTTCATGATACTTGGGATGAAAGTGGAGGTATTTGCTCCGGTGGCGCCGGCTACTATGATTACGAGATGATCTGGTTTGGCGATAACCGGAACTGGTCTGCCAATCATGCTCCCCTTTTCTGGATACTCTCCTTTTTCTTTTGAGAGTGTACTACGGGCGGCCACCGCCTCTTCCTCGCTGATTGATGCGTTTTCGTGAAGATACCTTTTTATCTCTGCTTTTGACCAGCCAGACCTTACAAGTACCCGGGCGTGTTCAGGACTCAAAATCAGAAGCTGATCCCACGGAATGGGGTACCGCGTCACTGTAACCCCTTCCAAAGCCCTTTTGATCGAATTCAGGATCTTGGTCGCCGGTGGACTGACCATAAGGGCCTGAGTCCCCCGTCCTCCCATAACTGTCACCGTGCTCTCCGGGTGCTCGTGACCCAGCTCAACATGAAGGGGCTCCCATGGGCTATTTTCCTCGTTTTCAGCAAAACACCAGGTATATCGACCCGGCAGGCTGTGGGTGGTCGGAAGTCCCCCTTGGCCCGCATAGGCCCCCGCCCCATTGATGAGCAACAGGCTGATGCTTCTGCCTATGGTTGCGTTCGCTCTATTCCCTGGGCCCATCAAACCGATTGAACCATTGATGTCTAACTCCCTTGCAACGGGGCCATTTATGATGATCACAGGGGCAAAGGAATGCTGGCTTTGTGTAAGAGGATACATCACCTCCAGTCCATCTTTGCTTCCGAGGAGTTTTATGGTAGCAAGAATGACAGGCATATATTCCGGTCTTGCGCCTGCCATTGCAGCATTGACAGCAACATCTCGGACACGGATGGGACAGAAACGGGGTCCGAAATCTCTGGTCAGTGTTTCGTGAGGATCAAGATCAGTGCCCGTCAACAGCCAATCGACCCGGTCCCTTGTGGGAGGAACCAAAGGCAGTCCGTCGCTCCATTTACGAGACAGAAACATGTCCTCCATCTTGTCAACCGCACCTTGATAGGTGCGAGCTTCGAAGATAAGAGGGCCATCCTGTACATCTTCTACACTGGACTTCCAACCAGTTAACCCATATACAATTTCCTGAATGATCGGCTCCCAGGACATTCGAACTTCCCCTGTGGGAGCTGAAATCACTTCAAAGGGAATCAAGGCTGTCGCTATGGAAGGTAACCCCCGCGCCCTTGCGAAGGTTTCTGCAAGTCCTTTATATTCCTTTGTTACTATGGAGACGACGGGAATACCGCTTTTCTCTATTAAAGCGCCTACAGCGCTTTGAGGCCCTGCGCAAGTTCACCCACCGTTGCCCAATATCACTCCATCGCAGCCCATGCCCTTCAATATTTGACCGATTTGTTCGAGAGGGATCGCGTTATCCAGTTGCCCCCGCAGAGGTGACAGATTTAGGCGGGGAAATTCTGTGTACGGGATTATCTTTGTGGTTGGGAATCTCCTCTTCAGATGTGCCCTGATCAGAGGAAAGGTTTCGTCAGCCCGCCACCCTGATAGGGGCCAGCCCTCGCAAATAGTCTTCCCCTCCACAGAATCCAGGCGTGGGGCGTTTTCCCCTTCAATGGATCGAGGGGGAGTCGGACAAAGGGTCTCCAGTTTTACCGAATTGATTCTAGAGGACATAAAGGCAACCTTCCTTGTAAACATGGGCCATAAGAAAACCTATATCAGAACCGGGGCTTGCAGAGGATCTCCCGGATTCTGAGGTCAAAGAACTGATGGCTGTTGAGAGGCTTCAGCAAGATCGCTGTATCCGCCCCATATCGAGTCCCCCCGATTGATATAATATCCTCATCCGTGCGAACCAGACCTCCATCTGCGGCCATCATTGCTATTTCACAGGCAACCTTCATCCCTTGCCCGAATATACGCAGAGTGTTTGACATGACATCACCTGTTACGTGGGTATTGAACTTTGTTCTCATGGCCCGGTGGATTCCTGCGAATACATGTGTCATGGTAAGAATGACACCGCCTTTACTTTCTACGATCTTCCTATTATCTACCGAGAACTTCTGGACATCGGGACTATCAAATCCTGTTGAATGGCTGACAACAACCAACTTGAAGCCTTCGAGGGCCATGACAGCCTTAACAGCCGTATCCCCTGTCCTGGATGCTATGACTATCTTCTTGACATCCAATTCCTTTGCCCTCTTCCCAACGATCTCAAGAACTGCATCTGTATTTTCTGCTCCTGAACTCTCAAAATAAGTGATCCTGCCTTCAATCATTTCTCAAACTCCATATTCCCTTCCCCCGGGGCCTGGCTCTTCGATTCTTTAGAGACGCTACTTGGCCCCAGGGAAACCAGACTTTGCCCTTCCCGGGACACAGAAACAAAAGGATATCAAATAGGGATAAACGTTAAATCCTCTGACGCCTTATGGCTCTTTAGTCCAAGTCTTCTTTACTCTGTACTGAACCCGCCATCTTCCCACCCTGTCTCTCTTTTCAGAGCTTCTAACGGTTGCATCCCTGTGGGCCCCCCTAAGCTCCGGACTTGTCAAATATGCTGCAAACGCCTCTTCATCTTCGAATTCAAAGATGGTAAGGAATCTTGGATATTGGTCATTTTCTTCTCTTTTTTCAGCTCTCGATGCCCTTCTAAGGCCGGGGAATTTGAGAAGCATAGGGATATGGATTTCGTCGTACCAGGAAAAGAAATCCCCCTCCGACCCTGGTTCAATATCGAAGGCCGAGATATTAATCACAGTATCCTTGTTCACCGTGAAATAGTCCCCCTTTCAATCAATTGGTATTATCGTACAGATCCGTGGATCCAACTGGATGTAAATGCTGTCTCCTTCCTTAAGCGATCCCGTGGAAACCGTTTTGACCCGTACAGACAAGTCCTTTACCCCGACCCGGCAATCCGTGCTGTCGCCAAGGAAGACGATGCTTTGGAGATTTCCCCTTATCAAGTTCTCTCCCTCGGGGGGCTTTTCCTGGAAAATCCCTATCTTCTCAGGCCTGGCTGAAACAATTACACGGTCCTTGTTTTTCATCCCTTCAGGAAGATGGCATATCAGATGGCCTAGTTCCGTATTCACTGTCCCTCGCGCACCTCCTGCCGAGTCCAATTCAACCTCTCCTGAAAAAAGATTCGCGGCACCCAAAAAGCTGGCCACGAATTTGTTTTTGGGGCTATTGTATAATTGTGCAGGCCTGTCCAGTTGTTGTAGGACACCCTCGGACATCACTGCGATTCTGTCCGACATGGCTAAGGCCTCTATCTGGTCGTGGGTCACGTACAGGGTTGTTATTCCCAGTCTGCGAACAAGATCTCTCAGCTCGATCCTCATCTCCTCCCTGAGTTTGGCATCAAGATTGCTCAAAGGCTCATCCAGCAGGAGGATGTTAGGTTCTCGAGTAATTGCCCGCGCCAAGGCCAGTCTCTGTTGCTGTCCCCCGCTCAGCTGTGTGGCGGGCCGTTCGAACAAGCCACCGAGCCTTACCATAAGCAATGCTTCTTCGACCTTATCCCTTATCTCTTTTCTTGAGAACCTTTTCTTACTCACCCTCAATGGATAGGCCACATTGTCAAAGACAGTCATATGCGGCCAAATGGCGTATGATTGAAACACCATTCCGATATTTCTTTTGTTGGGGGGAACAAAAAGCCGTGTTTCACCACAAAACACAAGGTCATCTCCGATATAGATTCTACCGCTTTCGGGCCTTTCGAGTCCCGCCACACACCGCAAGGTAGTGCTCTTGCCGCATCCGCTGGGGCCAAGCAAAGTGAAGAATTCCCCTCTTTCGACTTCAAAGTCCATGTCTCTTACGGCTCTGACCTTACCGCGACCTGTATCATAACACTTGGACAAAGACTCGACTCTGATCATCGTTTGCCGTCTCCTGTCAAATCATCAATGATTGGATATGGGGCGGTTCCTTCCGCTTCACGATACCCATTCAAATGCAATTTTTCATAACTCAACCCTTGGAGGACCTTGAGTTCCGATCCTCATATCTTGCCCCTCTTTTTCTGTCGCCCCTGTTCTCTGCCTAAAATAATGGAGTTAGCCTGCATAGGAAACCGTCCTTGACAGCCTGGAAAGGAATCTCTGCGATACAATATATGCGACCAGTAGAACCAACGTTTGGATTAAACCTACCACGACAGCCGATTGCATCCATCCCCCATCCCAGTGTTCGAATACTACGGTCGAAAGCACGCTTGAGTTGGGACCATAGAGGAGAATCACAGTACTCAAGTCTTTGGCTGCCAAAGTAAAAAGTAATATCCATCCAGATAGAAACGCCCCCAAAAGCAGCGGCACTAGAATGCGCCAGAAAGTCTGTGCGGTTGAAGCTCCGTGCACCCACGAAGATTCTTCCAGTTCCTTGTGTATTTGGATCATGGTTGTGCTCATTAGCCTTGTCCCCAGGGGCAGGCTTTTGATCATCAAGGCAATTATGAGGATTCCCATGGTGCCGTAGAGGAAGGAAGTAGGAGGGAACAAGAGGAAGGCCCACAGAAAGCCCAAAGAAAGAACCAGCCTCGGTACTGCCCATGGTAACCAGGCCATAATGTCGAGTAGTTTTCGTTCCTTGAATTTGGTCCTCACGACCAAATAGGCTATTACCGAGCAAAAGCCCATCCCGACCGTGGCGCACACGACTGCAACGATAATTGTATTCTTCAAGGCCTCCATCAGACCCTCACTTGCCAGCGCCTCTTTCCAATATTCCAAGGTATACATATCATGCTGGAAGTACCCGATGATCTTCATGAATGATCCCTGGACCAGGACCGCTAAAGGAAGCAACAGGACCAGGAAGAGAAAAGCGACAACAATTCCACAGGTCACGTACCTCCAGGCACCCAGATCAATAGGCCTCACCGCGTATTGCTTTCCCGAAATAGTGGTGTACTCCTTCGTCCCCAGGAGCTTCCACTGGATAACTATGAGGGTAATGGTCGTGAGGAATAAGGCAGAAGACAAGGCCATTGCATCCTGAAATCGCGGGGGATTCCGAAAAAAGATGTTTTCGAAGATGGCGGTCGTGAACACCCTGATACCTTTATCGAATCCTAGAAACAGCTCCGTCTCAAATGACTCTATGGCCAAGACAAAGCTGATAATAAAGGCTGCGAAGATGGCTGGCCTTAACAAGGGTAAGTATATCTTCCATATCGTCGTAAACCAGGAGGCCCCTGACATCCTAGAGGCCTCCTCCAGGCTACTATCGACATTTCTGAATGCGGGAATGAGAAAAATAATCAAGAAAGGGAACATTCCCATAACACTCGCGAAGATAATCCCACCATAGGAATTGATATCTATCGGAGATCTGGGAAGTCCGATAACTCTTTCCAGGAACATATTGAACATCCCTACATCTCTTTGGAAAAGCAACACCCATGCCAAAATAATTGGAAGATAGGGGAGAAAGAATTTGAAGACGAATATCCTTTCGAAAAAATGTCTCAATGGGGTATTGGTACGCGTAATGATCCAGGTTACCGCGATGGCAAGAGTAGTGCTGATGCAGGATCGGCAGAGGGCGAGCCACAGGGTTGTCCAAATAAGCCGCGGCAGAGCCGGGTTGGAATATGCTCGGCGGAAGCCCTCCAAATCATATCCTCCTGGATTTGCAGGGCTCCCTTTCAAGAATCCGGCGTAGAAGATCATACCCAATGGGTAAAGGATAAAGAAAATCATAAGCGCCGTAATCAGTCCCCGAAAAAGGATTACAGCATTGACTCTTCCCACTAGCCTTGATCCCCCCTTCTCATAGATACCGTGCTGGGGTTCTATCGGGTCTGGCCTCTTTTGCTATTACGTCGATCCGTGCCACCGGCCTCTGCCATCATCTTCAAGGGCTGCTAAAGGCCATATTCCTTCAATAGTGCTTCTGCTTCTTTTCTTTTTTTGGGCAGAACCTCTCTCCACTCCTCGGTTGAGAATACAGTGATCGGTTTCAACTTTGCTATATCCTCGTATGCTGATCCTGCGGCAACGTCCGAACGCCATGGTGCCCCCTTGTTGGCTGCCCTCATCTGATGTCTTTCCTTACTGAGCAGGAAATTAATCCACACTTTGGCAGCGTTGGGGTGTGGAGCCACTTTTGACACAACTGCCAAAATGACTATTGGCATGATGCCCTCTTCGGGAGCGATCCAGTCGATAGGCGCACCCTTAGCCTGTTGTTTCATGGTCTCGCTTTTGCTGATGATGAGCATCAGCTCTTCCTGGCCGCTTGCAAGGCCTTTCACCTGGTCCCAATAGCTCCTCTTTACTTTGGGCTTGTTATCCATGAGTTGCCTGAGAAATCCCTTTCCGTATAGCTTTTCGAGGGTATACCAGAAATAGTTGCCGGACCCCGGGATACGAGGTTCCTTCAGGGAGAATTTCCCCCTCCACCTGGGCTTCAGCAGGTCCCTGTAGTTTCTGGGATACTCATTCTTGGCCAGCAGTTTTCTGTTTACCCCTATGCCGTAGTATGTACCGTAGAACACAAAAGCGTTCTTTGCGTACGCCAAGGGGTGGGTCGTCCAGGGCACGTCCGGTTCCAAGGCATTCGGTGGCGTGAAAGAGAGGAGCATCCCATTTTCACTCATTGAAAATGCCGCATCTACCCCTTGGTAGGAGACGTCACCCAAACCCTTATTGGCCCCGATTTCCGCGTCAAAACGATTTCGGGCCTCCGAGCCTCTCATGGCCAGTTTCTTGACCTTGATCTCCGGGTAGAGCTTATTGAACAACTTGACCCTCCTTTTGTCCCAATCAGGCTGTGCAAAACCATAGATGACCAACTTCCCCTCCTTTTTCGCTGCCGCCTCTATGGCCGGCCAATCTTCCAAGGCCTCCGCGTAGGGATCCGCACCCTGGCTGATTTCGGTATTGACAAAGAAAAACATCAAAGCGAGCATCATTACCATCAGGCTATATCGTTTAATGGTATCCTTGCGTTCCATAAATAAAACCTCCTTTCCCTTGATGTTGACACCGCAAGATTGAATCATGTCCAACAAGTATTCAATCCACTATGGCAATGGCCCTCACTGGAGAGCCGCTCCCTCCGCGTATCTTCAACGGAAGAGCACAGAACTTGAATCTGGTCTTGCCCGTTTCCTCAAGATCCCTAAGGTTAAGTCCTTCCACGTGCAGGATTCCATTCTGACAGAGCAAGGTCTCATGTACCGGATGCCCGACAACGGTAAGGCTATGCATTCGCCTCTGTTCCGACACATCGGGAAGACCGTGAGTGTCAAAGTTCACCGAATCCATGCCAAATGCCGTGATCTTTTTTGATACCAGCCAATCAGCCGACTCCTGGGTCAAATGAATTCGCATTTGAATATACTCAACGGGATTCTTGTCGAAATTGACATAGTTCCCTGTATTCACAATGACCATTGTTCCCGGCTTTACTTCCACCCCAGCTTCTTCTTCCGCCTTCTCGAAATCAGTGACCAGGATTGGGTCATGTTTCTTTTTGTATTTCATGTCCAAGAGGACAGCATCCAGCATCCACAGTCTTTCTAAGGGAATCTCATCAATAGTCTCCCCGTGGGGTTTCGTCCTGGGGCAAGTATGACTCGGAGCATCCACGTGGGTCCCTACGTGATCAGAAAGCAGCAACATCATCGTGTCGTGGCTCATAAAGGGCTCCTTACCGTCCTTTTGCAGTTGATGCCATTCGGTTGGTGGTAAGCCCTTGTCCCATATCTGAGGTTTGTCATGGGTATGCAACATCCAAGTCTTCACAGGGGCCCCTTTGATAAGCGAGGGCATGTCTTCAAAGATTTCATGTGACAAGTCAACAATTGCCGGCATCTTCGAAGCTCCTTTCTTTCTGCGCGTACTACTGGCTCCTTATTTAAGGCTTTGACTTAAGTACGGCGCTCCAAATGCTCGACGCGAACCCAAAGAGGGGGCTCGACATCAATGGCGAGTTCAGCGCAATCCAGCTCGCACAAGACACAATAGGAGCATTCGTCGGGACGGAGCACAAAGGGAAGGTTCTTTTCAGTGTCCCACCCGAATACATCCATGGGACAAATGTCGTAGCAGGTCTTACAACTCTTACAACTTGAGTAGTCTATTCTCGGCCCGTGGCTCATTGATGTCACCTCCTCCTTCCTACCATTCATGTACCCATTCGGGAGATTCAATGCTGAATCTCATGGTTCCGTCTTCCCGCCAGACAACAACGGTCCTATTCTCCCATTTTTCGTCATCCTGCTCGGGATAGTCGACACGATGGTGTGCAGGAATAAGACGGCTTTCCGTGCGTATCAACGATGAGTTTACATGCAGTTCAGCCACCTCCATCATATTCTTGACGGTTTGAACATGCATCAGTTCATGAGGATCCTTGGCCTTTAGGTTTGGTTTATAGCTTTCTCTGATCAGCTTCAAGAACTCGAGAAAACGGGTCATCCTGGCACCGTGTTTTTCCATGCCTGCGTAATCGGTCAACATAGTTCGGACAGTGTCCTCAAGTTCCAGCGGATCGACGCCTTCTTTTCTTGCCAGGGGGGCATAGAGATCTTGTCTAATCCGTTCTATTTGAGCGCCGATCGGGTTGAGAGCTCCAGCATTCCTGGCGAATTCACCCGCTTTGAGCCCACAGAGATAACCCCACGCGAATGCCCCCATGGAACCTGTGGAAATGGCTCCTCCCTGGGTGTCGCCTGCCACGAACAGCCCTGGTAAGGAGGCCTTGCCTTCTTCGTCTATGATCACACCCGCAACACTCCTTCGAAGTCCCCATATGTGGGTCCGGGATTGTATGGGCGCCTTTCTCAGCCCCCCCCTGGCTTTCATGAACTTGAGGGAGCGAGGGTCTTCATTGGACATCATGAATTCCCAGTAGCGCTCCACCTCTTCAGGCAGAGATGTGGTGTCCCAGACCAATACCTCCCCCTTCTCCCTTGCTGCGGCCATCATAAATCGATAGGCAGACTCGCCTTTCAATTTCTCGAGAAGATCTTTATGCTTCTTCAAGATCTCTTCGCCCTTCGAGTTCTTCAAACCACCAAAAAGCACTGGCCGAGGACCAGGAGGTAGCCCCGCATCCATCTGTTGGATCATCAGAAATTCCATATTCACTAACTTCGCTCCAGCTCGATAAGCTGCGGCAGCCCCATCGCCCGTAACGAGCGGTGAATAATGATTAAGAAAGAGCCTATTGGGGTACGTCCCATATGGTTGTTGATACAGGCGGTGGGCACCTCCTGTACTGATAATTGTCGCCTTTGCCTTGATCACCATATATTTGCCGTCACGTATATTGAAAGCCGTGGCACCTACTACCCGACCCTCATTCGTAAGCAGGTCGACCAGCATGCTTCTGTTGATAACCTTTGCCCCGCTTTTCCTTACGGCCTCTGCCAGCTTTAATTTCAGGTCAGCGCCCCTGTAAAGGATAAAGTCCCCGAGCTTTGCCCTTCCAGCAGCGCCATCCGTCCCCGCTCGGATCCTGCCTGGTGCAAATTTATAGGTTCCATCCTCTTCCGCCACTTGGACCCCTGCCCTTTCCAGTTCCTTGATCACCTGAACAGAGTGCTTGGACGGGATGAGGTTTAACCGATGATTCGTAATACTTCCCCATCCCCCTGTTTCCCGGGCCTCCACAAGTTCTTCGGGGGTAATTCCATTTAGTCTTACATCCGCGACTGAAGGCAAATGATCCAAGCCAGGCCCCCCACTTCCGCTTCTCGCAATATTCGCCTTTTCTACCACAATACAGCTGACGCCCTGATCCCTTGCCTTTATTGCTGCAAGGCATCCCGCCAATCCTCCGCCTATGACCAGCACATCGGTATCCATGACTTCTGTGGGGGAATCCTTCGTATTCATATCAGGCACCTCCTCAGACAATTCTCAAAATGGATGAGATCGAAATCAAACCCGCATGCTTTTGGTTATGCCTACCAGTTCTCGGTCTTCTTGTGGAACAAAGCTTATTAAAAAGGTAATGTAGCCGCGCAAATCTATTATTCTGTAGGTTTGGTGTCGATGAGGCCCGTCTCCTAACTCAAGAATGGGAAAGACATCAGCAATACTCGCTGGATATGCGCTTAATGATCTGTGCGATCTCTCGCCGGCGTTTGGGTCGCATTCGCTGGGGGATGGAGGAAACGGTAATGGCAGCGACGACTTCATTTCCTCTATTGTAGATAGGAACTCCCAATGAAATGGCCCCCTCGTAGAACACGGACTCGGTGGCAACATAGCCAATTCTTCGGGCCTTCTCGGCCAGTCTTCTAATGTCATTCGAGGTTAGGTTTCGATAATAAGGATATCGCCTTTCATTTGCCTTCAGGATTTCCTCAAACTGCGCCTCCGGGAGAAAGGCGATAAGGGAAAGGCTTCCAGGTCCTATGCCCAAGGGGCGCCGTGCACCAACGTCCACGGTCAAAGCCTTAATGGGAAAGGTCCCTTCAACCCTGTCAATACACATGGCATCATGACCTGATCGTATGAGAAGAAAAACCGTGTCCCCTGTCTCGTGGGCAATCCGTTCAAGGGCCGTCCGGTATTTTTCAATAATGGTAAACTGCCTGGCCCTCATCCCGAGGGAAAAGAGTTCCAGCCCGGGATAATAGAGCTTGGAAAAAGGATCTTGAAGAATCAGCCCCTCCTGTACAAGGACCTGTAGTATCCTGCGGGCTGTCGCTACATGGAGCCCGATATCCCTTGCTAGGGTTGACAATCGCACCCCGCCCTTATCATTGTAGTTAACTACAGAACGGATTATGGCAACGGCTCGATTTATGCTTTGGGTTCCCTTTTGCCCTCGGGTCTCTTCCGGATTATTACGGCTATGAGGCAAGAATTACTCTCCACTGCCCACCAACACCTTCGTTCGGGCCGAACCAGTTATTTATCACATTATGATAGTTCTATTTCATATTATGGAAGCAGAGCCATGCTCGAATGTCAACAGAAAAATCATCCCCCAGAGATTGTCGGATAGAGCGGGGCCTTAAGATTTTGTCGATTTTTGACCCTGGAACCCATCCTTCCAGGCAAAGGCCCAGCCCTTTTCCTGTGGAATCACCCTGAGACAGCGTTGTTATCTCGGCACCAGGCCTTTATCAAAAAGCCTCATTCCCCGTTAATGGTATGCGGGTGTGCAACAAGGAAATCATTCGTCCTTTTACGGCCTGTTGCCCGAAGTCCCTTGTTTGCTTCGGTCCCAAGGAGGTCATATTGGGGCACGCCGTGGTTTGAGACTATCCGCTATCCTTTTCATGATTTAAGCAAAAGCCTCTCTGGAGGTAACCGGTCGGAGCGTGAGTCTGCAGAACGGGTTCAAGCGGGGAATTAGTTCCCAGGGACCTTAGATGAGAGGATATCCTCTATGGTCCTGTAATTTGTGTGGGCGTCGTGGTGTTCCTGGACGTGTCGCCTGGCGGCACGGCCCATCTTTTCCCTGAGCGCCGTGTCCTTAAGGAGCAGGGCGATATTGTTCGAAAACCCCTCCAAATCCTTCGGGCCGGACAGCAGGCCGGTCTTACCATGGACGACGGCCTCAGCCGCGCCCCAGCCGTCAAGGGCGACCACCGGAAGCCCGCAGGATTGTGCCTCCAGATAAACAAGCCCCAGACTCTCCTGGATACCGGGGAAAACGAACAGGTCTCCACCGCTGTAAAACCTATACATGGTACGACGATCAACTCTCCCCAAGAAAACTACCCGGCCGGGCACATGCTTTTGAGCAAGTCTTTCGAGGCTCTGCCGTTCCTTGCCATCTCCTGCTATGACGAGCCGGAAGCGCAGGCCCTGCTGGAGAAGCCTCCCGCATGACCTTATTACCAGGCCTACACCCTGAGCCTTTACTCCCTGCCTGAGCATAGCGGCCGTCAGTATGACACATTCCTTCCCCACCTGCCAAGAGGCCCGCAGCTCAGAGCGCGCCTCTTGATCAAAGAAGAAGCACCTCGGGTCGATCCCCGGCCTTACGTAGTGAAGACGTTCCCTGGGAACAATCCTCAGGAGATTCCTTTGGTCCTTCAACTTGTTCGTGATTACAATGTCGGCCCTTGAGAGGGCCGCAGTGTTTAACAGGTAACCCGGCAGGGTCTTCAACCTCCTGCGCCTCTTTGTGGAAAAGATCCCCTGAAAGATCACATAGGGAATCCCGAGAGATCGGCTGCACAAGGGGCCCAGTGGGTCAGGGGCCTTGTAGTAGGAGTGGTAGGTTATCCAAAGGTCAGGTCTCCCCTTCCTCCCCAGCATCCTCCGGAGTCGTAGCACCTCTCCCGCAAACAACGGCCACAACCAGGGCTTCCAGTAGATCCAGCGCGCCCTCAAGTTGCTCGCCAGGTGCAACCTGTGACCTTGGCCCTGAAGATAGCGGAAGAGCTCACTCCCCGTGACCAGATCCCCAGATGGGTGAGGGTGTCCCATGGGCTTGAAGGGCATATAGAAGGCAATTCTCATGAAGACAGGAAGGCCTCCTCTCCTGTTCACCAGTATTGAGACATTCCATCGACGCTGGCATGTATATACTCACATGATCTTCCACCTATTTAGAATCCAGGGGTTAGGACTGTCAACTGTTTTGTCACCGGGTGCCGTGTAACCCTCTCGTTCAATTTGACATAGATCCCGGCATTATATACCATGCGACCATGATTTTGCCTCGACTGGATCTGCTGATATACGCTCATGATGGAAGAGGACTCGGCCATGCAAGTCGCGGAATTGCCGTGGGCATGGCGGTCCGCAGACTCTTCCCGAGCATGAGAGTCCTTTTTGTGTCCGGATGCAGGGAGGCTGCTGAACTCATCGCCGGGGCGCCCCTTGACTGGATCAAATTGCCCTCTTACGAGTCCCAGGTGGTGGACGGAAAATCAAGGGGGAAGGAGGGCTGTTCCAGATTCTCTTCAAAGGAGATTGGAATAATTCGCGGGGAGTTGATAAGGGCAATTGTAAGGACCCACGATCCTCGCTGTGTCCTGGTAGACCATAGCCCCCAGGGGAAGCACCGGGAACTCCTTCCGGCCCTGCGAGACGGTGAACCAGGCAGAATCAAATGGGTCCTGGGAATGAGGGCTGTGATCGGTGATGTCAACAGCGTGTGGTCTGAAATGGCCCTCTCGACTTTCAAGGCTCACTACCAGGGAATCGTGTGGTATGGGGACTCTACGATCCTCGGGGACGACCCCTTGAGGAATATTTTCCGCCGCTATGGAGTACGGCCCCTGGAAGTGGGATACGTGTCCAGGATGCAGGAGCTTATTCACCTTGATCAAGACCTCAAGGAAACAGCCGGCAAAGATGTCGCCGGAACGGTTTCCGTCCCCTGGATGGGTGAGAGCACGTCCTCGCTCCTGCGGGAGATTTCGAAGGGCCTGGAAATGCTCGGCGATAGGCACGGTCAGTGGCACCTCTACCTCGGTTTCAGAGTAATAGAGGAGACGGAACCTGAAGTCAAGGAAGCCTTGAAGGCCATGCCATTTTGCATTGTGCGCCAGGTCGGTCCCAGGTACATCAAGAGTCTCTTGAATTCAAAGGTCTCTCTTATTTACGGAGGCTATAATAGCTTGACCGATGTCTTGTGCGCGCGTAGGCCTTCTGTGGTCGTATTGCGGGGGATGCAGGACAGGGAACAGGAGGATCATGTTGCCAAACTGGCAGACTATACCGGTAACCTGGTCTTCCTTGAAGACAGGGATGCCGATTCAGAGAGGCTTTACAGGGAGCTCAGATCTTTGCTGGATTCTGCGGCCCCTGCGGGCAGGGGAGTGAATTTGAACGGGGCTGAAAACACGGCCAAGGTCCTCGCCGGATTGATGGAAGGGCCCTAAAGTTGGCACGTATTTTCGGATATCTTTCTCCTTTTTTTCTTTCTTGCCCTTCTATTGTATGCTGTGATAGGCTCATTTCGAATCCCAGTAGGCCGCGAGAAGGAATACTTCGATTTCCGGGGATGATAGGCCGCACCTATTCAGACTTTCTGTTATTTTATACATATCAATAGGTTATGAGAGTGTTACCTTACGAGTGAATTGATTTCTATTTAAGCCCCTCCAGTCTGTCAGAGTGCGAACAAGGTGTCTTTGGTCCGCTCGAGTGATATGCCGCTACCTTGCAATCCGAGGGGGAGATGACCAGACGCAGCAAATTCTGTTTTAAGATCCTCATGTATTCCCATGACACCTATGGCCTCGGGCATATAAGGAGGACAATGGCAATTGCCTCCCACCTGCGAGACAGGGATATCAACACACTGATACTGACGGGCTCGGCCCTGGCAGGTCAGTTTCCCCTCCCAGAACAGACCGATTTTGTGCGGATCCCCGGAATGATCAAGATGACCAATGAGGAATACCTTCCTCTCTCCATAAAGATAAACCCCCAGCACGCCCTGGACATAAGAAAGAATATTATCAAGACGACGGCTAAGACCTTTAAGCCCCACCTGTTCATTGTCGACAAGGAGCCCCTGGGGATGAAGAAGGAAGTGTTGCCGACCTTGAGATGGCTAAAGCGGTGTCTGCCCAGGACCCGGACCATCTTGGGGCTAAGGGACATCATGGATGAGGCATCCGTCGTCAAGAATGATTGGGACAATAAGGGTGTCTATGAGGCCATGGAGGAGCTGTACGACGAGATTTGGGTTTACGGAAACAGGGAGTTGTATGACCCGGTCCAGGAGTATGAGGTTCCTGAATCCGCCAGCAGAAAGATGGTTTTTACAGGTTACATCCCCCGGCAGGTCCCGAGCAAAAAGGCCGTGCAGAAGATAAAGAGAAAACAGGTCCGCCGTGACGGAGAAAAGCTGGTAGTTGTCACGGCAGGCGGAGGGGGAGATGGATATGCCATGATGGATACCTTTCTAAGGATGCTGGAAGGGGAAAACGGTGCGGTCCCCTTTCGCTCGGTTATTATCACGGGCCCTTTCATGCCTGGTAAGGAGCGGGACAAAGTCTCCGAATTGGCAAAGAAATTGGGAGTCCGTACATGGAATTTCTACCCAAAGATGGAAGAGATCCTGGCAGCCGCCGACCTGGTGGTCACCATGGGAGGATACAATACCCTTTGCGAGATACTCACCCTGGGGACGGTCTCTTTGATAATCCCGAGGGATACACCACGAAAGGAGCAACTGATACGAGCCAGGATATTCTCCGAGCAGAAGATGGTCGACTACCTTCCCTGGGATTCTTTCACTCCCAGCAGCCTCAGGGAAAAGGTTTTCTCCCTGCTGGACAATCCAAAACCTTACCAGGACGCCATGTCACAATTCCCCCTGACCGGGCTCGATGTCATCAGTGAGCGCCTTCAGGCCTGCCGCAACAAGTGCAAGTAGGGCATAACATACCCTCGCCTGCTTTAGGATATGGGAGCCCCCAGGATCACGACAGAACAGATGGACGGGAATAGGAAAAAGAGACCAGGGCAAGACAACGGTCCTGTCTTGGGGTTGATACTCAAGGGTTACCCCCGAATTTCCGAAACCTTTATCTCAAACGAAATACTCCTCCTTGAGAAGGCTGGCCTATCCCTCCACCTCTTTCCAATGCGCGGGCCGAGGGAGACCTTTGCCCATGAATCCGTAAGGGAAATCAAGGCACCTGTAGATTATCTGCCGGAGAGAATGTTGCCCCACTTTCCAAAGCTTGTCTTTCATAATCTTCTCTTGGCCGGGGAGAGACCCAAGAGATACTCCCTGGCTTTCAAGACGGCTTTGAGGCGCTATTCCCGGACAAAGAGGGTTGCCACGATCAAACACCTTTTGCAGGCAGGATACCTGGTTCGGCACCTCATGGAGGACTCGAGGGTCGTCCACTTGCACGCCCATTTCGCCCACTCCCCCACCTCGGTGGCCATGTTCGCGAGTCAATTGAGCGGCATCCCCTTTAGTTTTACGGCCCATGCCAAAGATATCTATACGTCTGATCGAGTTCAACTCCTTGAAAAGATGATGCTCTCCAGTTTCGTGATCACGTGTACGGAATATAACAGGTGTTACCTCCTCGGCCTTGTACCGGGACGCGAGGTGCCCATCCATCGCATCTACCACGGGATTGATGTCGATCTCTTTTCCCATACCGAGAGGGTGCGCGCCCCCTCACCTCCCTACAGGATACTGACCGTTGCGCGCATCACGGAGAAAAAGGGGCTGGCCACGGTGTACGGGGCCCTCAGACACCTGCTCAACAAAGGTGTTTCCGTGCGCCACACACTCATCGGGGACGGAGAAGACCGTGCGCAGGTCCTTTCCATCATTGAGGGACTCGGCCTGAAAGGGGTAACCCACTGGCTCGGGACTCAGCCCCACGGCAGGGTCTTGGAACACTACCGCAGGTCCGACCTCTTTGTGCTCGGGTGCGAAGTGGCCTCCAACGGTGACCGAGACGGAATCCCCAACGTGCTGCTTGAGAGCATGGCCATGGGAGTGCCGGTGGTTACGACCTCTGTCTCGGCGATCCCGGAACTGATAGAGGACGGGAAGACAGGCCTCCTCGTCCCTCCCCGACAACCCCAGGCCATGGCGCAGGCCATGGAAAGGCTCCTGGAGGATCGGGACCTCAGGACCAGGGTGATCGCCGGGGCCAAAAAGCGGGTGCTGACGAGGTTTGATAACAAGATCCTTGTAAGAGATCTCATTGAGATATTCAAGGGTGCCACGGGGGTGTGGGACAGTGGATGAAGGACGCTTTCCCGTGACGACTTACGGTCTTCTGAGGCATTCAAAAAGCCGCTGGAATCAAGAGAAGCGAATTCAGGGGCAGATGGACAGCCCTCTGACTCGGACCGGAAGAGAGGAGGCCGAAAGGTGGGGAAAGTTCCTCGTGAGGTTCAAGTGGGACAGGATCATGTCTAGCGATACGGGCAGGACCCTGGAAACAGTTGATATTATTAATAATTTCCTAAAGATTCCCGTCCATGCGGACAGACGTCTGAGGGAACAGGATTGGGGAAGATGGACGGGCAGGACAATTGCGGAGATTAGGACCCAAGAGCCTGATCTCCTCGAGGAGCAGGTAGATTCGGGCTGGGGCTTTTGCCCTCCTGGCGGGGAAGATCGCCTGGCGGTGCTGAAAAGGAGCCTGGAGTCCATTAGGGCCGCATCAGACAAATGGGCCGGGGAGAAGATTTTGGTCATAACCCATGAAGGCGTCATAAAATGCCTCCTATACCGTTGCCTTGGCAGAAGATTTCTCCCCACAGAGCCATCAATCCTCAGGTCAGGCCGCCTCCATTGGATCATCTATGGGAATGGCGGGATGAGTGCCGGGGAGATTAACGTGCCCGCAACCGGCTGACGGATGACGGGTTGGATCTGAGGCGGCATGTCTGCTATGATTCCAAAATCGATGTTCCGGAAAGGACATGGAACATAATGCTATTTTAGAGCACATTGAGACAAATTTCTTCAGGGAGCTTGAAAATGATGGGAAAGACAATATGTACAATGATAATAGGCTTCTTTTGTTGGGTCTCCGGAACCCTTGGCCCGGCCCATGTAGGGGCTGAGGGGAAAAAGGATATGGGTGGCTGGGAAATACACGGCGCCTATAACAAGCATTACGACCCCACGGAATTTGAGTCATTCAAGGGAATCGTCAAGAAGGTCACCCAGGTAGTCCCCATGCCCGGGATGTCACCAGGGGTTGCACTGATCGTGCGTGAGAGGGGAAACGACGAGGACATCCTGGTGCACCTGTGCCCTCTTTGGTTTGCCAAGCCCGGAGACATAGGGATCCGTAAGGGAGACAAGGTCAAGGTCAAGGGTGTTTTCGCTGAAATCAACGGCAAAGACGTGTTCATGGCATCAAAGGTCAAGAGGGGAAATGATTTTGAATTCAAGGTGAGACTAACCAAGGACGGTGTTCATGGCATCAAAGGTCAAGAGGGGAAATGATTTTGAATTCAAGGTGAGACTAACCAAGGACGGCACTCCCTTCTGGACCATGACACCGGAGCAACTCGCCAGGGAGAGGACGAGGAAATGATCCAAGGGCCGCTTTTGTGTATAACATATCGGCCGGGCATTTATGACGGTGGAGGGAGCAAATCAACAGCGTAGTGCCAACAGAGAAAGAACGCGATTCCGTGGACAGGCTGGTTGTCCTGCCCTTTAAGAAGTCCGTGGACATAGCGCTGAAGAGCATCCGCGTCCGGTTGTTCAGGTCCCTGATCACGACCT
>JAFDHB010000304.1 GCA_019308985.1 Deltaproteobacteria bacterium | reverse complement strand
TGTTTCGGATTTCGGATTTCGTGCTTCGGATTTAGAGCCTTTTCATTTATTAAGGCAGAGCCAATGATCTCTGACCTGGCCCTGAGGATCAGGTTTCCGTGTTAGAACGAATTCTGGCCACTTCCCAATACGCCCCTTTAGTTGCACCCACCTTGTCCTAAGACCATGAAACCATTTTGTTTGTGGGGCATTCATTTCATCAGAGACACTGACCCACTTGAGTGTGTCGCTGCCTCCCTAAAGGGTTTTGCGAGAAGCTATGGATAATTATTTGAAAAACCCGCATTTTGGAATATAATGAGATGCTGTCTTTACGCTGATGGCGGCGACCAGTGCTCTTCTGCGACGAAACAACGGGGATGAAATTGAAAACAGACTATAAAGACAAAATAGAAAACGAAATAAAATCAATCGTGGCCCAGATGATAAAGAGGTATAGGCCAGAGAAAATCATTCTCTTTGGCAGTATAGCTCGGGGAGAATATGATTCCGATAGTGATGCAGATTTCCTGGTCATCAAAGGTGACACTCCACTTTATGGAGTTGACAGAATCAGAGAGCTAAGCCGTCTGATTGATAGAGATATTCCGGTGGATTTCCTTGTCTACCGCCCGGAAGAATTCAATACGAGGCTTGAGATGGGTGATCCTTTTATAAAGAGTATTCTGAAAGAAGGCAGGGTCCTCTATGGTTGATCCGGAGATCGTTCGCGAATGGGTGGCGAAGGCCCTGGAAGACTTTGATTTCGCAAGAATAAATTTTGAAGAACGCAGACCATTTTGGGCACAAATTTGTTTCCACTTCCACCAGTCAGCCGAAAAACACCTAAAGGTATTCATTATTTCCAATGAACTTGATTTCCGAAAGACTCATGACCTGCTATTGCTCTTGAGAGTATGTTCATCAAAGGACAGGGACTTTGAAAGCCTCCGTGACGAGTGTGAATATTTGAATACCTTCTATTTGGAAACAAGGTCCCCTGTGCACTGGCCAACGCACCTCACCCAAAATGAGGCTCAGAAGGCCCTTCAGTCCGCCGAAAGAATAAAGGCCTTGGTGGAAAAAAAGGTAAAAACGAGATTTTGACCAAACAAAGCAGATAGCAAGAACCCCTATATACCCGCCGAATACCATCCATTCAAATAGGAATACCCATAAATGATAATATGGCATCCCACCTGAAGATTCCGATGATTTCAGTCTGTACTTTTTTGACACAGCATGGATTATGAGTGAAAAAGTCGCTCGCAGTTTGGTGACCTTCCCGGTCCCTATTTTCCTAATCAGGTAACTTTAGCACCAGGAGTAGGGTCATAATATGGCCCTTGAAGGTTCAATTACACCTACCGTGTCCTAAGACTTTGAATACATTTACTTTGCACCAGAATTAGCTTAGACATCCCAGTTCAATTAAATCATTGACTTTCCTTTCTATTTAGAGTAGAATTTCTACTCATTAAGGAGCAAGTTTTGGATAATTTGTTTGCAGGGCTCATATCTTCCAAGACTCGGGTCAAACTCCTGGTTCGCCTCTTTTTCAATCCCAAGACCAAGGCCTACCTGAGGGAGCTGGCAAAGGAATTCCGCGTCTCAACGAATTCAGTGCGGGAAGAACTCAATCAGCTGACGAACACGGGCCTTTTGGAGTCCCAGAAAAACGGGCGCCATGTCTATTATAGGGCCAACAAGGGCCACCCCCTCTTCCCAGAACTCAAATCTATGGTCAGCAAGGTCATGGGTATTGACCAGGTGATTGACGGAATAGTCAACAGGCTTGGGGACCTTGAAAGAGCCTACCTGATCGATGACTATGCCGAGGGCAAGGACACGGGCATTATCGACCTGCTCCTCGTGGGAAATATCAACCAATACCATCTAAACGATTTGAGTAGAAAGACCGAGCGCTATATCAAGCGCAAGATCCGATCTCTTGTGATGAGCCGAGAAGAATTTGAGGAATTTCAACCGGAACTGGAAAAGAGGCCACGGGTCCTGATCTGGGAGGCAAAGGAGTCCTAGATCCAGCCTGCCTCTGAATCGGCGGGTAAGTGCCCTGGGTCTCAGAACAGAAAATATAGTATTCTAAATAAGTTATGGCGCGCTCTTGCGTGTAACTGAAGGGGCGGAGCTGTATCTTTCCCCTGAAACCTTTCAAACCTTCCGTTTCATCCGGTTTTGGAGCAAGGCAATCATGTTACCGTCCCCAAAATAGGCC
>JAFDHB010000303.1 GCA_019308985.1 Deltaproteobacteria bacterium | reverse complement strand
GGACATTCGTTTGACAGGATATCTCCTCCCTAAGGTCATTTTCTATGTTTTGAACATTTGGTCCTTCGGATTTGGGATTTGTTTCCTGTTTCTATTTTCGAATTTCGAAATTGTCTTTTCTCAAAGGCCTGAAACGGTATAACCTTTTCAATTCTCACCGGCATAGCCGGTGGATTAGTAGCGATTTAAAAGGACTCAAAGGCTCGGATTTTTCTTAGATGATCCAACATAGCCAGAAATAGCAGGTCACGCTTTTTGAGGACCTCCAGTTCGCCACGCCCTTCATAATCATAAATTCCTTCGGATACTTTGACTCCAAGACGTCCCTGCTTCACCCTTTCCTCAATAAAAGAATAGACCCTCCCGTAGTTCTTCATGGTGTCGAGGAGCATGTCCAGTCCCTGGAAGTCAAATGTCTGCACCACCCCCAGGATGGGGAGCCTTACCCCAAGGCTTAGCTTAACGGCCAGGTCAATCTCCTCTGGTCCGGCCACTCCCTGTTCTATCATCTCCAGCGCCGTCTCGCCGATCGCCTTCTGTATCCTGTTGACAATGAAACCCGGACTGAAACTCTTCATGAGGACAGGATGCTTGCCAAGACCCTCCAAGAGTTCCCTGGTAAAGAGTATGGCTTCCCGCGACGTCTCCGATCCGGGGACTATCTCGACCAGTGGTATGATATGAGCAGGGGCGAAGAAATGGGCGATCAACAGCCTTTCAGGCCTTTCTACGTCCGCTATGCTGAAAATGTCCAGTCCCGAGGTATTGCTGGCGATGACCCTGGCCTTCCCGCACACCCTGTCCAGTCTTGAAAAAACCGCTCTCTTCATCTCGGGGACCTCCGGTACGGCCTCAAGCACGAAATCCGCCTCCGCTGCCTTCTCGTCCAGCCCAGGGGATGGATGGATCCTGGCGAGAACAAGTGGGACACTACTTCTGGGGATCTTCCCATGCTCAGCCATGGTATTGAGCCCCGATTCCACTAGGACCATTGCCCGCTCAAGGGCCTTTTCATCCACGTCCACCAGGGTCACATCAATGTCCCCCATTGCGAATAGCTGGGCGATCGAACTTCCCATCACCCCTGCACCTACCACGAGCACGGTTCTTGCCTTCTCAGTCTTCATTTAGTACACCTTCTTTCTATTTGGCCCATGGCCAAGAAGCATTTCTGAATTCGTCCCGTGGGACTCTGATCGTGGGAAAAGATCAAACTGGGGTACGGGATTCCTTGATAAACCCCCTCCCTCAATCATCGTTTCACCCCTTCACCACATAGAACAGATTCGGCAACCAGGTCGCTATGCCGGGGAAAAACACTATGAGCCACAATAACAGCATGGCCGCGCCATAGAAGGGAAGAACCCCTCGGAATACCACTTCAGGCGAAACACCGGCCACCCCCGCAACCAGAAAAGCGCTCATGCCTATTGGGGGTGTGATGAGGGCAATCTCAGAGAGCAGCACGAGGATTATGATAGTCGCTATAGGGTCAAACCCCACCCCTGTCAAGAGCGGATAGACGATGGGAAGGGTTATAACGGCCATAGACATGAACTCCAGGACGCATCCGATGAAGAGGTAGAACACGACCACGATCAACATCAGTGCCAAGGGCTGAAAATGGGCCTCTATTATCAAGTTCAGGAGGGCCTTGGGCAATCCACTGATGGCCATGAACCTGGCGAACAAGAAGCCTGAAATGATAAGGGGAAACAGTTGAGCATTCAATAATACTGCCTCACAGAAGGTGCCGGCTATGGCCCTGAAGCCCGTCCGACGAAAGAGGGCAACCAGCAAGACCCCGACAGAACCCATTGCCCCGCCTACGGTAGGGGGAAAGACACCAAAGTACATTCCCCCTATGATCAGAAGGACGATAAACATCATCGGGAAAATCAGGCCGAGTGAAGAAAACCTTTTTTTCCAGGATACGTGGATGTCCAGTTTGGGTATCGCCTCTGGCCTGAAAACACCAATGACCAAAATCGTCACCATGAGGAGCAATGCGAGAATGATGCCCGGCACGATCCCTGCCACCAGTGCCTTCCCTATGGAAGCATCAACCAGGATGCAAATGATGATTATCCCCACGCTCGGGGGGATAAGCGAAGCGAGACTCCCTCCAATGGCGATACAACCCATGCTTATGGATTTATCGTAGTGGTATTTCTTGAGTTCAGGGAGTGCGGTCTTGGAAAAGACTGCCGCAGAAGCTATGCTCGAT
>JAFDHB010000106.1 GCA_019308985.1 Deltaproteobacteria bacterium | reverse complement strand
CTTCGTAAAAAGTCCAATTTCTGCGTTGCGCTTCATCTCGTTGTGATTGCGGCGTACGCTAAGTACGCCTCGTCACACGAGATTCGCGCGCCTTGAACTTGAAGCTTTTTACTTTGCCATCTTAATTTCGACTTTTTACGAGTTCGTCAAAGTTGAAAGTGTGTTTAGGTTTCGTATTATCCCGAATTTCGCAAGGGTTGGGGCAAAACTCAGAATTGCAAACCCTTTTTGATCTTTTCTATTCACCGTTTTAGTGAATTGATTTTCAAGGGTAGGGGAGCCTTTAGGCCTACAAGTAGTCAATATTATGAAGAATTTAGGATCGTAAACGATCCCCTACCCAAGAGCCTTGCGAAATTCGGGATTATGGGACGTCACTCAACATCCCGGGGCTCCTTCCCCACCGCGGCATGCTCCCGGACATACCTTTCTCCAAGATAGGCCTTGATCACACGCGGATCCCTGGCAATAGCCTCCGGCTTCCCGTCAGCTATCTTCTTGCCGTAATCCAGCACTATTACTCTCTGGGTGACCTTCATGACCAATTCCATCACGTGCTCGATCAGCATTACCGTAGTGCCGAGATCCCTGTGCACATGGCCGATAACGGTCATGATTTCTTCTATTTCAACGGGATTCAGCCCTGCGGCGACTTCGTCCAGCAGGAGCAATTTGGGCCCTGTTCCAAGCGCCGTTGCCATGGTCACCTTTTTCTGAGCTGCCACAGGCAGTTCACTTACCATGAGGTGGGCAAGGGGCAGCAGGTTAAGCTCCTTCAGGATTTCATTTGCCCTGGCCTTGGCAACGGCCCTGGACTTGGTTCTCATGAAGCAACCGACCATCACGTTTTCTTCCACACTGAGGTCCCCCGACGCCGCATACACCTGGAAGGTCCTTGCCAATCCTCTACGGGCTATTTCATGGGCCTTCAGGCTTGCAATATTTTCCCCCTCAAAAAAGACCTCTCCGGAACTCACGGGGTGCAATCCGGAGATGCAGTTGAACAGGGTGGTCTTTCCAGCCCCGTTTGGGCCTATCAGACCGACCAGTTCGCCCTCTTCGAGACTGAAGGAGATATCGTCGTTGGCCTTGAGACCACCGAAATACTTTGTAACATTTCGTACTTCGAGCAGGCCCACTATCTTACCCTCCTGCCCCGCACTTTTTCAACGATTCCCCAGATACCGCGAGGTTCCACGGCCGAGACAAGCATAATAATGATTGCATAGATGATAAGATCAATCCCGACCAATCCTGCCCTGGCGCCCAGCCATTCTTTCAGGTAGCTTTTCACGGGGATCAGGACCCCGGCACCGATAATGGGGCCCCACAGAGACCCGGCGCCCCCGAGCAACGCCATCAGGGCAATAAGTATGGAAAGATCAAGGCTCATGGTGTCTTCAGGTTCGATATTCTTGATATAGCAGGCATGAAACGAACCCACCATGCTGACAAAAGCCGTGGCAATGGCATAGGTCTTGACCTTGGCCCAGTGGACGTTGATCCCAAGGGATCTTGCCACCTCTTCGTTGTCCTTGATTGAACGAAGCTGGAAGCCCAGCCGGGATTTACGAAACCAGTTTACGTAAAGGATCCCCAGAAAGAAGAAGCCTAAGATCACGTAATAATAATAGACGTCCTCCTTGAAGATCAGCCTCCGGAAATCAGGGGGGTTATACTTGATGGGCGAGATTTCGAGGCCCCGGGCAGCGCCCACAAAATCCCACACCTCGAAGAGGTCCTTGAGGACAAGGGAGGTCGCGATGGTGGCTATGGCAAAGTAGTGGCCCTTCAAACGAAAAAGGGGATAACCGATGACAAAAGACCAGAAGACCGCCAGGCACACTCCCAGGGGCATGGATACCCAGAAAGGCACGTCCCAGCGGGTAAGCATTACTGCCGTAGTATAGGCGCCGATGCCCACGTACTGTGCCTTGCCCAGATCCACCTGTCCGCCGTAACCCCCTATGGTGTTCCAGCCCATACCATAGAGAGAAAACATCAGGAACTGAATCATGGTCGCCATGGCGAAGGATGAATGGGGGAAGACAGGAAAGCACAAGAGAAGGACGGCCACAATTCCCGCAACGAGTAGGTCGGTGCGGGGAAAATCCGAGAAATCCAGGGCGTTTCTTATCGCTTCCATCCAAAGAGTCCCCTTGGGCGGACTACCACGATGATGAAATAGGCCAGGTAGACCCACATGTACTTGAATGAAGTCATGGGCACATCAGCCATCCACTCCATATTGAAAGTATAGGTGAAAAAGTCCCAGATGCCGGGAATTTCCGTAATGAGGCCCACAATGAGGCCGGCGAAAAAGGCTCCGGGAACACTGCCAAAACCCCCAAGCGCCACAATTGCAAAGGCGATCATGGTGAAAAGGAGCCCTATGAACGGGTTCACGGACCAGAAATTTACAATCAATGCCCCTGCAATAGTTACCGAGGCTCCTCCTATCCCCCACGCCATGGCGTTCATTCGCTCCGTGGGTATACCCATGTACCGCGCCCCCTGCGCGTTTAAAGCGGTGGCAGTCAGTGCCTTGCCGGTCTTTGTCCGGTTCATGAGGATCCATACCGCCCAAAAAGCCGCCACAGAGAGCCCTGCCGCCGCCAGCTTTGTTGCCGGGATAATGACCCCCATTCCAAGATCAAAGCTCCTGTCGACCAGTATCCCGTGATGAAGTGCCCTGTCCTCGGAACCGAAGATCAACAGGGCCAGGTTTCTCAAGAACAACATGAGACCGAAGGTTCCAAGTAGCTGGGCCACCATCGGACCCCGGAGCAGGAACTTGACAAAGCCCACATAGCAAAGGACCCCTAGGGTAAAGCCGACCGCCGCCGCGATGGGCAAAGTGAAGAGGGGATCTACTCCCATGCCCTTGGCTGTCAGGAGCCCTGTATACATCCCCACCATGAGAAATTCGCCGTGGGCGAAGTTCACGATATCCATGACCCCAAAAATGATCGTGAGACCCAGGGCGACAAGTGCCAGGACCATGCCTATCAAAAGGCCTGCTGCAAGGGAACTAATAAGAATATCCATAAGGACAACTTCCTGTCAGGGGGGTGCCCGAAAACACCGTTCTCCCCGCGCTGGGGGGGTCCAAAGAACTGCGTCGTCGTCACATCAAAGCGTTTTCCCAGCGCTCTCCGAGGATACCTGTACCCCCTCCCTTGAGTAGGAAGGGGGAACGGGAAGAGCAAGTTGGGTCGATGAGGTGGTCAATAACCAGGGAATGGGAAAATCATGTCTGCCGAAGCGACATCAAAGGGATAAATGATTTCAAGTCCGATTTTTCCGTCCGGGCCTTTCTGGTATTGCCCGATCAGGCCGGATCCGAGGACGTTCTGGCCAAGCTCTTCACCCGAGGTTGAAAATTTGATGCCCGTCCAGGGTACGACCAGTTCTCTGCCCGGTATATTGATCGAGTTGGCTGCCTGCTGGATCGCGGCGGGCTTTGTGGAACCGGCCTTCTCCAACACATGGACCCATGTCTGTACGCCGGTAAAGGCGCGCGCCGAAGCGCCACCGAGGTCATTTCCTGTCTTGGCCTTGTAAAGGGCATTCACTTTTCCGGCAAGGGCCTTGATTTCCACTACCTTGGGGAGGAACACGGTCCTGGTCAAAATCCCTGTGATGGCATCTCCAAGGGTGCTGCGGAATTCAGGTTTCTCGAATCCGGCATCTTGACCCCAGATGATCTTGGGGCGGACCCTTTGGGCTTTCAGGGTCTTGACCATGAGAATGGCGTCTGAAGTGTAAGAGGCGAAAAGCAATACGTCGGCCCTGGAGGCCTTGAGGGAACGTACCTCGCTGGAAAGATCGGCCGACTTGGCAGCATAGAGGAGGGACTTCCTGAGATTAAAGCCATACTCCTTGGCAAAGCTCTCTATGAGGCCGGAGACGTGGGAACCCCATTCGGTCTTTTCACAGGCTGATGCCAGGTTCATGATTTCCTTCTTGGGAACGGCCCCGACACCTCCGACCTTTCCCTCTGTGAGGCCTTTCAGCAGTTCAAAGAGGTCTTTGGTAAACCACCTATCATGGGGTGTGGTTCGCCAAAACCACTTGAAGCCCCGCTTGGTCAATGCAGGAGAGGTAGAGGTCCCGTTTATCATGGGAACTCCATATTGTTCGCATACGGCACTTACCGTCTTGGTGACCGAGCTATGGTAACAGCCCAGGATCCCATCAACCTTATCATCCAGGATAAGCTTCTTGGCCAGGTCAGCACCCAAGGTGGGATTCCCTTCATGATCCTTGAAAATCAGTTTGATCTTTGCGCCCCCGAGACTCTTGATGCCACTGTTCCTTGCCATAGTCATGGGGAGGTCAGCCATAACAGTATTAGCGATTTTTGCAGCCAACTCGGCACCGGCCCTGAGTTCACGCCCGGCAGCCGCGGCTCCTCCGGTTAGAGGGTAGATCACCCCGATCTTGATTTCGCCTGCTGCAAGACCGCCAGGGGGAAACAGGAGCATCAAGATTGCGAAAACACACCCAAAAAACGTGCCGAACCTAAGAACTGACTTCATTTCCCTTCCTCCTTTACGGTTAGGAGTTTACGGATAGGGGGTTAATAAACCTGAAGCCCGTATACCTGTGTCCCTTCGCCCATCTCCCTGGTAGGCTCCCGAGGCTGCCGGGGTACATCCAAGGCCGCCTCTGCATTAACAAATACCACATTTTGGCGGCAGGTAGCAAACCAAAATTTTTGCTTTTCAGGGCCTTGATCCTGGTCGGGGATTAGGCCTTTGGTCTCGGTTGGGAGTCAGGATTTTACAACAAGGTAAGAGTTTCGTCCTTGAGATCGGTTACGAACATGTGCCCAGGGGCGTGGGTAATCACAAGCGGGATGGGGCTCGCTGTTGCAGCAAGAATGGCGGTCACTCCGCAGGCCCAAAAAACAGGGATTTCATTCTCCCTCATAGAAACAGGGTCACCAAAGTCCGGCCGGGCCAAGTCCTTGATACCGAGATTTTCCGGGGAGCCGAGATGGACCGGTGCTCCATGAGTGAGATGGAACCTCGTGGTAATCTGCGTGGCACGTATTGCCTCATGGGGCTTCATGGGTCTCATGGATACCACCAGGGGGGCTGAAAAGGGCCCGGCGGGCACGCAGTCACGATTTGTGATATACATGGAAACGTTCTTCCCTTCCTCCAGGTTCCGTACAGGCAATCCAGCCGCCAGGAGGGCGTTTTCAAAGGAGAAACTGCACCCGAGGAGAAAACTGACCATTTCGTCATGGAAGATTTCGGTCACGTCTTCCACTTCATGCCTTAATTCGCCTTCTTCGAATACCCGGTACCCGGGTAGATCACGCCGGATATCAGCGCCTGGCGCTATTCTTGGCTCCACGGTACCTGCTTCAAGGACATCCAGGATAGGGCAGGGCCTTGGATTTCTAACGCAGAAGATCAGAAAATCAAGGGCCACATCACGTGGGACCATCACGAGGTTGGCTTGAACCCAGCCCCGGGCAGCGCCGCTGGTGGGACCGACCCATTTTCCAGCCCTTATCTCCTGTCGTAATTGCGGAGGTTTCAGTTCTTTTTTTGTCACTTGATATGCCTTCCCGGCTCGGACAGATGACAACGAGCTTGGGATCAACCTCTTGTTTCCGGTGGAAAATACCACGATGAAGAACATGTTTCAAGATCCTTATCCCATGTCGGCACCAGAGGCCGTCGCCTGGATTTTCGACGGGATTGCGGCGTAGCAACCCCTGCCCGCACAACCGCCTGCCATGAGGGTCCCCGAGATACAGGCATGAACGTGGAAGCCACAGAACTTACTAACCCGTTAGTAAAAAAATATTGACATCCGGTTGTTTTCCGCATAGTGTTTGGAGCCGGGAGACGGAAATTGGCAAAGGAAAGGAACAAGGAGAAGCTTTCATCAGAGAATCGAAGGTCGCAGGTCCTCGATGCCGCCCGTGTGCTCTTTGCCAAAAAGGGATATAACGAGACTACCCTGGATGACATCGCCGACAGGGTAGGGATAAGCCGAACCAGGGTCATACAGTTGTTCGGTTCAAAACAAGGCGTCTACGAGGCTATAGCGGAGATAGCATACCAGAGCCATCCCCTGGATCAGGACCTGGAAGTCCCTATCAGAGAGAGAGACGATTTCGCGGTGTTCAAGGCATTTGCTTCCCACATCCTGCATCATACCTCAAAGAAGAGGGATAGGGAGATCTTCAAGATTCTCATGTATGCCCGTCTCAAGGAAGATCATTTTCACAGGGTCCACTTCCACAAGAAGGATACCCTGATGATGAGCCGGCTGGCCGAATACGTAAGGCAAAGGATAAAGGAAGGGGCATTCAGGTCCCTGGATTACAGGACTGTAATTTTTGCTTATCAGGCCATGATTTCAAACCTTGTAATCTACAAGAATGTCTTGAAAGAGATGGATTTTGTGAGCCTTGAAAAACTAAGCAGCGATTGTGCCCGTATATTTCTAGAAGGAATAGTGACGAACTCGCAAAAAGTCGAAATTGGGATGGCAAAGTAAAAAGCTTCAAGTTCAAGGCGCGCGAATCTCGTGTGATGAGGCGTACTTAGTGTACGCCGCAATCACAAGGAGATGAAGCGCAACGCAGAAATTGGACTTTTTGCGAAGCCATCAATAGTGAATTCCAAAGCGCCATTGAGGTAAGCCGCTCCAGAATTCAGGCGGAGTGAGCCCTAGGAGCCTTGATTACGGTAGAACAGTTTGCCACGGCCGGCTTCCCCAGGCCTCTTTCTCACTCCAGGAGTTTTCTGGAGAGCCACGGACAGATACTATGACTCATATTCTTGAGGCAAAGAATTTGAGAAAGAGCTTCGGCAACCTGGTTGCCGTGGATGACCTGTCCTTTGAGGTGAGGGAAGGCGAGATCTTGGGGATGATGGGGCCAAACGGTGCAGGCAAAACCACGGTCTTTAACCTCTTGACAGGCCTCTTAAAGCCTGATGCCGGAACCATAACCTTCAAAGGAGAAGAGATCACCTACCAATCTCCTGCAAAGAGGTGCCAAAAGGGCATCGGAAGGACCTACCAGATACCCAGACCCTTCGATAAGATGAGCGTGTTTGAAAATCTCCTGGTGGGTGCCGTGCATGGAGGCGGATTAAGAGAGAAAGAGGCCAGGTCAGAGATTCATGACATATTGGACCTCATCGGGCTGCATGCCTATATGCACCGCCTTGCCGGTGGTTTACCCCTGCTTGACAGGAAGCGCCTTGAGCTGGGCAGGGCACTTGCCACCCGCCCCAGCCTGATCCTCCTGGATGAGATCGCAGGAGGTCTGACAGAAGGTGAAATGGGGCAAATCCTAAAAATCATAAAAGAGATACAGAAGAAGGGGGTCACCATTATATGGATCGAACACATACTGATGATGATGTTTGAAGGGGTGGACAGACTGCTTGCCATAGCAGAAGGAAGATGGTTGAATTGTGGCGACCCTACGGAAGTCATGAATTCAAAAGAGGTCCTCGAATGCTATCTGGGAGCGGAGGAGGAATAGTGCCTGGGGAGGTCGCGTTAGACGTTAAAGACCTGGATGTCCATTACAAGGACTTCCAGGCCCTATGGGGTGTCTCAATCCGGGTCATGGAAAAAGAGATTGTTTCCGTGATAGGGGCAAACGGGGCGGGAAAATCCACGCTCCTGAACACAATCTCAGGAATCTTGAAACCTACCAGGGGAACCATAGAACTTTTCGGGGAAAGGATTGAAGGGTTTCCTCCACACGAGACCGTACCACGGGGTATTACCCTCGTTCCTGAAGGAAGACGGATTTTCCCGCGGCTTACGGTCTTTGAGAACCTTTTCATGGGGTCCTACGTTCCCAGAACCCGGACCAAGAGAGATGATACCCTATTGAAGGTCTATGAACTTTTCCCGATCCTCAAGACGCGGCAAAAGCAGATGGGTACTACCTTGAGCGGGGGAGAGCAGCAAATGCTGGCCCTGGGGCGTGCCTTGATGTCAGACCCGAAAATAATACTCTGCGACGAAGTATCTCTTGGGCTGGCTCCCTTGGTTATCAAGACCATTTACAGCCAGCTTACCAGGATCAACGAGGACGGGGTCACCATAGTCCTGGTAGAGCAGGACGTAAAAAGAAGCTTGAGGGCCTCCCATCGGGCATACATCATGCTGGAAGGAAGGGTAGTACTCGAGGGAGACCATTCCTCGCTGAGTGAGGAGCAGGTAAAGAAAGCTTACTTTGGGATTTGACGGGGGGCTTTATGTTTGATCTTTTGCAGCCGATCCTGAACGGAATTTTGCTAGGGGGATTGTACGCAGTTGTCGCCATAGGCATGACAACCATGTTCGGGATCGTCAAACTGGTCAACCTGGCACACGGAGATCTGATGATCCTTGCGGGTTATCTGAGCCTGGTGCTGGTGACCTGGTTGGGCCTAAGCCCTTTGGTTACCCTGATCGCGGTTGTGCCTGCCATGTTTTTCTTGGGATTCTTTGTCCAGGGCTTTCTCCTTAACCGTGTGCTGGGAAAGGAGATGGAACCCCCCCTCCTTGTGGCATTCGGCCTATCCATAATAGTGCAGAATTTCCTGCTCCTGGTCTTTACCCCGGACGCAAGGAGCCTGATGACCAACCTCTCAGTCATGACCGTTTCCTTAGGAGAGAAATTGAATTTACCAGTCCTGTACCTGGTTGATTTTCTCTTCGGGAGTTTGGTTATTCTGGCCATGTACATGTTTTTCAGGAATACATACATGGGGCGTGCCATAAGGGCGGCCTCGGATGATGAGATCGCCGCGCGTTTGATGGGGATAAACACCAGAAAAATCTATGCCTATGCCATGGGGATCGCCATGATGACGGCTGGCGTGGCAGGTGTCCTCGTGGGTATGACCTTTACCTTTTATCCCCACACCGGGCCCCAGTATCTCATAATAGCAATGGGGGTTATGATCATCGGCGGCCTGGGGAGCATGAAGGGATGCCTGGCAGGTGGCCTGATATTGGCGCTGGCCCAGCTTCTGGGTGCTCATTTTACAGGTCCGGGTTACCAGTTGCTTTTTGGTTATGGGGTACTCTTGTTTATCCTTGGCATGAGACCCCAGGGATTATTCGGGAAGATATGAGAGGTATCATGGAAGGGTCTTTCAGATACAGGTGGTACGTTCTTGGGTTGCTGTTCCTGGTATTTGTAACAGTCCCTGTCTGGGGTTCTGACTACGTCCTCCTTTTCTGTCTCCTGTACTGTCTGTACCTGGGCATGTCCCAAATGTGGAACCTCCTGGTAGGGTATTCAGGGCTCCTTTCCCTGGGTCAGCAGGCCTTCATTGGGTTCAGCGGATACGCAATGGCTATATTGACCAACTATTATGGTATTTATGTGTGGTTGAGCGTACTAATCGGGGGTTTGTTCTCGGTTCTCCTTGCCCTGTTCATGTCTCTCTTTATCTTCAGAATGAAGGGGATCTACTTCGCAATCGGCACGTGGATCTTTGCCGAGATGTTGCTCCTTTGGTTCAGTAACTGGAAATACGTAAAATACGGAACAGGCCTTTTTATCAAACCGTCACATCCGCCGTCCATGACGACCATCTATTATATGGCGTTTATCATGGGGGCAGGGGCCTTGGCTGTGTCCTATATTATTCTGCGTTCAAAGATAGGATTGGGGCTTATGGCCATGAGAGATGATGAAGAGGCTTCCGAAACAATGGGAGTGGAGATCTTCCGGTCAAAGTTGTTTTGCTTTCTGGTGGCAGCCTTTATCACAGGGACAACCGCGGGGGTACTGTATGTCTTCCAGATATTTATTCAGCCTTACAAGGCATTTGCCATAGACTGGACGGTCGTTCTCGTCTTTATTGTGATTATCGGAGGGATAGGGACCCTTGAAGGTCCTATAGTAGGGACATTTATCTACGTATTGCTTTCACAGTGGCTGGCCGAGTACGGTCATATCAGCCTGTTGTTATTGGGCATCATAGCCATCACGATCATACTGGTGGCACCAAAGGGTATTATGGGGACCCTGCAAGAGAAAACGGGGTTTCTGCTCCTGTCGCCACGCAGGACATAGGCGGGCTCGAGCGGGATCGGGCCTATGGGGATAACCATAAAACCTCAAAGAAAGGAGGGTTAAGGTCATGGGTAACAGGAAGGAAAAAAGAGGAACCAAGGGCGGTATAGGTAGGCGCGAATTCATGAAAAAGAGCGCCGTGGTCGTCGGCGGAGCCATGACTTCGGGACTGGTCCTGCCCGGAATGGTTGGAAGGTCGAGGGGGGCCAAGAGGGAGTACATCCTGATCGGCAGGCCCAACCCGAGCACGGGCCCCATTGCTGATTTCGGTGCAGCCACTCCCTGGGTGGACGAAAGGGTCCTGGCAGAAATCAACAAGGACGGAGGAATCTATATCAAGGAATTCAAGAAGAAGGTCCCTGTCAAGGTAAAAATCATGGATACGGAGAGCAACCCCACCAAGGCCGGTGAGATCGCCTCCAGGCTCATCATGAGGGACAAGGTGGACCTCATGGTGTTTTTTCATACCCCGGATACGGTAAACCCCGTCACGAGCATCTGTGAGCGATTCCGTGTCCCGGGCATTTCTCTTGATGCGCCCCTGGAGCCCTGGCTGGAAGGGGGGCCATACAAGTGGGTTTTCCATGCCTTCTGGTCTGTAGAGAAGGACATCGTACCGGTTTACACAGGCATGTGGGAGCAGATCGAGACTAACAAGGTGGTAGGGGTGTTGATGGCCAACGATCCAGACGGGGTATCCTGGTCCGCCATCTTCAAAAGGGTAGCCGAAAGCATGGGATACCGGGTCGTTGATCTCGGGAGATTTCCTTACGGGCTAAAAGACTTCAGCCCCTTTATCAATGGCTGGAAGAAGGAAGGAGTGGAAATACTACTTGGGAATACCATTCCGCCGGACTTTGCAACGGCCTGGAGGCAGTGCCATCGCCTTGGTTTCAAGCCAAAGGTTGCGACCATCGGCAAGGCAATACTCTTCCCCTCTGCCGTGGGCGCCCTCGGGGGTGATCTGCCCAACGGCCTGACCACTGAGGTGTGGTGGAGCCCTCATCATCCCTTTAAGTCTTCCCTGACCGGGGAGACCTCCAGGGAGATGTGTGATGCATGGATAAGGGATACCGGGAAGGAATGGACACAGCCGATCGGTTACAAGCACGCGGGTTACGAGATCGCCGTAGACGTGTTGCGAAGGGCCCAAACCCTGGATAGAGAAGTGCTCAGAAGGGCCATTGCCGATACGGACATGGACACCATTGTGGGGCACATCAAGTATAATCAAGAGAATTACAGCCGCACGCCGCTCGTGGGCGGCCAATGGGTCAGGGGTGAGAAGTGGCCATGGGAGCTGAAGATCGTGTACAACAAGGAGCACCCCTACATCCCCTTAACGGGTAAGATATTCCCCATGGCATAGGAGCAAGCCGTCCCATCCCCTTATGGCCCGGGGGATGGGATGGAAAGGGTAAAGAGGGGAGGCCTGCCTTTCCTTCTGCAACGAATAGATTTTGCCTATGTGAGACCATACGTGGACAAGGGCGTCAGGCCGGATCTCCGCAAGAGACCCAGTGATTACCTCAAGGAGAATGTCTTTATCACCACGAGCGGGAATTACCTCAAGCCTGCATTCATGTGCGGCGCCGAAGCAATGGGACTGGATATGGCCCTCCTTGCAACGAATTAGCCTTACGAAGATCCGGTTGAATGTAAGGCCTTCCGGGAAGGACTCCCCCTTTCGCAAGAGGAAAGGGATAGGATATATTACCTGAATGCCAGGGCCCTGGGTTTTTGACTGCCCCCGGCCTTTTATGTGGCATAGAGCTATACACCAATCTTGGCGCATCGGCCAGCCAGGCGTCATGCCCGCGCAAGCGGGCATCCAGTGTCCGCGTGCTCACGTATTTCTGCGATCTGGATTCCTGCTGGAGTTTAGCCCGCGCTTGAGATGCGGGGCAGGAATGACAGATTCATATCGATTATGCGCAATTATTTGTGAAGCTCCGTATGTCTAAAGAGTAAAGGAGGGGGAACACTATGGGAAAGGTGGAGAAGCTGACCAACGGGACAACTGGGGGCCCGGTCTTTGTCTATGTAAAGGACGGCCGGATCGTCCGGATCACGCCCATGGAACTTGACGAGAAAGACGCCCCGTCATGGACCATAAAGGCAAGGGGCAGGGTCTTTACGCCGCCGAGAAAAACGACCCTGGCGCCCTATTCCCTATCATGGAGATCCATGATCTATTCCCCGAAGCGAAACCTGTATCCCATGAAGAGAGTGGACTTCGACCCCAACGGCAGGCTACGAGAGGATCGGCTGGGACGAGGCAGCAGACATCGTGGCGGGCGAGGTAAAGAGGATCAAGAGGGAATACGGTCCCGCCGCCATCCTGAGCACTGCCGGCTCTCACCACCTGTGGGGAAACGTGGGCTACAGGCACAGCGCCTACTTCCGGTTCGCAAACCTGATGGGGTTTACCTACGCTGACCATAACCCTGACAGTTGGGAAGGATGGCACTGGGGCGGGATGCATAACTGGGGATTCAGCCATCGCCTGGGCATACCGGAACAGTACGATCTCCTGGAGGACGCCCTCAAGCACACGGAAATGATCGTGTTTTGGTCGGCTGATCCGGAGACCACGAACGGGATATATTCGGCCTTTGAACATACCTCGAGGCGCCAGTGGCTCAAGGATCTGGGGGTCAAGATGATCTTCATCGATCCCTTTTACAACCACACCGCAGGGATGTATGCGGACAAGTGGTTCGCCCCGAGGCCCGATACCGGCAATGCCATGGCATGCGCCATCGCCTTCGTATGGATAACCGAAGATCTCTACGACAAGGAATACATTGCAAACCGAACCGTGGGATTTGAGCAGTGGAGGGATTACATACTCGGAAAGGAAGATGGAACGCCCAAATCTCCCGAATGGGCCGAGCTGGAGACCGGTGTGCCGGCCCGGGAGATAAGGGCCTTGGCCAGGGAATGGAGTACCAAGAAGACTATGCTTGCGGCCGGGGGGCTCGGCGGCTGGGGAGGAGCCTGTCGTTCGGCCACAGGGAACGAGTGGGCGAGGTTGATGATCAGCCTTGCTGCCATGCAAGGAATGGGGAAGCCAGGGACTAATATCTGGTCAACGACCCAGGGGGCCCCCTGCAATACCTCTTTCATGTTCCCGGGCTATGCGGAAGGGGGGATTTCGGGTGACGTGGACAATTCAGCGGCCGGCTTCCGGTGGGTATATCGCATGTTCAGTTTTGACCAGCCTACCCGTTCGAGCATAAACAGCCCCATGGGGCAGCATATCCCGAGGCTCAAGATCCCGGAATGCATTTTGGATGGTAAGTTCCAGTGGAGGGGGAAGGGGTTCTGCGGTCCTTCCACAGAGGCCCAGTTTCACGAGTACAAGTACCCTGCCGACGGATACCCGGAGATACAAATGTACTGGCGTTACGGTGGGTCTTTTTTCGGCACCATGTGCGAGACCAACCGCTACGTGAAGGCATACAGGACCGAGAGGCTTTCCTTTGTAGTAAGCCAGTCCATATGGTTTGAAGGGGAGGCCAAGTTTGCCGACATAATCCTTCCGGCATGTACCAATTTCGAGAGATGGGACATCAGCGAGTTCGCTAACTGCTCGGGCTACATTCCTGACTCCTACACCCAGTGCAATCACCGGGTCATCAGCCTCCAGAAGAAGTGCATAGAGCCCCTCGGGGAATCCAAGTCAGACTATGAGATATTCGCCCTGATGGCCAAGAAGCTGGGGCTCTACGATGTCTACACTGCCGGAGGCATGACCGAGCTGGACTGGGTAAAGCGGTACTTTGAGGCCACTGATCTGCCAAAGTACATCTCCTGGGAGGAGTTCTTCAAGAAGGGTTACTTTGTCGTACCCATGCCCGAAGACTACAAGCCGACCCCCGCCCTCAGGTGGTTTGCAGAGGGAAGGGCGAAGGACACGCCGGATTGGGGTCCCCATCCGGAGACCCAGGAAGAGCTGGGCAAGGGCCTTCAGACTACCTCCGGGTTGATCGAGTTTGTATCATCGAGCCTGAAGAAATTCGACCCGGGTGATGAAGAAAGGCCGCTTATTCCCAAATACATCTATTCCTGGGAGGGACATCATACCACGAGCCTGTATAACAAATATCCCCTTCAACTGATCTCACCGCACCCGCGGTTCAGCTTTCACACCATGGGCGATGCCAAGGAGAGCTGGATGAATGACGTCAAGGACCACAGGATACTGAAGGAAGACGGCCGGTACTACTGGATCATACGGATAAACACAAAGGATGCAGAGGCGCGGAGGATCAGGCAGGACGATCTGGTGAAGGTTTTCAATGATCGGGGTGCGGTCATATGCGCCGCCCAGGTGACGGAGAGAGTGCCTCCCGGAACGGTGCACTCCTATGAATCATGCGCTGAGTACGATCCCGAAGGTGAACCAGGAGAATCCGCAGACATGGGAGGGTGTATCAACATACTGACGCCGTCCCGCTACATTACCAAGAACTCAGCGGGCATGGCGCCCAATTCGTGCCTGGTTCAAGTGGAGAAATACTAGGAGGGAGGTGAGAGGATGAAAAAGTGGAACATGATCATCGATATAGCCAAATGCCACGATTGTAACAACTGCTTCCTGGCCTGCAAGGACGAGTTCGTGGACAACGACTGGCCTCCCTATTCCCTCGCACAGCCCTGGCACGGCCACAGGTGGATGGATATCATGCGCAAGGAACGGGGCCAGTACCCCAAGGTGGACGTGGCCTATCGCCCCACACCGTGCATGCATTGCGACAAGGCCCCGTGCATCAAGGCGGCCAAGGATGGCGCCGTGTATAAGCGGGAAGACGGAATAGTGATCATCGATCCGGAGAAGGCCAAGGGACAAAAGGACCTCGTTGATTCCTGTCCCTATGGTGCGATCTGGTGGGACGCGGACAAGGCACTGCCCCAGAAATGCACCTTTTGTGTGCACCTCCTGGAAGAGGGGTGGGACAAACCCAGGTGCGTCCAGGCATGCCCCACGGGTGCTCTGGAAATGGTTTACGTCGAGGATAGGGACATGGAAAGGATCAAGAAGGAAAGAGGCCTTGAAGTCTTGATGCCCGGCCTGAAGGCCGAGCCCAGGGTCTACTATCTCAATCTCTATCGCTATGAGAGATGTTTTATTGCCGGGAACGTGGTATTGCAGGACAAGGACGAATGTGCGGAAGGAGCAAAGGTGACACTCAGCAAGGGAAACAAGGACCTGAATAGGGTCGAGACAAATAACTACGGGGACTTCAAGCTGGACAACCTGGAGGAAAACAGTGGAATGTACGACCTCCTGGTAGAGTACCCGGGGTACAAGGAGAAGAAGGTGAGCGTTGAGGTAAAGGAGAGCATAAACATCGGAACAATATTGATGGCTTCGTATTCGTAAAAAGTCCAATTTCTGCGTTGCGCTTCATCTCGTTGTGATTGCGGCGTACGGTAAGTACGCCTCATCACACGAGATTCGCGCGCCTTGAACTTGAAGCTTTTTACTTTCCCATCTCAATTTTGACTTTTTACGAGTTCGTCAATATTCCTGTAGCCTCAAAGAACATCTTTAGATGATTTGCCTAGCGGAAGAAATGAAACCGATAACCTATTGATTAACAGGATATTTATAAAAGGAGGTTTTATTATGGGAAAAGTAAAACTTGTGGATTTGAGCCATCCCTTTGGGGACAAGTGCCCTTTGTGGCCCTATTTCCAGGATGTCAAGATCGAGCGCATACACTACCATGCAAAGTCAGGTGTGCTTTCGCAGGTGATCACCACCACCATGCACTGCACCACCCATGCGGACTCCCCTGCTCACGTGTTTGAAGGGGGTATGTACACGGCCGACATTCCCCTTGAGAAATATTATGGCACTGGTGTGGTCGTTGACATCCCCAAGAAAAAATGGGAGGTGATAACGCCCGAGGACCTTGAGAATGCCCGACCCAAGATCGAAAAGGATGATATCGTAATCATACACACTGGCTGGTACAAGAAATACTCGGACAGCGTGGAATACTTTTGTTATTCACCCGGCCTTTACAGGGAAGCAGGTGAGTGGTTCGTGGAAAAAGGGGTAAAGGCGGTAGGCGTTGATCAACAGGCCCTGGACCATCCACTGGCAACAGCGATAGGTCCCCACGGTCCGGGACCGTTGCGACCGGATATTTGTGAGGAGTACAAGAGGGAAACAGGGCGTGATGTCCTCGAAGACTTCCCCGAATGGGAGCCATGCCACAACATCCTGTTAAGAAACGGAATAATGGGATACGAAAACGTGGGCGGAGATCTCGACCAGGTAGTAGGGAAGAGGGTTACCATTGCAGGCTTCCCCATCAGGTGGGAAAAGGGTGACGGCTCAATCGTCAGACTCGTGGCCATAGTGGATGAAGGAGACCAGTAAAGATGATTTTACCAAGCAGTAAAGGAGGGATGCTGTCATGAAAAAGGTAGAGCTAAAGGATGTAAAACCCTACGACGCACCAGGACATTTCAATATGACCGCGCTCAGGTTGCACGGCAAGGAAGAGAGCGGGGCCAAGAAGTTTTGGATGGGTCTCTCCCACTTTCTCCCCCAGGGAGGGGCCGAGTTCGGGGCCACGGATACAGAAAAGATTTACTTCGTGCTGGAGGGGGAAGTTACCATAAAGACGGAGAAGGAGGAGATCGTTCTCAAGCCGTGGGATTCCATCTATATCGGCCCTAACGAGGGAAGGGCGATCATAAACAATACCAACAGGCCTGCCAGTATGCTGGTGGTTATCAACTATCCGGATTAGAGCCGTTTTGGGGCACCGCCGGAGACTGGATTACCTTCTTAGGAACTCCCGAGAGGAGCCTGAGACTTCATGTCATGCGACAGGAGGAGAAATCACGAGTTCCCCGGGTGGTGCTTTATCCAAGCCCGGAATTAGACATTGAGAGGTGTAAACCATTAACAAGGTGAAAGGACCGATTAGACATGGCTAAAGTCATCATTACTGCAGCTTTGACAGGGAACATACACACACCTTCCATGTCTCCCTATCTACCCATCACCCCGCAACAACTCATAGATGAGGCAGTGAGGTGCGAAGAGGCGGGAGCCACGGTGGTACATGTCCATGCCAGGGATCCCCACAACGGAAAGCCCACTACGGACATAGAGATATACAGGGAGATACTCAGCGGGATAAAGGCGAAGACCAACCTTGTCGTCACGGTCACCACCGGCGGGACGGCGGCAATGACCCCTGAAGAAAGGATAGCCGTAGTGAGGGAGCTTAAGCCCGAGATGGCCACCTTCAACGCGGGTTCAATGAATTTCGCCCTCTATCCGGTCCTCAACAAGTACAAGGACTTCAAGTACGACTGGGAAAGAGATTTTCTCGCGAGCACGGAAGGTTTCATCTTTCCGAACACCTTTACGTCCTTGAAGGTGTTTTGCAAGACCATGAACGAAGTCAATACGCGGCCGGAACTTGAGATCTATGATGTGGGACACATCACGAACCTGAAACAGATCATGGACGAAGGCTTCCTGAACAAACCCATATACCTTCAGTTCGTGCTCGGGATCCTGGGTGGAATCCAGGCCACCGTAGGAAACCTGGTTCACCTGGTAAACACCGCATGGCAGACCTTCGGAGACTTCCAGTGGTCCGTCTGCGCGGCAGGGAGACATTCGTTCCCCATGGGCGTGGTGAACATGGTGATGGGCGGGAACATGAGGGTCGGTCTTGAGGACAACCTCTATCTGGGTAAAGGGGAACTGGCAAAGAGCAACGCCGACCTCGTTGAGAAGGCCATCAGGTTCGCCAGGGAACTCGGTCTGGAAGTGGCGACTCCGGACGAGGCCAGGCAGATGCTGGAGTTGAAGGGGTTGGACAAGGTCAATTTCTAGCGTATAGAGATGGCTTCGTAAAAAGTCTAAAAGCGCTCATTTCTGTCATTCCTGCCTCGCATCTCAGGTGCGGGATGAACTCAAGCAGGAATCCGGTAATTTCAAACGCTTCTGGATGCCCCCGGATCGAAGTCCGGGGCAGGCTTATCAAGTCCGGCATGACGGTTTTGGGACTTTTTACGAGTTCGTCAAGATTGATGGCTTCGTAGAAATCGCAATTCTTCGCGGCGCGAGATCCGGCGATTTGCGTTGCGAGAGATGCTTTACATCGAGGTTCATGAAATTTGGGGGAGAAATGCGAATAGATTAGCGAAATTCGGATGAACAAACAACAGCCGGAAGGAGATAAGGAGGAAGATATGGCAATGAAAAAGGGCGTGGACCTGCTCAAAGATCTGTTCGACGTCAGTGGCAAGGTCGCCCTCGTAACAGGCGCGACAGGTGGCTTCGGCCGGATGTCTGCAATGGGACTGGCAATGGCCGGAGCAAAAATCATGGCCACCGGCAGAACAGAGGATAACCTCAAGGCCTTGGTGCAGGATATTGAGAAAGAGGGAGGAGTGGCCGCCTTTTCCGCCGGGTCACCCATAGATCATGAAGACGTGAAAAGGGTGGTAAAGGACACGGTGGACAAGTACGGTGGGATTGACATCCTCATAACGGCGGCGGGTGTCAACAAGACGGCCCCCGTCGTTGAGCAGCCGCTCGAGGAATGGGAGATGATCATGGACGTCAACGTCAAGGGGACATATCTCTATTGCAAGGAAGTAGGCAGAGTCATGATAGAGCAGGGAAGGGGTGGCAAGGTAATCCTGCTCTCTTCTACCAGGGGAATGTTGGGCATGGCAAACTACACGGCTTACAGCCCATCAAAGGGGGCGATCTCTCTGCTGACGAAGTCCTTGGGTTGCGAATGGGGCCCTCACAAGATCAATGTCAATGCCATTGCACCGACCGTGTTCAGGACGGCCTTGACCCAGTGGATGTTTGACGACAATGAATTCTACAAGAATTTCTTGAGGCGTATCCCGATAGGCAGGCTGGGTGAACCGGAAGATTTCCTGGGGACGGTGATCTTTCTCTCTTCCAAGGCATCTGACTTCATGACCGGGGCCATCCTCTACGTGGACGGCGGATATACAGCAGGATAAGAGCCATGAAATCAAATCAGAGCAAGGTAGCGGTTATTGGTGCCGGGCTGATGGGGCATGGCCTCGCCCAGATATTTGCAGTTCACGGGTACACCGTAAGCCTCATGGATGTGAAAGATGAACTTCTTGGCAAGGCTCTGGAAAACCTGCGCAGCAACCTTCATCTCATGGCGGAGAAGGGAATAGGGGCAAGAGAAGATATCGAGCCTGCCATAGGGAGGATCAATACCACAACGGACCTGAAAGAGGCTGCCAGCGGCGCACAGTTCGTGGTGGAAGCAGTGACGGAAGACCTGGCCCTGAAACAGGATGTATTCAGGGAGTTGGACCAGGACTGTCCCCCGGACACCATCCTGGCCACCAATACGTCGGTTATCAGTATCACGGAGATTGCGGAAAAATCCAGGCTGAGGGAGCGCATCGTGGGCACTCACTTTTGGAACCCGCCCTACTTGATCCCCCTGGTGGAGGTGGTAAGAGGCAGGGATACCTCCGAGGAGGTGATGGAGAAGACCATACGCCTTCTCAAGGACGTTGGGAAGCACCCGGTCAGGGTAAACAAGGACGTCCCGGGTTTTGTGGGAAACAGGCTCCAGCACGCATTATGGAGAGAGGCCATATCCATTGTCGAACGGGGCATTGCGGACGCGGCCACGGTGGACGAATGTGTCAGGTACGGCTTCGGCTTAAGGCTGCCGGTGCTTGGTCCCATGGAAAATGCCGACATGGTAGGGACCGATTTGGTCCTGGCCATACACGACTATATCCTGAAACACCTTGAGAACTCTCCGAATCCATCGCCTTTACTGAGGAAAAAGGTCCAGGACGGGCACCTGGGCTTCAAGAGCGGCAGGGGATTCCAGGAGTGGACCCAGGAAGAGATGGAAAGGTCGCGGAAAAGGCTCCGGGAACATCTCCTGGAGGTCACCAGGAGACTCGGCGGGCGATAGGGTAAGGTAATGCATCCGGGCGGATTCATCCCTGGGGACAGGGGGATATGGAGAGGTGTCAATGTTCAACAGGCTTTGGGCAACAGGCCCTCAATGTGGAAGGAAAAGTGGAAGTCAACTAGGAGTTTGGAGGAGGTTGGTTGATGGCTTTTGAAAAGACCCAGTTCTCGTTGATTCTCTATGGAATAGAGAAGATGATGAAGCGGACGGCAAGGAAGTATCCCTTTTTCAGGGAGCGTCTGAAGGAGAAGAATTTCACTGCGCAGATAAAGGTCAAGGACAATTCCGCGGGGAGATATTTCACGTTCAAGGATGGGGCCGTCACCTCGCGCAGTGGCATCCATCCCAGTCCGGATATTACCATTATATACAGAAACGCCGTGCTGGCGGCCAAGCTCATGAAGCCCTGGCGGGACCAGCTAGAGCAGATCAATGCCATGAAGAACTTTCAACTGGGACTCGAGGGTCCTGACGAGTTGACTTCCTGGTTCATGGAGACCCTGAGCCTCATGCTTTCCGCAGGTTTGGAGTACGGCACGGACGTGGGAGGAGGTGTCAAGAGATATACGAGCAATACCAATGGCGGTCCCGTCTTTGTGTATGTCAAGGGGGGCAGGATAATAAGGATTACCCCCATAGAGTTTGAAGAAAAGGATGCTCCACCCTGGACCATCAAGGCAAGGGGAAGGTCCTTCACTCCCCCGCGCAAGACAACGGTTTCCCCCCACACCTTGGCCTGGAAATCCATGATCTATTCCAAGGATAGACTATTGTACCCCATGAAGAGGGTGGACTTCGATCCATCGGGCAAGAGGAACTGTAGGAACAGAGGGATTTCAGGTTACGAGAGAATAAGCTGGGATGAAGCGCTCGATATCGTGGTGGAGGAAATCAAGAGGGTGAAGAGAGAATACGGCCCAGGGGCGATCTTGAATGGTAGCGGTTCCCACCACACCTGGGGGATCCTGGGATACTGGTTGAGTGCAAGGCTCAGGTTTTTCAATTCCATCGGATTTACCCCCGTGGTGCACAATCCGGATAGTTGGGAGGGGTGGTATTGGGGTGCGATGCACCACTGGGGCCATAGCATGCGCCTTGGCGCAGGGGAGACCTACGGAACGGTCGAAGACTGCCTCAAGAACTGTGAAATGGTGGTTTTCTGGTCCAGCGATCCGGAGGCTACCAGCGGGGTCTATGGCGCCTTTGAGGGGACCATACGACGCCAATGGTTGAAGGAACTGGGGATCAAGATGGTTCATATCGACCCATACTACAATCACACGGCGGCGCTTCTTGGGGGCAAATGGCTGGCTCCAAGGCCGGCGACCGGCAACGCCCTGGCCCTTGCCATAGCCTACGTCTGGATCACTGAAGGCCTTTATGACAAGGAGTACGTGGAAAAGAGGACAGCGGGGTTCGACAAGTGGAAAGACTATATCCTGGGCAAGGAAGACGGGGTTCCCAAGACTCCGGAGTGGCAGGAGGGAGAATCAGGGATTCCGGCCAAGGATGTCAGGGCGCTGGCAAGGGAATGGGGGACAAAGAGGACATACCTTGCGGCCGGAGGGATCGTTGGTTTTGGAAGCGCATGCCGTTGTGCCACGGGCGGTGAGTGGGCCCGCTCAATGGTCTGCCTCATGGCCATGCAAGGGTTGGGCAAGCCCGGGGTGAACATGGGATGCATGCAACAGGGCACACCTGTGGACACGAGCTTCTATTTTCCCGGTTACGCAGAAGGGGGACTTTCCGGGGATGTGGAGGGAACGGCGATGGCCGTGCACCTGTACCAGCGGATGCCCCAGCTTGCCACGGTAAACACTGTGTACCAGAGGGTTCCGAGACTCAGGATACCAGAGGCCATACTGGAGGGTAGGTGTGAAGGATACCCGACCGACGCGAAGACCATAGAGGGACAGTTCTTGAAGTTTGAGTATCCGACACCGGGTCATTCACCAATAAGGTTATATTACAAGTACGGTGGCTCCCATTTCGGCACCATGACGGATACGAATCGTTATGCCAGGGCTTACAGGTCCGAAAACCTGGAGTTCGTCGTCAACCAGTCCATTTGGTTCGAGGGGGAGGCAAAGTTTGCCGATATACTCCTACCCGCCTGCACCAGTTTCGAGAGGTGGGACATCAGTGAGTTTGCCAATTGCGGCGGTTACATCCAGCACAGCTTCACGCAGTGCAATCATCGGGTTGCGGTATTGCAGCACAAGTGCATCGAGCCCCTGGGCGAATCCAAGTCGGATTTTGAGATTTTCCTGGAGATCGCCAAGAGACTCGGTCTTTCAGCCCCCTTCTCAGAGGGTGTGACGGAGTTGGACTGGTGTAAGCGACTCTTTGACGCGACGGACCTGCCGGCGCATATTTCCTGGAAAGAGTTCCTCAAAAAGGGATATTTCGTGATCCCGCCGCCCCCGGAGGAGTTGAGGGACCCGGTTTCCTATCGATGGTTTGCTGAAGGCAGGCCAAAGGATACACCTGAGCTGGGACCCTTGCCGGCCGACTACACGGAAAAGTTTGGAATGGGGCTCCAGACCCAGTCGGGAAAGATCGAATTCGAGTGCTCCAGCTTGAAACGTTTCGACCCTGATGACCCCGAGAGGCCGACAATCACCAAATATATTCCGGCCTGGGAGGGGCATCATACCAAGGAACTGTACGAAAAATACCCCTTGCAGTTGATCTCACCACATCCCCGGTTCAGCTTCCACACCCTGGGCGACGGAAAGGACAGCGCGATCAATGACGTGAAGGATCACCGGATACTTGTCGATGGATACTACTACTGGATCATAAGGATCAATCCCAAGGACGCAAAGAAGAGGGGCATAGGGCAGAATGATCTCGTCAGGGTCTTCAATGACAGGGGGAGCGTTATCTGTGCCGCCCAGATCACTGAGAGGATACCTCCGGACGTCGTCCATTCCTATGAATCTTCCGCGGTTTATGATCCCCTGGGAGAGCCCGGTTCTTCCGTTGATCGGGGCGGGTGCATCAACCAGTTGACCCCCAGCAGGATGATGATAAAGAAGTCCCATGCCATGGCTGCAAATTCATGTCTCGTGGAGATAGAAAAATGGGAGAGGAGGTCGCGGTAAGGATGATCGGTTGGTACATGATAATAGATGTGGAGAAGTGTGAAGACTGCAACAACTGTTTCCTTTCCTGCAAAGACGAATTCGTGGGAAACGACTGGCCGGGATATTCCCTCTCCCAACCCTTGCACGGTCAGCGTTGGATAGATATCCTGCGCAAGGAGAGGGGGCAGTTCCCCTTGATAGACGTGGCATACCTGCCTGTCCCCTGTATGCATTGCGAGAGCGCACCCTGTATCAGGACCTCGAAGGACGGGGCGGTCTACAAGAGGGAAGATGGTATCGTGATCATTGATCCGAAAAGGGCCAAGGGCCAGAGGGAGATCTATGAATCTTGCCCCTACGGGGCGATATGGTGGAACGAGGAAAGAGATATCCCGCAGAAGTGTACCTTTTGTGCACACCTCCTGGATGAAGGGTGGAAGGAACCGAGGTGCGTGCAGGCATGCCCGACAGGTGCCTTGAGGGTATTGAAGGCGGAAGAGCAAGACATGGAGAGAATCATTGAAAAGGAAGGGCTGGAAGTCTTCCATCCCGAATACCGAACCAGCTCAAGGGTGCTGTATAAGAACCTGTATCGCTATTTGAGATGTTTTCTGGGGGGCAGTGTAGCCTTTGAAAGGGAAGGAGTTGTGGATTGCGCGGAAGGGGCGAGGGTGGTCTTGAGAAAGGGCGGGGAAAAGCTCAAGGAGGCCATAACGGATAACTACGGTGATTTCAAGATTGACGGCCTGGAAGAAGACAGCGGCAGGCATACTATCGAGATAACATACAAGGACTATGAAAAAAAGGTCATCGAGGTCGAACTCAAAGGGAGTGTGAACCTGGGGACCATTCTGCTATAATCTGTTTGAGCCGGTCTCGGGGAGTATCAAGATAAGAAACGGGCGGGGAGAGGATACCAATGAAAATAGCAGGAACCGGCAGCCAAGGAACGGCCAGGGGCAGGGAGGCGAAAGTCCCAGGGCCTGGTGTCGAGGTTCGGCACACCATTTGTTCCATATGTAATCCTGGATCCCATTGCGGCATCGATGCCTATGTCAAAGACGGAGTCGTGATCAAGGTCGAGGGAACCAAGGACCACCCTCACAGCGCGGGCACCTTGTGCCCCAAGGGCGCTGCCAGCAGGCAATACATCTATAACAAGGACAGGTTGAAGTCTCCGCTCTTGCGGAAGGGAGAGAGGGGGGCCGGCGAGTTTGAATCCATATCATGGGATGAGGCCCTGGACAGAATAGGGGACGCGCTTAACAGGATCAAGCAGGAGTCCGGGCCTGAAACAGTGGCTTTCTACGTGGGGTATCCCAAGTGGATGAGACCCTTTGTAAAGAGGCTGGCCCACAGCTTTGGTTCACCCAACTACTGTACGGAATCCAGTGTCTGTCATACTGCTGCCGTGGCGGCGGCCAAGCTGACCTATGGCTTTTTCGGGGACCCTGAGATCGGGAAGACCAGATGCCTCCTGGTATGGAGCAGGAATCCCTTTTATTCCAACCCCTCGGCCATCCGGAGGCTCCTGGACGCCAGGGAGAGGGGGATGAAGATCATAGAGGTAGGCCCGCTGATCACCCCCATGACCGCCCATGCGGACATACACCTGCGTATAAGACCGGGGACATCGGGTGCACTGGCACATGGGATGGCCAACGTGATAATCGAAGAAGAACTCTTTGACATGGATTTCGTGGAAAACTGGACCATGGGTTTCGAAGAGTATCGGGCCTACGTGGAAAAATTCTCGCCTGAAGAAACGGAGAAGATCACCGGAGTGCCTTCAAACCTTATAAGGGAAGCGGCAAGACTTTACGCCACCACAAAGCCCTCAGCCCTGATGATCGGCGCCAGCCCGACCGTCCACCACACGAACGGTCTCCAGAACCATCGTGCCCTGATAGCCTTGATCGGGCTGACGGGAAACTTTGATCGTGAAGGCGGAAACGTGGTCAATCCCGATACCTATCTCTACGTGTCAGCAGGCCTGGAGACCCGCCAACATGAGTATGAACAATCCAAACCCTGGTCGGCAATGGCCCCCAGGATGGGCCGGGACAAATACCCCGTTTGGTCACAGATTATCCAAGAAGCCCAGTCCATGCACCTGCCCTTTCAGATACAAAACGCGGAACCCTACCCAATACGCGCCCTGGTGGCCTTTGGGATGAATTACCGCATGTGGCCCGGCTCGGATTTCATGCTAGAGAGACTCAAGAAGCTGGATTTCATGGTCAATATCGATCTTTTCATGACCGATACCTGCAAGGTGGCCGATATTGTGCTCCCCGCATGCACCTCCTTTGAGAGGAGCGAACTCAAGTTCTATCCCGAAAAGTATGTCATGTGGACCACTCCTGTGATCGATCAACTTTGGGAGTCTCGTTCAGATGCCGATATTGCCTTTGACCTGGCTAAGAGAATCGCCCCTGACGACTCATTGATGCAGGAAGGATATGAGGCCAATGTGGATTGGATACTCGAACCGACCGGAATAAAGATCGAGGAACTCAAGAAGCACCCAAAGGGGACGGCCCTGAAGGACGTACCAAAGGTCCGTTACAGAAAATATGAGAAGACAGGCTTTCCCACCCCATCGGGAAAAATGGAGTTCACCTCCACCATATTGAAGGAGACGGGCCTTGATCCCTTGCCCCGTTTTCAGGAACCGAGGCTGAGCCCTATTTCCTGTCCCGAGTTAAAGGATTCTTATCCCTTGATACTGACGACCGGGGCACGGTTGCCCATGTTCATCCATTCAAGGACCTTCAGGCTCCCGTGGACCCGCAGGCTCAGACCCCATCCCATGCTTGATATCAATCCCAGGGATGCAAGGGAGAGAGACATATCCCAGGGTGAAGAGGTCACCCTGTCAACCCCCAGGAATTCCATAAGGATAAAGGCAAACATTACGGAGATCGTCCCTCCCGGGGTGATTAATATTTTTCATGGCTACAGCCAGCCGGAAGTGAACAGGCTGATCGATCCGGATTATTTGGACCCCATTTCCGGGTTCCCTGGTTTCAAGTCCCTCATATGCCAGGTGGAGAAGGTGAAACACGGCCCATAGCTTTCTGGATCGGCTCGTTTCCGGCCAAGATCCATCAAGACAGGGAGGAAGAAGATATGGTAATTGATGTTTACTGTCACCATATTTCCAAGTCAGTAGGAGATATGGTCAAGAAGTACAGGTATTACGGTGAGGGGAAGGAGTTCTCCTTTCCTCCACAGAATGCGGACCCCGAGGTAAGGCTTGGACTCATGGAAAAGTACGGTATAGACATGCAGGCCCTCAGCCAGACAACCCCAATATTACTAGGACTCAATCCAGAGGAGACCTATGAGGTGTGCCGTCTATCAAACAATGACAACTATGCCCTTTGCAAGGCCTACCCTGACAAATTCGTAAACATCTGCATTGTTTCTCTCCTTGACGTGAACAAGGCGATCGAAGAGCTAGATCGTTGTATTAATGAACTCGACTGTAGAGGGGTCACCATTTCTTCGAACCAGTACGGTAAGGGCCTGGATTCACAGGAATATTTCCTCTTCTATGAAAAGGTGGTCGAGCATGATCTCCCCATTTTCATCCACGGGACCCATTGGGATTGTTCTCCACTGATGGACATGGATCATGGGTGGCGTTTTCTTCACGTCTTTGGGTGGGATTATGATGGGACGATGGCCCTGTGGAGGCTCATATTTGGAGGGGTCCTAGACCGCTTTCCAACCATGAAGATAGTAACTCACCATATGGGCAACTATTTCCCCTTTTTCATCCGGCGAATAGAAGTGAATTTCAACAAGTTTTTGAGGGACAAGCTCCCCAGGCACATTTCGGACTACTATCAAAATATCTATGGGGACACAGCGGTAGACGGTACGCTTGGCGCCTTTCCCTGCGGATATGCATTTTTCGGGCCCGATCGAATGCTCTATGGTTCTGATTATCCTTTTGGGCCGGAAGACGGAGAAGATTTTGTCAGGGAGAACCTCCGTGGTGTTCAATCCATGTATATCCCTCCGGAAGAAAAGGCAAAAATATTGGGTGGGAATTCAATGAAACTATTGAAAATTGACGAACTCGTAAAAAGTCAAAATTGAGATGGCAAAGTAAAAAGCTTCAAGTTCAAGGCGCGCAAATCTCGTGTGATGAGGCGTACTTAGCGTACGCCGCAATCACAACGA
>JAFDHB010000105.1 GCA_019308985.1 Deltaproteobacteria bacterium | reverse complement strand
TCCTGATCCTCGACCCCGGTCTTGAACTTCCTGGCCATCAGGGCGTGTTCCATCCGCTCATTCAGGAGCCTGATGATCTTGGAGTCAATGTAATCAATCTGTTCTCTGATCTTTTCCAGACTCATCGTTTGCCCCCATCATGCACTTTCTTGGGATATTGTCTTAAGGGTGTCGTAGAGTTCGTCCAGATCTACCTCTTCTGTGACGGCCTTCCCGATACCGTCTAAAAGTACGAAGTGGATTTTCTCCTTTTCCCTTTTCTTGTCCCTTCTGACAGCCTCGAAAAGGTCGTCAATATCGTATGAGTCCAATGCAGTCGGCAGACCGAGGTTTCCCAGGAGTTTCTCAATCCTCTTTACGTCTCCCTCGGCAAGGTAGCCCTTCCCTTGGGAAAACCTTGCCGCAAAGCACATGCCGACACTGACCGCTTCCCCGTGGGAAATGCCGGCAGATTTTTCGATCGCATGCCCAAGGGTATGCCCGAAATTGAGTTTCCTTCGAATCCCCGTTTCCCTCTCATCCCTGTTTACTATTGAGGCTTTTATCACCAGAGAATCATGGATTATCTTCTCCATGCACCTTCTGTCCAACTTGAGTACGTCTTCCAGGTTCTTCTCAAGATAGTGGAAGAGGCTTGCGTCTCCAATCAAGGCATGTTTCACGACTTCAGCCAAGCCGTTGGAGATTTCCCTCTTTGGGAGAGCCCGAAGGAGGCCTGTGTCGCAAATTACGAAATCAGGTTGATTGAACGTCCCGATGATGTTCTTGTATCCGTCGAGGTTGACGCCGTTTTTTCCACCCACACTCGCATCTACTTGGGATAATAGGGTGGAGGGGACAAATCCAAACCGTAACCCGCGCAGATAGGTCGTTGCAACGAATCCCGTGATATCACAAACTATGCCTCCGCCTATCCCGACCAGGAAAGAAGATCGATCAACCTCCATTTCCGTGAGCATGCTGTAAATGTCCCGCACGGTATCCAGGTTCTTTACCCTTTCACCACTCCCGATCTCGATCAACCTACAGGGGGGGAATTGAGGACCATAGAGATGCCTTACGTTTGCATCGGAAAGAATCACGGTCTTCTCCACAGGGATGTAATTTCGGAGTGATCGGAGAGACTCACCCAGGTATACGGTGCTCTTGCTCCTTGCCCCCAGAATCTTCAAGGTTCTCACGATGCCATCTCCAATGCAGCGTTTTCCCCTCCGGTGCGGGTATTTATCTCCTTCATGGTGCGAGCCAGGACATTGATCTTCCGCATCATATCTGAAAACATCTCAGGGGACATAGTCTGGTCTTTATCACACAACGCTTCGCTCGGGTTGCAGTGCACCTCGACCATAATCCCGTCGGCCCCGGCTGTCATGGCGGCAAGGCTCATGGGTTGGATCATGCTCAGCCTCCCGGTCCCGTGGGATGGATCTACGATTATGGGCAGGTGGGAGACCTCTTTGACTGCTGGTACCATGCTCAGGTCCAAAGTATTCCTTGTGTAGGTCTCAAAGGTCCTGATACCTCGTTCACAGAGGATCACGTTTGGATTACCACCGGCCAAGATGTATTCAGCGCAATTGAGCCATTCTTTCAAGGTGGAATGCATTCCCCTTTTGAGGAGCACTGGTTTATCCGCCTTGCCCACTTCCTTGAGCAGAGAAAAGTTCTGCATGTTCCTGGTGCCGATCTGCAGTACGTCGGCATATTCCGACACCCAGGATACGTCTCGGGGGTCGGTAACCTCGGTGACAACCGGCAGGCCTGTCTCCCTTCTCGCCTTTTCCAGGATTTTCAGCCCCTCAAGGCCCAGACCCTGAAAATCGTATGGTGAGGTGCGGGGTTTGAAAGCGCCCCCCCTCAACATGTGGGCTCCGGCTTCTTTGACTCTACGCGCGGTTTCCAGGGTCTGTTTTTCACTCTCTACGCTGCAGGGACCGGCGATCACAACGAAACTCTCGCCCACCCTAACGTCGCCTACGCTGACTACTGTCTTTTTTCCCTTATCGCCGTTCAATGAACTCAGTTTCAAATGATTCATTCCCCTTGCCTCCTCGTCTACTCAGATGACTTCATTGCCTTGGCCCTCAAATAGTGATCTGTAATGACTATTGAAACCATTGCCTCGAGCACCGGGACTATGCGAGGTACCGCCGATGCATCAAACCTGCCCGAAAGCCTCAGTTTTGCGGGCCTTCCGGAACGGTCAATGGTATCCTGCTCAATGGAGATGGAAGGAATCGGCTTGATCGCGGCCCTGACCACAATCTCTTCCCCGTTTGATATGCCTCCCAGTATGCCTCCGGCACGGTTGGTCCTGAACCCTTCCGGATCAATGGGGTCGTTATTAGATGAACCTCTCAGCCTTGCGGATTCAAAACCTGCTCCAATCTCAACGCCTTTTACCGCCCCGACAGACATGACGGCCTTGGCGATATCCGCATCCAGCTTGTCAAAGACTGGTTCTCCAAGGCCCGGAGTGCAACCCGTTACGCGCACTTCGACTATGCCTCCCAGAGAGTCCCCGGATTCCCTTGCCCGGGAAAGGGCCTCTTCCATACGTCTTGCGGCAACGGGATCGGGACAGCAAAGGGGGTTGTTTTCTATCTCCATGAGCCTGATATCCTTGGCACGGATGCCGCCCAGTTCCAGTGTGTACGCAATTGTCTTGATGCCCAGGGGCTCGATTATCTTCTTGGCCACTACCCCGGCCGCGACCCTGGCCGCGGTCTCGCGGGCGGATGACCTGCCACCGCCCCTGAAATCAAAGTGGCCGTACTTCCTATAATAAGTATAGTCCGCGTGACCCGGGCGAAAGAGTTCCCTGATGATCTCGTAGGGCCTGCTATCCACGTCGATGTTCTTAATGAAAAGCGCTATGGGCGCACCGGTTGTCTTCCCTTCAAAGACACCGGAGAGTATTTCAACCGCGTCTTTTTCCTTCCTCGGGGAATCACCGGCGTGTCTTCCAGGCCTTCTCCGGGCCATGTCCCTGGCAAAATCCTCCGATCCCAAGGCAAATAGAGGAGGACAGCCGTCGATAACCACCCCTATCCCCTTTCCATGGGATTCACCAAATGTGGTTATCCTGAAGATCTGTCCAAAAGAGTTCCCGGCCATTTCCCTAATCCTTCCCGTTCAGGTACTTGATGATTGAATTTGCCGCTTCTTCCGGAGTAAGAAAGCTAGTGTCCACTTCGTAGTCTGCCGCGTTTTCGTATAGAAGTTTCCTGGACTCAAGGACACTATCGAATTCGTCGATAGGATCGGATCCGGTCAAAGAGGGCCTGGAACGCTCAGAACCCTGTTGTCCCTTCAACCGTTCTTTCATAATGGCCGAGTCGCCTCTCAGCCAAAGAAGAAAGCCGTTCGTCTTGAGATTGTTCACGTTTTCGCTATCAAGGACTATTCCGCCTCCCGTAGCTATGACGAGGTCGTCCAGCCTCGAGATTCTCCTGATCACGTCCTTTTCCAATTCCCTGAAATAGTCCCACCCGTTATCCAGGACAATGGAACTTATGGAACGACCCGTGACCTGTTCTATCATTTCATCCGTATCCACGAAGGCGCGGCCCAATTTGTGTGCCAAGATCCTTCCCACTGTCGTCTTCCCGCTGCACCGATATCCCAAGAGTACGATATTCATAGACTCAACCCTAATACCCGCTAGAATGAACCAAGCGGCCTAAGAAGAAGGTAAGAATGATGAACTCGTAAAAAGTCAAAATTCGGATGGCAAAGCAAAAAGCTTCAAGTTCAAGGTGCGCGAATCTCGTGTCATCACCAAGGAAAGAAAGGGAAATTTTTTTGGCACGGATTGCACGGATGACACGGATGTTCTTCCGTGCGGTGGGATTCGGGTTTCCGAATCCCGACGCATGACGCTTCCTAACTCCCCTTCCAGGGAAAACGTCCATCTCCACAACAGGACCCTCTTGCTTCTCCTCTTCACTTTATTGTCTCTGCCGGAGGCGGGCGGAGGGTTTTGGCAATCAGGGTGCCTTGATTGCCAAAACGTAAAATCCCGTCCGTGCAATCCGTGTAATCCGTGCCGAGAACTCCCTGCTGCCCTCCCCTGTTCCCCTCAACCCATGCCCAAACGCGACTGAAAGTCGCTCCTACGTTTGAACTTTTTGCGAAGCCATCAAGAATAAAAAAGGCCGTGGGCTCTAATTCCTGCCCACGGCCTTGATACACAAAAATAATTACATCAATCCATGGGCAGACTCCTCCCCCAAAAATAAAAACCAAAAAACTGCCCGGATTGATAAGTACTCAATATTTCCATAGTCCTAAAATAGAAGAATCAAGGATTTACCGAATATTAACAGGCCGTGTTATTTTGTCAAGAGGAAATTTTTAGAGTTCATTTTTTTCTTGACAATTTCTTGAAAGAATTTTAGAAACACAAAACATGGAATCAATACTGAAAAATATGTCCCTCTCTTTATGCCGCTGGTGGTGGCGCAACTCCTATCAGGAGGTGAGCCTGCCGGGGTGATATGACATAATGAGTATATAGAACCGTGGGGCCATCTCCTGAGGGTCCCACGGTTTTTTTATGTCTTTGGAAAAGGCCGTGGGGTTCGAAAATCCTCACGGCCTTTTCCTTTAGGAGGTAGGATATGGGCATCGAAGTCAAACCTTCGCTCGACGATTTCTTATCCCTGGCAAAAAAGGGAAACCTGGTGCCCCTGTGGCGTGAACTATTGGCAGACACCGAAACACCTATATCCGCCTATCTAAAGGTGAGGGACGGCGGTTTTTCCTACCTGTTGGAAAGTGCGGAAAAGAGCGAAAAGATCGGCAGGTGCAGCTTCATAGGTTACCGGCCCTTCCTTGTTGTGAGGTTTCAAGATCAGCAGGCGGAGATTAGGCAAGGAAACAGGAGAGACATTCTCAAGGGAGTCGAGGACCCTGTCTCCGTGCTCAGGCCCCTCAAGGAGAAATATGTGCTGGTAACACATGATGATCTTCCCCCTTTCCAAGGCGGCCTGGTAGGTTTCATCAACTATGATCTTGTAAGAAAGTGGGAACGCCTGCCCGGGATTGGTCCGAAGGAAAAGGCGGTACCGGAGGCCGTCTTCATAGGTACAAGGCGTATGATCATCTTTGACCACCAGACCCACAAATTAAGGATCGTCGTATTTGTTCACGTAGAAAAGAATGATGACCTGAGAAGATGCTATGAAGAGGCATATGGAGAGCTGGAAGAAACCACCAGTCAAGTACTCAGGCCTCTTTCAACCATGGATATAGATGATTCGGCTTCCCTCTCCGAACTTAGACCGAATATGAGTAGAGAGGAATACGAATCCGCAGTTCACAGGGCCAAGGAATACATCGCGGCCGGCGATGCGATCCAGATTGTCCTGTCCCAGGAATTTTCAGGGGATCTATCCGGTGACCCTTTTACCCTTTACAGGAACCTGCGGAGCATCAATCCTTCACCCTATATGTTCTACCTGGATTTTGAGGAAGTCAAATTCGTAGGGGCTTCTCCTGAGGTCCTGGTCCGATTAATAGACGGCAGGATTGAACTCATCCCCATCGCGGGGACCAGGCCGAGGGGGGAAAATGACGAGGAGGACAGGGCACTGGAAGAGGATCTCATATCTGATCCAAAAGAAAGGGCGGAGCATATCATGCTTGTAGATCTGGGGAGGAATGACGTGGGAAAGGTGGCAATGCCGGGTTCTGTCAAAGTAACAAGGCTCATGGAGGTGGAGAGATTCTCCCATGTGATGCACATAGTTTCCCACATAGAGGGCCTGCTACGGAGTGACATGGATTGCTTTGACCTGTTTGTTTCTGCATTTCCAGCAGGGACCGTAGCGGGCGCACCGAAAATAAGGGCCATGGAAATCATAAATGAGTTGGAGCCTTCTCAGAGGGGGGCATATGCAGGGGCAGTGGGTTATTTCGGTTTCAATGGAAACATGGATTTCTGCATTACGATCCGTACCATGACCATTGTAAATGGAAGGCTTTCCTTACAGGTAGGCGCGGGTATTGTCGCGGACTCCTCTCCTGAGAGAGAATACGAAGAAACCATGAAGAAAGCGGCTGCCATGTTCAAGGCAATAAGGGAGATCAATACAAATGATCCTCGTAATAGATAACTATGATTCCTTTACATACAACCTGGTACAGTTGCTTGAAAACATGGACCAGGAAGTCGGAGTCTTCCGAAATGACGAAATAGGCATCAAGGAGATCAAAAGGCTTGGACCGACCCATATCTTGATTTCCCCAGGCCCAGGGACTCCTTTGCAATCGGGGATATCCGTTGACATCGTCCGTAATTTCGGGAAGGAGACCCCTGTGCTCGGCGTTTGTCTCGGGCACCAGGCCATAGCAGAGGCATACCGCGGCAAGGTAACAAGGGCAAGAAAGATTATGCATGGAAAGGCTTCCCTGATATTTCATGACGGACGGACCTTGTATAGGGGTATCCAAAATCCCTTCCTGGCGGTTCGATATCATTCTCTCATAGTTGAACGAGACTCTTTGCCGGATAGTCTGGAGATAAGCGCATGGACAGAGGAAGGGGAGATCATGGGTCTGAGGCACAGGGAATACATGGTAGAAGGGCTTCAGTTTCACCCCGAATCAATAATGACCAGTGACGGCCCTGCCCTTATAGGTAACTTTTTGGAAAAAAGGAGGAAAGAAAGATGATAAAAGAGGCAATTTCAAAGGTCGTGAGGGGGGAAGACTTGACCCAGTCCCAAATGGAAGAGGTAATGGAGGAGATCATGAGCGGGAGGGCGACGGATGCTCAGATTGGTGCATTCATAACCGCCATGAGGATGAAGGGGGAGACCGTGGAAGAGATTACCGGTGCAGCAAAGGTTATGAGGGCCAAAGTCAACAAGATCCGTGTCAACAACCACTCGGTGAACATTGACCGGGACGAGATCAATGTTGACGATGAGACCATCCTCGACGTGGTGGGTACGGGAGGCGACGGAACGAAGACCTTCAATGTGTCCACCACCACTGCCTTTGTTGCCGCGGGAGCCGGCCTGAGGGTGGCGAAGCACGGAAACAGGGCGGTATCCAGCCTTTGCGGAAGCGCTGATGTGCTGGAGAACCTCGGTGTCAAGCTGAATATCAATCATGCTGACGTGGAGAGGTGTATCCATGAGATAGGGATAGGGTTTCTCTACGCCCCGCATTTTCATGGGGCGATGAAGTATGCCGCAAATCCAAGGAGGGAGATAGGGATCAGGACCATCTTTAACCTCCTTGGCCCGTTGACCAATCCGGCAGGAGCCAATGTCCAGGTCCTGGGGGTCTACGAGCCGCAACTGACAGAAAAAATAGCCCGGGTCTTGCGGAATCTTGGCACCAGGGAGGCCATGGTGGTCTGCGGAGAAGGCACCTACGACGAGATCAGCATATGCGGGGCTACAAGGGTTTCTCACCTGAAAGATGAGGGTATCACCACCTACGAAATAACGCCCGAAGAGTTGGGTTTCAAAAGGGCAAGACCGGAAGATGTCAGGGGTGGCAATGCCAAGGAAAATGCCAGGATCATCAGAGAGATCCTTGATGGTAAGAAGGGGCCAAAAAGGGATATGGTGCTGCTCAACAGTGCCTCTGCTTTCTTGGTGGCAGGGGTTGACACCAGCATGAAGCAAGGGATCGAAAGGGCTGAGGAGGCCATAGACTCGGGCAGGGCAAGAGATAAGCTGAATTCGTTGATCCGGTTTACCCAACAATGCAATCCCTTTGTACGAAAGGAGCTATAAAGGGGTGGGAATGATCCTGTTTAAGGCCTGCGAGCGGAGGTGGTGCCCTTTATGGTTTCCTTTTTGGACAAGATCTTGAAGCAGAAAGAAAAAGAGGTCGAGAGACTGAAGACCCAGGGAATCCCGGAAAAAGTGGAAGTGGTTCCCAGACGAGATTTCAAGAAATCTATTTCCGTACCAGAGAGGCTCACTATCATAGCCGAAGTCAAATTCGCCTCTCCATCCGCCGGGGTGATACGCAGAAGAGAAGATTCCGTTTCCATTGCAAGGCAATACCAGGCGGCAGGGGCTGCGGCCGTATCCGTTGTAACGGAAGGGCGGTTTTTTGGCGGTAATATCGATGACATCAAGGCACTGAAGGCCTGCATATCCATTCCCGTCTTGAGGAAGGATTTTATCCTGGACAGGTTACAGGTTATGGAATCTTTTATACATGGTGCAGATGCAGTGCTGCTGATTGCAAAGATCCTTGATAAGGTGAAATTGAAGGAATTGATCAGCACATCACGAGGGCTCGGGATGGAGCCCCTGGTGGAAGTCCATGACCGGCATGATTTGGACAAAGCCCTAGAGACCGGTGCGCAAATTATCGGCATAAATAACCGCAACTTGAGCACTTTTCAAGTAGATCTTGGCATTACCGGGAAATTGGCTCCCCTGGTGCCCCAGGGTCGAACAGTGGTAAGCGAGAGCGGTATCTATGAGGCGAAAGAGATCAGTGAACTTGGAAGATTGGGTGTAAATGCTGCGCTGGTAGGTTCAGCCTTGATGGGTAGCAGAGACCTTTTCAAGAAGACAAGGGAGTTGGTTGAGGCTGGAGAAAGATTGAGGCTGGGGCGGAAGGGACTTGAATGAAGAGGTAAATGGCATGGTTAGGATTAAGATTTGCGGCATAACGAACCTCCAGGATGCCATGAGTGCAGTCTATTTAGGGGTGGACGCACTGGGCTTCATATTCGCTCCAAGTCCAAGGGAGATATCTCCTCGAGAGGCAAGAATGATAATTGAGAAACTCCCTCCCCTGGTAAAAAGCGTTGGTGTTTTCGTCAACGAGAAACCAGAGGAAATAGAGAGAATATCGGGCTATTGCGGGCTGGATCTGGTCCAGCTCCACGGCGATGAACCCCCTGAAGAATGCAAGGCCTTCATGCCAAGAACAATAAAGGCCATACAGGTAAGAAGAGGATTTCAACTGTCATCCCTACTGAAGCCTTACCAAGATTGTACAAGGGCCATTTTGCTGGACACCTATTCAGGGAGTGTAAGGGGTGGCACCGGCCATATATTCGACTGGAATTTGGCGGCACATGCAAGAGATTCCGGGATGTCTATTATACTTTCAGGGGGATTGAATCCAGCGAACGTAAGGGAGGCGGTCCTGAGGGTAAGACCCCATGGAGTTGATGTGAATAGCGGAATCGAGGAATACCCCGGCAAAAAGGATTTCGGGTTGATGAAAAAGTTTATGGATTCAGTAAGGTGCCTGCTTATGGATTGAAACTCTTCAATAGTTTCCTGTCATCTCTCCGGAGTCCTTTGTTCCGTTACATGCGGGAGATGATTACAACAATCAAATATCCTGGTGGCATGAGGAAAAGTAGTGATTAGGAAAAGGGGGCAAAGTTGAGTTTAGTCAAAAGTCGCTATTACGGGCAATATGGCGGGTCCTATGTCCCTGAGGTCCTTGTTAGAACCATAGGGGAGCTTACGGAGGCCTTTTGCGAAGCCAGGGAAGATGAAGGCTTTTGGAGGCAGTATGAGGAAGTGCTGAGGAACTATTCATGTCGTCCTACTCCAGTTACCTTTGCCGAGAATCTTTCCCATTACTTTTCAGGGCCGAGGATCTATATAAAAAGGGAGGACCTAAACCACACAGGGGCCCACAAGATAAATAATGTCATAGGCCAAGGGCTCCTCGCGAAAAGGATGGGTAAGTCCAGGGTGATAGCTGAGACAGGGGCAGGGCAACATGGCGTTGCAACGGCAACAATGGCTGCAAGAATGGGCTTCAAGTGCACTATCTACATGGGTGAGGTGGACATGGAAAGACAGCGGCCCAATGTCTTTTGGATGGAAAAGCTGGGGGCGGAAGTAGTGCCGGTTAAATCAGGGAACGGTATCTTGAAGGATGCTATCAATGAGGCCTTCCGCGACTGGGCAACCAACATGGAACATACCCATTATGTCCTAGGAACCGCCTGCGGTCCACACCCGTTCCCTGAAATGGTCTCCTATTTCCAGTCAATTATAGGGAAAGAGGCCAGGGAACAGATATGGAAGAGGGAAGGGAAGCTCCCCAAAAGGGTATACGCGTGCGTCGGGGGTGGATCCAATGCGCTTGGGATATTCAACGGGTTTCTCGAAGACGAGGCGGAGCTGGTTGGTGTGGAAGCAGCAGGGAAGGGAATAGCTACCGGCTATCACGCAGCGCGTCTTTGCTCAGGGGACGGCAAAGTAGGCATTGTTCAGGGGTATAAGAGTTATTTCCTCCAAGATGATGACGGTCAAATGGTGGAAACACATAGTATAGCAGCAGGACTGGATTACGTGGGGATTTCCCCTATCCTTGCCTCCCTGTGGGAGACGGGCAGGGTGAGATTCGAGGCGGCGACGGACCCTGAGGTCCTGGATGCCCTTTCTCTCACCCTTAGGATGGAAGGGCTGGTCCCCGCTCTGGAATCGGCCCATGCATTTGCTCAGGCATTTAAAGAGACAAGGGAACTTGCAAGGGACGATATAATCCTGGTCAACCAGTCGGGTCGAGGAGACAAGGACATTTTTGCCATTGCAGATGCATACAAAGAGGGAAAATGGCGGGAATTCATAGGAAGGAAGGCTCGATCCTATGGCACTTGAATCATATATTCGAAACAAAAAGGAGGATCTGGAGCTACTCATTATGACACATATCGTGATCGGATATCCCTCCCTCGAGAAATCCTTTAAAATCGTGGAGAGCATGGTGGATGCAGGAGTCGACCTTATTGAGCTCCAGGTGCCCTTTTCAGAGCCCATGGCAGACGGTCCAGTGATCTTGCATGCCAACGAGGCAGCCCTGGATGGCGGGATAACCGTAGAGAAATGTCTTGATTTCTCCAGGGTGGTGGCCCATACATTTGACATCCCCTTTCTAATCATGAGCTATTATAACATCCCCTTTCGCTATGGCCTGAGGCGTTTTGTGGGAGAGATGGCGAACAGGGGCCTGAAAGGGGCAATAATCCCAGACCTCCCACCCGAAGAGGGAGAGGAGTATTTGGATGCAATGAAAGAGTCTGGCATTGATCCCGTGCTCATTTTTTCCCCGAACACGACTGATGAACGCATGTCATACATAGCCTCTTTGGGCCGGGGATTCATATATTGTGTCGCACGAAGAGGAGTGACCGGCGCGACAACCGATTTTTCAGGCGATATGGACAAATACCTTGAAAGATGCAGGAAAGCCTCAAGACTACCCTTGGCAGTGGGATTTGGTGTCAAGGAGAAAGCTGATATAGATTTCCTTAAGGGAAAAGCAGATATTGCTGTAATAGGATCCCAGGTGATCAGGGTCATTAGAGACGAAGGCACTAATTCCGTGGGACCGTTCTTGGGCAGTCTTCTATAGAAAACCCACAAGAGATTCTTACCAGGAAGATACAGGGTCACCTATTGACAAAAGGATCTGGCGCCGGCGTGTTGACTTTTTCAAGTTGCGGGTTTAATGTTGACAGGTTCTTGCATGAGATCAGGACAGGAAAGGTAAGCGACACTGGGGAGTCAGTAGCCCGCAATTCGGGGGATATTTCCATCGCCGACACCAGTGAGAGAGCCTCAGTTCTGTTGCCAGCTATCCTGAAGGCGTTTTGAAAGAAGGAAGATGAAGACTGAGTCATGGAAAAGGTGGTAATCTCAATACTTGGAAGGGACAGACCGGGCATCGTGGCGACGGTGTCGAAGATATTGTCTGAGAGTAACTGCAATATTGAAGACGTGAGCCAGACCATACTGCAAACCGAATTCGCAGGCATCTTCATCGTCACTCTACCCGATGATCTCCGGGAGCAGGACCTCCTGGACAGGCTTGAAGGAGGATTGCGATCCCTTGAAATCGACGTCAGGGTGAAAAGGCTTCAACCTCTGGAAGAAGAGGCATCTCCTCGTGCCGTTGAACCCTTCGTGGTAACCAGCTTCGGTTCTGATCGCATCGGATTGGTGGCGGGGGTTACTGAAGTGATGGCCCGGTTCGGTGTCAATATTACGAACCTAAAGGCCGTGTTCAGGGGCGGGGAGGACCCCAGGAGCAACGTGATGATCTACGAGGTGGATGTCCCTGTGGATATTGAACAGCAGGCATTTCGGGATGCATTAAAAAAGAGGGCGGCCGAGCTTGGCCAGGAAATCGATATCCAGCACCGGGAGATATTTGAAGCAATCAATAGGATCTAGGGGATAGGGGAGAGAGGTTACAATGTTGAGTCATCGAGATATCCTGACGACCCTTGAAATGTTGAAGAGCGAGAACCTGGACGTTCGAACGGTAACGCTGGGGATATCCCTTCTCGACTGCGCCAGCAATGACCTCGATGAGTATG
>JAFDHB010000302.1 GCA_019308985.1 Deltaproteobacteria bacterium | reverse complement strand
GTCGCAGAAAAGACCAGCCCGGGAGGCTCGGAACGCAAGAAAAGGCATCATCACCCCCGTTCGTCCATCACCGAGTTCTCTGAATCGCTTTTCAAACGGCTAAAATGTTACAGACAGTGGATAGGCCCTTGGAGGATCTTTTCACAAGCTTCAATCAAATTCCTCCCATGCATTTGATGGTGGTGGAGTCCTTGCTTCAAGGGAGTAGTTGGAGGTTTGAGATATGCCTCATATTATGAGCCATGATGGGAAAAAGACATGGTATGACGTGGTTGGAGAGGGAGAACCCCTTGTTCTTATTGGCGGCAGCAGCCTGGTTCACAGGCAGTGGGATTTTATGATACCGATCCTTCAAGACCATTTCAGGGTTATCCTATACGACCAGAGGGGTGCAGGCCTTTCAGACAGAAGTCCGGAGGGGATCACAGTCGATCAGTGGACCGATGACCTTAAGGAAATCCTGGACAGGATTGGGATAGAGAAGGCCCATATTATGGGAACTTCCAACGGGTCGTTTATTGTGGTTCATTTTGCTGCCCGGTACCCGGAAAGAACGGCCAGTATCATCCATTACGGTATGTACAAGTCTACGGAGCAGTTCTCGAAGGTGTCAAGGATCGGGGAAAGAATCATAGACGAATTCGGTGTTGGAAATGGGAGCATGGGTGCTTATTATTTGGTGCGGCTTTATGGTATCCCCCCTTTGTATGAGGAGTGGGAAACAAATCGATTCGAGGAGAATCTGTCCCCTGATGGATGGAAGGCAATGCATGCTGCCCTTGACGTCGACTTGACAGAGGACCTTGAGAGGATTAAAGCTCCCCAATTGATCCTGATTGGGGATCGTGGGTCATTGAGTAAAGATTCTGATTATGGTTCAGGGTGGAAAGATGTTCTGCGGTTATGCTCGGATGTAGAGCTGGCAGTCATACATGGTGCTGAAGGAACCTATTGTGTTGTCACTCATCCTGCTGAGGTCGCAAAAGAGGTTATTGCCTTTTTTAGGACGCATAGAATTGGTTCTTGAGGATCTCCATTTGAGTTTGTTCGGCGAATGAACCGTACAAATTCTGTGGTTTGGATCTGAAAAACAGGCTTGTACGGTCTGCGACCATGGAAAACATGGCTACTCCTGAAAAGGTGCCTTCCAAGGAGATGCTGGCCCTCTATCAGAGACTGGCACGGAGCGGTGTAGGTTTGATAATAACAAGCGGAGTGAGACCGGATCGGAAGTGGGATCTCTCGCCTTACAGCAAGAACATGTGTATTGACAGTGATGACTTTATACCGCGGTTTGCCGAGCTATCGGGACGTGTACACTCTTTTGGCTGCAAAGTGGCCATGCAACTCGGGTCTTTTTACCGTTTTCACGGAGAGTTGGTTGCACCTTCATCGGTATCTCTGGAAGGATCTTCGGATCCCGTTCCAAGGGCCTTGACCCCTGATGAGATCAAGACAATTGTTCAAGCTTATGGTGAGGCGGGAGGGCGGGCCAAGAGAGCTGGCTACGATGCAGTTCAGCTTAATGCAGCGCATGGATTCCCTCTCTCGAGGTTTCTTTCCCCCTATTTTAACAGACGGACGGACGCCTATGGTGGAACACCTGAAAATCGGTGTCGCATTATTATTGAGATTACGAGTGCCATCAGGGAACGGGTGGGGCCAGATTTCCCCGTATTCATCAAAATGAATGTCTCGGATTTTATTGATGGAGGTATGACCCTGAGTGATTCCGTAGAGGTGGCCAAGATCATCTCCCAGAATGGAATAGCGGCAATTGAGACATCGGGGGGCATGTTTGGTGCCAAAGTCACCCAGTCAGGTCCTATCGACCCATCTGAATGGAGAGAAGGCTATTTCATGGAGTATGCGGGTGCCATCAAAACAGCTGTTCAGGTACCGGTTATTCTGGTAGGTGGCCTTCGCAATCCAAGTATGATGGAAAGCATTATTCGTGAAGCGAAGGCAGATCTTGTGGCTATGAGCCGGCCGTTCATCAAAGAGCCCGAGATTGTAAAAAGGTGGATTGAGGGTGATACCAGTCCTTCTAAATGCGTATCCTGTGATGGCTGCATGGACGTATATCTCTCTGGTGAAGGGGTACACTGTGTCACCGAATGACACACTCCTAGGGGTCTCCATTTGACCGTTGTTGTGGCGCGTAATCATCGCGCCTTAGCAGGCTATTGCGCAAGTGATTTGCTGTTCTTTCCCCTCTCAGGCTTACTTCCGGAGACCTGAGCTTCATGAAAAGGCACAGTTCAACCAGCAGTACGCCTTCCTTCTGTTTGGCTTATGAGTAAGAAGGCCGTATATTTGACCTGTACATGTGACCGTAAATAGGTTGATCTGAAAGGGTGGAGAATGAAAGAAGCCCAAGGCGTGATATGTCCCGGCAGGAAGCCCTTCAAGCAACCTTCCATAGACGCTCGATTTCCTCGCTCGTTGCCACCCTGCCGAAATAGGATTTGATATTAAACAATGTTGCGTCGTATTCCTCCCGGGTGGGGGCATCCGTGCAATCTGAAATCACAACGACATAGTAACCTTTTATGTAGGCGTGTCTGGCCGAGGTTTCCACGCACACGTTGGTCGTGAAACCCGTGAGAAGAAGGGTCTTTATGCCCTTGGCTGCCAGGAGGAGATCCAGGTTGGTATCTGAAAAGGCATCGTAATGATACTTGGTCACCACGTATTCCCCCTCAAGAGGGCTTGTGATCCCCGAGTACCACTCAGAGCCGGAGCTGGCGTCCTTTACCAGGTCAATGGATCTGGAAAGGGCGTCGACAATAAGCTTCCTGGCCCGAAAGCTCGGCCTGGACCTGGCGGGATCCACGATGGAGCGGGTCCAGACGATCATGATCCCCTGATCCCTCGCTCGAGCAATAAACCTGTCCAAGCGTTGGGCCGCTGCCTGCATACGGGATACATCCCAGCCCATGAGCCTGGCCAGTGCCCCGTTTGCGGCACAGAAATCGTTTTGGGGATCAATGACAATCAGGGCGGTGTGTTCCGGTCTTACCTGTTCTTCCAGGGCAGTCAAAATATGAGCCTCCATTCCTCACTCCTTTTCATTCTAACAGAGGAGCCCCGGTCCTTCGGGCCCGGATTTCTACTGGATGGTGCGGGAAAAGGACCAACTCATAGGGCCGGTTGCCCCGGTGTCACCGCAACAAGTCAGGGACTTGCTCTCAAGGCTGATGGCATAACCCGAGTCCCTGGCGAAAGGCTTCCTGGTTTATTGCCCTCAGCTCTTGCGGCAGTTCCTCATGGATCGCCTCCTCAAAGGCCCCTGCCTCGAACCCCACCACGCCGGAGCCGCAAAGGGCCCCGAGCATGACCATGCAGCTCTTGCGGCAGTTCCTCATGGATCGCCTCCTCAAAGGCCCCTGCCTCGAACCCCACCACGCCGGAGCCGCAAAGGGCCCCGAGCATGACCATGTTGAGGACCTGGATGTTTCCCAAGTTCCCTGCTGCCTCGGATCCTGGGATTCTCCAGAGCGTTGCGGTCATTTCGTCCAGAACGGACCACAGGGATTCCTCCCGGGGATATGAAAATCGTCCGGTCTGAACCCCCAGGGGCATGATCGGGGCATCGTTGACAAGCGCGACGGTTCCCAAATGGCCGAACTGGGTCTGGATTCGAAGGGCCTCGAGGGGTTCGAAGGCAACCAGGACATCCAGGGCCCCTTTGGGGACCAGGGGAGGGAAGGGGCGGTCTTTGGCCCACCGGACGTGGCTTGCCACTGACCCGCCGCGCTGGGTGAGCCCGTAGACATCACCGACCGTGACCTCAAGCCCGCGGTTGAGGGCGACCCTGGCCAA
>JAFDHB010000104.1 GCA_019308985.1 Deltaproteobacteria bacterium | reverse complement strand
AAGCGGAACTCCAGAAGTCCCTCTGCTCGTTACCGGGAGAGAGGGATTGGGGAAAGACGTCTACGATCATGTCAAAATCGAACTCTTCCACCCGTTTCTGGTACTGGGCGGTATCAACGGTACGGACCCGAACGTCTATGCCGAGCCTCTCAAGGTTCTTGGCAAAGGGCAATGCGATGCGTTCCCATGTAGGGGAATTTAAGAGGATCTCAAAGGTGAAAGGTGCCCCGGTTTCCCTGTTGACCAGTTTGCGCCCCTTGAATATCCAGCCTGCTTCCGTCAGGAGCTTCAAGGCCTTGCGGAGGTTTGACCGGATGCTCCTTTCCCCGGCCGTAGAAGGAGGCTCATATACCCTGGTGAAGACCTCGGGGGGCAGCTTGTCGCGAAAGGGTTCGAGGATCTTGAGTTCCTCGGGGCCGGGCAATCCCCTGGAGGCGAGTTCGCTGTTGGAGAAGTAGCTCTTTGTCCTTGTATACTGCCCGTAGAAGAGGTTTCTGTTGGTCCATTCGAAATCAAATGCATAGGCAAGTGCCTCCCGGACACGCCGATCTTTGAAAATGGATTTACGGATATTGTAAACGAATCCCTGCATGCCTGTAGGCTGCTCATGGGGTATGGCCTCCCTAACAATGAGCCCCTCTTTCACGGCCGGTATGTCATAGGCCGTGGCCCAGTCCTTGGAGGAGTTCTCCTGGCGGAAATCATATTCCCCTGCCTTGAATGCCTGGAGGGCGACCGTGGAGTCGCGATAATAGTCGTAGCGGATGATTTGAAAATTATACCGGCCCCTGTTCACAGGGAGGTCTCTGCCCCAGTAGTTCGGGACCCTTTCATAGGTGATACTCCTCCCGGGACTGAAGGCCTTTATCCGGTAAGGGCCGCTCCCCAAGGGTGGTTCCAGGGTAGTTTTTTGGAAATCGCGGCCTTGCCAGTAGTGTTTGGGCAATATGGGCAACTGTTCTATGATAAGGGGGAGTTCCCGGTTTTCACCTCCTGAGAAGATGAACTTGACCCTCCGTTCTCCGGCCATTTCAGCCCTGGCCACATTGGCATAATAGGCCCGGTAAAAGGGGTGCCCTTTTTTCTTGAGGGTCTCCAGGCTGAAGATGACATCTTCCACTGTAATGGGCTTGCCATCATGCCACCTTGCTTCAGGTCTCAAGGTGAATATTACCCAGGAACGGTCTTTCGGGATCTGGATGGATTGGGCCAGGAGACCGTATTCCGTGAAGGCCTCATCGTCTGAACTTACGAGAAGCGTGTCGTACATGTTGCCCAGGCCTGCCGCAGGGATCCCCTTCAGGGTAAACCCGTTGAGGGTATCGAAGGTCCCTATGGCGTGGAGTCGGGCTCCTCCTCCTTTGAGGGCGGAAGGATCCGCATAGTCAAAATGCCGGAAGTCAGGGCCGTATTTGGGTTTCCCGTGCATGGCAAGGGCGTGAACAGGGGGAACAGAGTCCTCGGCCGCGGCCGTTGTCACCAAGCCAAGAAGCAACGCGAGTAATATGGACATGTAAAGGGTGGTTTTCATGTTCCAAGTTCCCAGGAACGCAGGTACCTTTCTTGCTCCGGCGTAAGGGCATCAATTTCAATTCCCATGGATTCCAGCTTCAGCCTGGCTATCTCCCGGTCTATATCTCTGGGTACGGGATAGACCTTGTTTTCCAGATTCGCCCCCTGCCCAGCGATAAACTCGGCGGAGAGGGCCTGGTTTGCAAAACTCATGTCCATGACGCTGGATGGATGCCCCTCTGCTGCGGCCAAGTTGACGAGCCTGCCTTCGCCCAGCAGATATATCCTCTTTCCGTTTGTCAGGGTGAATTCCTCCACGAAATCGCGGATAAACCTCCTTGACGTGGAAGAGTCTCGAAGTCCCGGTAGGTCCAGCTCCACGTCGAAATGTCCGGAATTGGAGATGATGGCCCCGTCCTTCATCTCCAGAAAGTGCTCCCGCCGTATGACATTCATGTCGCCGGTAAGGGTGCAGAAAAAATCCCCCAGGGGTGCTGCCTTTGAAATGGGCATGACCTGAAAACCGTCCATGACTGCCTCGAGGGCCCTCAAGGGCTCCACTTCGCAAACAATGACATGGGCCCCGTGGCCCCTGGCCCTCATAGCGACCCCCCTGCCACACCAACCGTATCCGCAGACCACGAAGGTGCTGCCTGCCAGCAAGCGGTTTGTGGCCCTTATGATTCCGTCGATGGTGCTTTGGCCTGTGCCATAGCGGTTATCAAAGAGGTGTTTGGTGTCAGCATCGTTCACGGATATGATGGGGAACTGGAGTACCCCGTCCTTTTCCATGCTTCTCAAGCGGATCACCCCGGTGGTCGTCTCCTCTGTGCCACCCTTGACTTCGGAAAGGAGGGCCTTTCTTTCTTCACCGGAGAGGCCCTTTGCCCAGTCCCTGATAACCTTCTCAAGATCATCCAACTTTTCAAGGGCAATAAAATGGAGCGAGCTGACCAGGTCCGCCCCGTCATCCATTGTCACGTTCGGTCTGTGTTTGAGGGCCGAGAGGATATGGCTGTAATAGGCACGGTGATCTTCTCCCTTGACGGCATAGACCGGAATCTCATGGTCCGCGACCAGGGCGGCAGCCACGTCGTCCTGGGTGGAAAGCGGGTTGGAGGCACACACCACCACATCCGCACCTCCTGCCTTGAGGGTCTTCAAGAGGCCTGCGGTTTCCGTAGTCACATGGAGACACGCAGAAAGCCTAAGACCTTCTAGGGGTTTTTCTTCTTCAAAGCGTTTCCTGATTCTTCTGAGGACGGGCATGCTCATCTCGGCCCATTCTATCCTCAATCGGCCCGTTCCGGCCAGATTTATGTCCTTGATGTCATAATCCATATTCTCTTGCTCCTATTCGTAATTTGCACCCGAGTAGTCTTATTTTACCGCCCTTTTAAGCGTCTCCACAAGATCCGTTTTTTCCCAGGTAAATTCAGGCAGCTCTCTGCCGAAATGACCGTAATTACACGTTTTCCTGTAAATAGGTCTGAGGAGATGGAGCCTTTCGATGATGGCTGCCGGGCGGAGGTCGAATTCCTTCTTGACGATCTCAGTCAACTCGGCGCTGGAGATGACCCCGGTACCATATGTACCCACCGTGACAGAGACGGGTTGGGCGCGCCCGATGGTGTATGCTATTTGGATCTCGCACTTTTCGGCCAGACCCGCAGCCACGATGTTCTTTACGATGTAACGGCACATGTAAGAAGAGCTCCTGTCCACCTTTGATGGGTCCTTGCCTGAGAAGGCACCGCCGCCGTGGTATCCAAATCCTCCGTAAGTATCCATGATGATCTTACGGCCGGTAAGCCCGCAGTCGCCCATGGGACCACCAATGACGAACCTGCCGGTAGTATTTATGAAATACTGTGTATCTTCGTCCAGCATGTCTGCGGGGACGACCTTCTTGATCACCTCTTCAATAATCGCATCCCTGAGCGTGTCATAGTCCACGTCCGGGTGGTGCTGTGCAGCAATAACAATGCTATGAGCCCTTTGGGGCTTGCCGTCCACGTACTCCACGGTGATCTGGGATTTGCCGTCCGGTCGAAGCCATGGCAACTTACCGGATTTCCTGACATGGGCAAGTCGTTTTGTCAATCCGTGGGCAAGGTAGATGGGCATGGGCATGAGGGTGGGGGTGTCTGTACAAGCATAGCCGAACATCAGGCCCTGGTCTCCGGCCCCTTGCTCCTTGAAAAGGCCTTTCCCCTCCTCAATGCCAATGGCGATGTCAGGAGACTGTTTATCTATAGTGGAGATGACAGCGCAGGTTTCCCAATCAAACCCCATGGAGGAATTGTTGTACCCTATGTCCCTTATGGTCTCTCGTACCACGTCCGGCAAATGGACGTAGGCAGAGGTGGTTATCTCTCCGGCTATCATGGCCAGGCCGGTGGTGACAAGGGTCTCGCACGCGACCCGGGCTTTCTTGTCCTGTTCAAGGATCTTGTCCAGCACATGATCCGAGATTTGATCAGCGATCTTGTCGGGGTGTCCCTCTGTCACTGATTCTGATGTGAACAAGAAGTTGTCTGTTTTCATATGCTTCTCCTTTCCTGAACCGATATCGTGCAGTGTTTTCGCTGTATTAATTGGTGTGATCAGGTCCGGGCCAATGCCCGGCCGTGTGATTTCTCAGCTTGGCCCCCTGCCCATGATACAATTGTCTATGAGGCGTGTAGTCCCCACCTTGACTGCAACGGCAACGAGGCTGTCCTTTCCTGCCCGGTCAACCTCCTCAAGAGTCACCGGGTCGCACACACTGACGTACTCGATCTCTGTAAAGGGGTGTTCACGGATGAGTTTTTCCATTGCTCTTCTTATCTCTCTTGCGTCGGTTTCACCCTTTTGAAACATCCGATGGGCCAAATCCAGGGATTTCTTGAGACAAAGGGCAGACCTTCTCTCCTCCAGGCTGAGGTAACTGTTTCTGGAGCTCATTGCCAGGCCATCAGATTCTCTCACGGTACGGACCCCGATGATCTGCACATCCATAGAAAGGTCCTTTACCATTCGGCTGATCACGGTTAGTTGCTGGTAGTCCTTCTGGCCGAATATGGCAAGGTGAGGCTTGGTCAGGTGAAAGAGCTTTGCCACCACCGTAGCCACGCCCTCGAAATGACCTGGCCTGGATTTCCCGCACAGATACTTGGTGGCCTTCTCAACAACCACTTTAGTTTGGAACCCCTCCGGATACATTTCTTCTGCAGAAGGTGCAAAAACAATATCGACCCCGACCTCGCGGGCCTTGGCTAGATCACCTTCCAGGTCCCTGGGGTAGGTATCGTAGTCTTCTGCAGGGCCGAACTGTATCGGATTGACAAAGATACTTACTATCAACTTGTCGGAGTACTTCCTTCCGACCTTCATCAATTCAATGTGCCCTTGATGGAAGAAACCCATGGTCGGGACCAGGGCGATCGTGTGCCCGTCTCTGCGAAAGGATTCGGATTTATCCTGTACTGATTTACAGGATTCAATGACTTCCATGCCTTACAGCTTCTCTCTTGCACTAAAGGGTACATAGTACCGAGTTCCGGACTTCATCTCCCTTATCCTACGGATCAGGTCTTCAAAGTCTTCGGGAACATTGACGAAGTCTATTTCCGAAGCGTTGATGACCAGCAACGGGCAGTCGGAAAAATGAAAAAAGAAGTCGTTGAAGGCCTGATTGATTTTCTCTAAGTATTTGTAACTTATAGCTTTTTCATATTTCCTTTTTCTTTTCCGTATCCTTTCAAGAAGCACCTCGGTCCTGGCCTGAAGGAAAATAACGAGGTCAGGGGTGGGAATCCGCCCCTTGAGTATCTGAAAGAGCTGCTCGTACAGCCAGAACTCGTCGTCTTCCAGGTTGGCCTTTGCGAATATTCGATCCTTGTCAAAGAGGTAATCGGATACCACCACCCGTCTGAACAGGTCCATCTGGGTCAGTTCCATGGCCAGATTGTAACGCCTCAGAAGGAAAAATATCTGGGCCTGAAAACCGTATTTCCTCGGATTTTGGTAAAAGTTGATCAGAAACGGATTTTCGTCAACATCTTCCATCAGGGTTTGCGCGTTTATCTTGTCTGCAAGCATCATTGCAAGGCTGGTCTTGCCGACCCCGAGAGGTCCCTCGATGACAATGTAGTGATGCTCCAACATATCGTGCTATACGCAGGTTTTTCAAAAAGACTAGAGTATACCCTTAGGGTCTCACCAGCTCCACATCAAAGGGATGTTACCCAATAGCACCACTGTCGTTTTTTGTCAAGGAGAGGGAAACAAAGGCATTGCCGAGACACAAGAATTCTTCCATGTCCAGGGATTCGGCCCTGCTCCGGGGGTCGATACCGCTTTCCTCCAATACCCGCAGGAGGACATCAGGCCCCAAATCCCTAAGCCCGGCCTTGAGGGAGTTGATGAGAGTTTTCCTCCTGTGGGAGAAGGCAGCGTGCACGATCCTGTCAAAGCCCGCATCGTCACGGGCCCTTTTTGGATAGGGTTTCGCAAAGTCGATTTCGAGGACCAGGGCACCTACCTTGGGCCTTGGGTAGAACGCCTCTCGAGGGACGACCAGGAGGGGTGTGACACCGGCATAGTAACGCAAGAGCACCGTTATCGCCCCATACTCCCGGGTCCCGGGGGAGGCAGTGAGCCTTTTGGCAAGTTCAAACTGAAACATGAGGATGGCCCTGTTTACCCATTTTCTGTACTGGATAAGTTTTTCGAGCATGGGAGAGGAGATATTGAAAGGGAGATTTCCGATTACAGAGACTCCCTTGTCCCAGGGAAGTGGTAGCTCGAGGAAATCAATCCTCAAGATATCGGCATTGACCAATTCAACATTTCTAATGCCAGCGCTGGAAAGCCTCTGATCGAGGATGGGAATGAGGCGGTGATCTTTTTCAACCGCGACCACCTGCCGGACGCGCCGGGCAAGGGGGATTGTCAAGTCTCCCATACCTGCCCCGATCTCCAGCACCTGGTCTGATTCCTGGAACTTGGAAACCCTGATTATTTTATTGACCAGGTTGGAATCCCGGAGAAAGTGCTGTCCGAGTCGTTTGTCAGGGCGGAAAAACTTGGGGAAAGTCATATGTGCCTTGTCCTTGGGTTGACCACGGGGCAGCCATCATGGGGTGATTGGAGGATTAGCGGGAGGGTTCAGGGGGTGGAGGTCCTTTATTGGGAACCTGGATCGAACGTCAATGGACAAATCTGCGACCTCTCCGCTCAACAGCCGGTGATGACCAGCCAGGGCGATCATGGCACCGTTGTCCGTGCAGTAGGCAGGTCTGGGATAGTAGAACTTGAACCCGCTCCGTGACGCCATTTCTTCCAATCTCTCCCTCAGGGCTTTGTTGCATGCCACTCCTCCGGCTATTACCAGGCTCTCTACGCCTGTCTTCTCCCGGGCCAGAATCAGCTTCTGCACAAGCACATCGACGACGGCCTCCTGGAACGAGGCGGCAATGTCTTCCACCGTAACGGAAGGCTCCTTTCCTTGGCGCCACTTCTTGACATATAACGCTACCGCCGTCTTGAGGCCGCTGAAACTAAAATCGAGAGAATCGGGGGATAGATAGGCCCTGGGGAAATTGATCCTATCCCTTCTTCCGGACTGGGACAGCCTTTCTATGACGACTCCCCCTGGATAGCCGAGGCCCAGTATCTTTGCGATTTTGTCAAAGGCCTCACCTGCTGCATCGTCCAAGGTCTGTCCAAGAAGTTGATAATCTCCGAAGCCCTTGACGCGGAAAATGGAGGTATGCCCTCCTGCAACGGTGAGGATTACGAAAGGAAAGGCAGGTTTTTCCTCTTCAAGGAATACGGAAAGGATGTGACCCTCGAGATGATTTACCGCCACCAGGGGTACCTCGTGAACATAGGAGAGGGCCTTGGCATAGTAAAGCCCTATGAGGAGCGAACCAATGAGACCGGGACCGATTGTCACGGCAATTCCGTCAAGGTCACTTATCCGGATCGAGGCCTCTGATAGGGCCTCTTCTGCGACCGGAACCAGGTTTCGGAGGTGTTCCCTGGAGGCCAACTCGGGTACCACGCCGCCATAAGGGTGATGTACGTTCACCTGGGAGTGGACGACGTTGGATAGGGTGCGATGGCCGTCCACCACAACAGCGACAGAAGTATCATCACAGGAAGTATCTATTCCTAGGATAACCATGATCTCTCGCGTAGGATGTAAAGGTCCAGCTGTGGTGCGACCAGGATCGAGTCCTGGTTTGTCTTACGCCTCAGCCCCTTGTCGGTCTTTCCTGCGGCCTTGACGCGCATGGGCACCTCAAGATTCCTCGGGTCTGTTCTTCTGCAAAACCTGGTCGATCCTGCTGATGACCTTCTTGAGGTGTTCGGACAGGAGACCAGCACTCTGGTATCGTCTTTCAGGTTCCTTTTGGATCGCCTTGTTTATGATCATTTCAACGACCGAGGGGATCGAAGGAACTAGTGAGCGGATAGGCCGAGGGTCCTCTTTTACGATCTTTCGCATAGTCGTAGCAATATCCTTGGCCGCAAAGGGATGGACGGAACAAAGCAGCTGGTACAGGATAACGCCTAGGGAGAAGATGTCTGTACGACCGTCTACCTTCTTGCCCAGCACCTGTTCAGGGGACATGTACAGGGAAGTACCGCGGAGGGGCGAGGATTTTGTACTCAAGGCAGACCCAATGTTTGCCACGCCGAAGTCAGTGACCCTTGTAACCCTATCCGTTGTGTCGAGGATGATATTGGAGGGTCTGATATTGCCGTGCACAAGGCCCTTGCTATGGGCATATTGGAGGGCGTCGGCGACTTGGCTGCAAACAGCGAGGGCGTCCTTTAGGGGCAACAGATTATCCTTTTGTATGTAAGAGTCCAGGTTCTCGCCTTCCACGTATTTCATGACAATAAACAGTGTGTCCCCTTTGACCCCGTGACCCAGCACGCGGACTATGTTGGGATGATTGAGGGATTTGGCCGACCGGGCGCCTGCCAGAAGCCGTGTCTTCACCTCGGGAACGGCATCCCTCGGGAAACTGCCAAGGCTGATTGTCTTGACGGCAAAGAGGCGTTGGCTCTCAGGCTCCACAGCCCGGAACACGCGCCCGATCTTGCCCCGGCCCAGTTCTTCCCCGAGCTTGAGCCCACCCAAGTCCTGTTCCGGCCGATAATCCTCCCGGTCAGGTCCTTTCTCGGCCTCTGGAAAACCGACTTCGGCAGAAGGTTCCGCAACAAGGCCCTCGGTCCAGGCAAACTTCTTTAGCAGGACAATGATCAATCCCCCCAATATTATCATTAAGACAGGAGGTGCGACCTTTATCCAGGTCTTGAAAAACAGGAAGGAAACCGTGCCCGCAATGACATAGACAAAGGCAATGGCCAGCGTGAGCATGGCACCCTGCCCAGGCCCCATTTTTGGCAGCAACAGGGTGAGGAAAACACCAAACAGGACCAAGACACCCAGTTCAACGAACCTGGTCCAACCAGGCCGGAGGAGGAATCGCTGGTTGAGGATATTCTCCACGGAGTTGGCGATAATTTCCACGCCTGGAATGCCCTTCCCGATGGGGGTATTAAACAAGTCCCCGGAGCCCGTTCCGGATGTACCAACGATTGCGATCTTGTTCTTGAAGAGACCCGTGGGTATTTCATTCTTGAGGACCTTGGAAATGGGAGTTTGATGAAAGGCCCTTGCCGGTCGCCCGCTCCAGCTTATAAGTGTCCTCGCCCGTTCCCCCCTAAGAGGTATCTCAAGTGCCACCGATGGTTTCTTGCGCCTAAGGACGATTTTCTTGCCGACTGTGAGACTGATATCCTCCCCACCGATACCATGGAATACCTTGACGATGGCTATTGGCAGCGAAGGGAAGTAGATGTCCCTAAGGTATCTCAAGACGTGAATCTGGTCCCTTACTTGTCCGTGGTCCTGGGGGAATAGGTCGTAAAACCCGATTCCAGCGGCAGCCTGGGCAAGCCCGCGGGCCAGGGGCTCCATCCTGGTTACTGAAAGAATTAGAAGACTCTTGTCACGGGAGTCCGAGGCCTTGACATTCTTGATGGCGTGTTTCTGGACGAATTTGGGGACCTGCTTATCCCTTTCCCGGCTGGAGGCTTGAAATCGGACGGGCAGGACCACGTTGCCCGCCTCTTTGATTGCCTGGTACAGCTTCCTGTCATGGTCCAGTTCGCCTATTGCCTGAACCAGCTTGTGATAGAAAGACCGATTGGGTCCCTCCTTGACCAGGCCCAGACGCTCGTAAGACTTCTTCAAATCCCTCAAGGTCATCAGGTAGGCGTTTTCGTCCCTCCCAGGAAAAGGGATGTTGAATGATATGACCTTGGCGCCCGCCAGGGACAGGTTGTGAATGCACCGGGCGATAATGTCCCCCCTCCAAGGCAAAGGGCCGAACTCAGAAAGATCCTTTTCCGATATAACTACCAGTTCGATATGGGGGTTTCTCTCCTTCGGGGAAACCATCCTTGCCCTAAGGTCGTAAGCCTTCCTCTCAAAGATCCCGGTAAAATCCCAAATACCGGTATGGCTGATAAAAAGAAAAAGAGCGGTGATAAGGACACCTATGGTCCATTGTGGGATGTCGATCTTGGTCTTCATCTGGTCTCTTTATCAGTTAAGACTCATGACCCAAAAACAAAAAAGGGTGCGCCAGTGATATCATCATAGGGTCAGGTAAGGCGCTATCCTTCTGTAAGTTCTCAGGTTGATTCCCTTTGCCTCCAATATTTCTTCAAGGCCGTTGTATTTTCCCCTCTTTGTCCTTTCCCGCACGATAGCCTCTGCGATCCTTGGACCTATGCCGGGGACGGCAATGAGGTCCGATTCCGTAGCACTGTTGACTGACAAAGGGATTCCAAGGGAAACCCTGTAGTAGGCATCCATCCTGCCGACTATGAGTTGAGTGGAGTTCCTCACAGAGAGTATGGTGACCTTTGTACCGGGTCGAATTACGCTGTTCTGTTGAACCCCTCCATGTTCCCTCTTGCGGTCATTCAAGCCACCCGCCTTCCTCAGGATGGATTCGAGTGTGGTATTGTTCGGATCAACGGGATATACACCGGGGAACCTGACCGCTCCCTCAACTTGGACATAGGAGGGCCTCTCGTAGATGACAATATCGTCCGAGGGTTTTTCCAGGAGGATCTTGGTGGCGTGACCCAGGAGGAGGATGAAGATCAAAACCAAGATTCCACCGGGACTAGGATTCTTCTTGGACCTGATCATTATCAAGACCAAAGGCTCTATGGAGTTCCCTGACTGCCAGCTCCGTGTATTTTTCCTCTATGACGCAAGAGATCTTTATTTCCGAGGTGCTTATCATCATTATGTTTATGTTTTCGTTCGCCAAGGTCTGAAACATGCGCTGGGCAACCCCGGCATGGGTCCTCATCCCTACTCCCACTATGGATACCTTTGCAATGTTTTCGTCTCCCAAGACCTTCTCTGCCCCGATATCCTTGGCAACCTCCTTTACAAGTTCCATGGTCTTATAGAACTCTGTCTTGGGCACCGTGAAAGTAAGGTCTGTCCTGCCCTCTTCGCTACTGGTATTCTGGACTATCATGTCTACAACAATACCGGATTTGAAGATAGGCTGAAATATCTTGGCAGCTATTCCCGGCATATCAGGTACCTTGGTGATCGTCACCCTGGCCTCGTCCTTGTTATAGGCGACCCCGGAGACCAAGACTTTCTCCATATCTCTTGTCTCAGCTGTGACCATAGTGCCCCTTTCATTTGTAAAAGTTGATCTTACATGTAGTGGTACATTGTATTTCTTGGCAAACTCAACGGACCTGATCTCCAGGACCTTGGCCCCCATGCTTGCCATCTCAAGCATTTCGTCATAGGAAATGAAGTCCAATTTCCTCGCCTTAGGACACAGATTCGGGTCGGTGGTAAAGATACCCTCAACATCAGTAAAGATTTCGCACACCTCGGCATCAAGGGCTGCCGCCAATGCGACTGCCGTTGTATCAGACCCCCCCCGGCCCAGGGTAGTTATGTTCCCGTTTTCGTCCAGACCTTGGAATCCGGCTACAGCGACTATTTTGCCTGCTTCCAGTTCTTTGAGGATGCTCGAGGTTTCAATATTATGGATACGTGCCCTGCCGTACATGTGATCCGTGCGGATGGGTACCTGGAAGCCCAGAAAGGACCGGGCGTCATACCCCATGGAGTTAACAGCGATGGCGAACAGGGCGACGCTCGCCTGTTCTCCTGTCGCCATCAGTACGTCCAGCTCTCTGGAATCGGGGTTGTCGGCCATTTCGTGCGCCAGCCGGATCAGTTGGTCTGTCTGGCCTGCCATGGCCGACAGCACGGTTACCATCTTGTTCCCCCGCTTGTAGTTCTCGATTACCCTTTTGGCAACATCCCTGATTTTTTCTATGCCGGCTAGCGAAGTCCCGCCGTATTTCTGCACGATGATGGACATTTGTACCCTAGTCTCCTCAAGCTCAACAAAAAAATATATCAAGAATATCGGGATACCTCAACCCTATAATTGTTATACCCGCCGAAAAGCCCTTGGGGCCTCTTGGCAACACGCGGACTTTGAGCGGCCTGAACCTGCATATCAATACTCCTGGATCTCTGCATGCCAGGAGCACTGGATACACTCTCTGACGGTTTGGTAGGCCGGGCATTTTTCAGCGTAGAGATCCAGGACCCTCAAGGCCTTATCCCTTGTGCCCGCCGGTATCCTCAACCGATAAGCCAGCCGAATTTCTGTAATCCTCAGGACCCCGTCCATTTCTTCAATGTCTCCTTCCACATGGGCAACCAGATTCCCGGCAGAGGGAATTCCCCGCACATCCAGTGCGGCCCCTAATGTGCCGGTCAGTCAACCAGCCACGCCGGCCACTATGTGATCAAGAGTGGCGGGGTACTCCGGCCCTGTTATTTCACGTCCGTACTTCCGCTGGTAAAAATCCTTGATACCCCCATGAATGCCGAAGTGAAGGGGTTCTGTAAAATCCTCAACATATGCCGTCCTGTGAGGTCCCTCGTGTTTTTCGATACGAATCTTGCACGTGTGTACTGCCGCCATTTTTTCTT
>JAFDHB010000301.1 GCA_019308985.1 Deltaproteobacteria bacterium | reverse complement strand
GTGGCACTGGCTCCCATAGGTATGAAGTCAGCATACCCCCTGACATCCATGGCCTGTTGGGGACAGAGCTTCACACAACACATACATTCCCAACACATCTGGGGATCCCGGTTGTATGCCTTCATCTCCATCCCGGTGACTGAACCGTCCTTGTCCAGCACCATCAAATCGTTGGGACAGATATGCATACACGCGGTCCTGTCCTGCCCTTTACAACCATCGCATTTTTCAACGATTACATAACTTGGCATTTATCTAACCTCCGCAATTTAGAAATTTTGAATGATGATAGGCAAAAGAGTCGAATTTCAAGAGCCTTTCTAACACCTCCTTTCTAACAAAGATTTTTACTTCTTTTCCACCTCGCCGGTGGCTGCGCCATGAAGCTTGATCTCGACTTTCTCTTCCAGGGTTTGATAATATTCTTTAAGTATTTCAAGTACTTCTGGCCGGGAGAATTGAGGCGGGAGTTCACCCCCTTCTGAGAGGGTCTTCCTTACCAGGGTCCCGGAAAGGAGCAACCTGTCTTCTTTCCCATGGGGGCATGTCCTCATGGAGGCCATGCCTTCACACTTGTAGCAGAAAAACGTCCAGTCTATGTTGAGGTTTTGACACTTCAGCGCCCCCTTCGGGATCTCATCAAAGATCTTCTGGGCATCGAAAGGACCGTAATAGTCCCCCACTCCAGCGTGGTCCCGACCGATGATCATATGGCTGCAGCCGTAATTCTGGCGAAAGGTTGCGTGGAGCAAGGCCTCCCTGGGTCCTGCGTATCGCATCTCCATGGGATACCCTCCCTGAACCACAGTGTCTTTTACAAAGTAATTATCAACAAGGACCTGGATGGCCTTTACCCTCACTTCGGCAGGGATATCACCTGGTTTCAGCTTGCCCACCAACTGGTGGATGTACACACCGTCCATGATCTCCACGGCGATTTTCGCCAGGTATTCGTGGGAGCGGTGCATTGGATTCCTCAGCTGGAGGGCTGCAACCTTTTTCCAACCCTTTTCTTCAAAACTGTTTCTCGATTCTGCCGGCCTGTGGTACAGGCCCTTGAACTGTTCCGGGTAATAGCTTTCACTTATTACCTTTACGGGGCCTGCCAGGTTGTATTTGCCCTGTGACATTACCTTGGCCACCCCCGGGTGCTCGCTATCAGTGGTTCTGAATACGGCCTTGCACTCGTACTCCTTGTCAATCGTATATTTCTCAGATACCTGCATAGTGGCGATCGTGGTCCCGGTCTCCTCATCCACCAGGGCAAGCTCATCACCCGCTTTTACCTCTTCATCGTCAGTGGACAGGGTAATGGGAATGGGCCAAAAGGTGCCGTCTGCCATGGTAAACTTGTCGCACACACCCTGCCAGTCGGCCTTTGTCATGAATCCGGTCAGGGGCGTGAAGGCTCCGATGCCCATCATTATGAGGTCTGAAGTCTCCCTCGTGGTTATCCTGATTTGTTTGAGGCCCTTCGCCCTTTCCGTCTCTGCCTGGAGTTCATTTCCCTCCAGTAACAGGGGCATGAGCCTTTCCTCCTTGCCGTGGGGTGCAATAAGATCTGACATAAATCAACCTCCTTTAATTACAAGCATTTTTGCTCAATCCAGCCTGACAGGGGAACAAGCTGTACTACAACCCTACTTTGTGCATTTTTTAACAAGCTCATTTATATGAATTTCCCCTGTACTGTCAAGAAAAATCGGACAGAAAAGAAGATATTTTAGAAAAATTTTGCTGACCCCCTAAGACCTAAGGTCCGGGACTGGTCTTGGGATAAATAATCAACTTGACAGATCGACCGTGAATGTGTAAAAGGATTATGTATGCCACGGCTTGCTGGCTTGCCTCTATGCTCGTGACATTGTTGAGCAAGGTGATCATCCGCGGGATCGAACCTCGCAAGATTTTCCCCGCTACAGAACCACGCCGATTTTTTGCTCTGCTCTTGAGAGGGTAAACCCACCGACCACGATTGCCCTAACCAATCTAAGGCTCGGGGTGAGTGGCTGATCTTGGGAAGCCGCGCAAATACAAGCATGCGGACACGCTTGGCTGATGGGGAAGGGGGATCTCGGCAAGAACAAGCAGGGCCTTGTACCACGGTCCACGGCAAGCCGAGGGAAGAGGCGATGCCCCTATCCCCCATCTCTCTGCGACTACGACCCCAAGAGTTGGCGGCAGTTCGTCAACTATGCCTGTAGGGCTGTAAGAATCCTGTTCCCGATACGACTAAGAATCACCCACCACCAGTTGAACTGGTGGTATGAGGAAGGCCCCAAGATGGGGCCAAAGCGTTGCACCCTATTTTTCGAGAGGTGGAAATTCGAATATCGAAGCACGAAATTCG
>JAFDHB010000103.1 GCA_019308985.1 Deltaproteobacteria bacterium | reverse complement strand
ATGAGGCATCACTCGTGGTTTGAACCATGAAAAGCGGCGGCCGGTTACCGGAAATGTTCCAGCCCGGTGAAAGTGGAATGGGGCAAACGGATATTGGGATGGGATGTCTCCCATTTGTGATCATCTAATCAGGACTTTATGTTTAGGTACTGGGGTCATCATGGAAAACAGGGAGCAAAAAGAGGGTCCGGAGCTGGACCTAGCGGCTGAAGATACAGGGGTGCAAAAGGGACCGGGGTTGGGCCTCCTCTTGAAAAACGAGAGAGAGAAAAAGGGCCTTACCCACGAGCAGGTCGCCCAGATTACGAGGTTGAGGAAGCACTACGTTGAAGCATTGGAGAAGGAGGAGTGGGATAAGCTGCCTCCCCGGGTCTTCACAAGGGGCTTTGTCAGGTCCTATGCCCAGTTGCTGGGACTTGATGAGCAAAGGATCCTCAGCCTTTACGAAAGATCGGTGCCAAAGACTCAGCCGCCCCTGTCATTCAAGAAGTTTTCCAAGAAAAAAAGGGGGTCTTACTATCTCATTGGTGTGGTGGGAGCCCTCGTGGTGGCGGTCGGTCTTTACATAGGGATCACCAGTATTTCCAGGATGCCCACTGTACCTGAGGAGAGGGAGGCCTTGAGGGTCGTTGAAGAAAAGACGGGGATCGAAACCCGCCGGGAGGGTAGCCTTGAGGCTCCCCTAAAGGGAATCCCTCCTGAGGACACGGCAGTGTCGGCAGTGGAACCTTCCTTGTCGCTTGTCGAACCCGGGCCAGGGAAGAGTGGAGAAGGCACTGCAAGGGTGGAGGAGAAAGATCTTTCGGGAGGTGAGGCAGCAGTCCCGCCCAGTGAGGAGCGCGGAGAGGAAAGTCAACCAGGTGAGATAGCCCCGGGAGCAATCACTGAGGGCGAGACGGGGTCGGCGGCGGGTGGTGAGGCACCCAGCATAGCCGGAGTACCTGGCCCTGTTCCGGCAGAGCCTGAAACAACCACCGAGATCCTGATCCTGACAGGGATAGTAAAGGACAAGACCTGGGTCAGGATTTGTATAGATGACCAGGATCCAAAGGAGTATATTTTCAAGCCGGGTAGCCGACCCCAGTGGCGGGCAAAACATGGGTTTTATGTACTGGTCGGAAACGCTGCCGGAATTGATTTCGATTTCAACGGTAAGATTATTGAGAATTTGGGGGAGATTGGTCGAGTAAAGAGGCTCAGGCTCCCCAAGGAATTTCGCGGGACGAAGTGCGAGGATTGAACCACAGTGGAAAACGTCTTTGATATACTGGAGGAAAGGGGATTTGTAGAGCAAGTTACGGACAGGGAAAAGGTTCGCAAGTTGTTGCAGAAGCCTATTACCTGTTATATTGGCTTTGATCCGACTGCCAAGAGCCTTCATCTAGGCAGCCTCGTCCCCATTATGTCTCTGGCACACATGCAGAGGACGGGGCACAGGCCCATTGCGGTTATCGGCGGCGGTACGACTCTGGTAGGGGATCCTAGCGGCAAGACGGAAATGCGCCGCATAATGACGAGAGAGGAGATCGAGGAAAATGCCAAGGGGATCAAAAAACAACTCTCCCGTTTTCTGGATTTCGAGGGCGGCAAGGCCCTAATGGTCAACAATGCCGATTGGCTTACGAAGCTCAACTACATAGACTTCTTGCGGGATATCGGGCGCCATTTCAGCGTAAACAGGATGTTGGCCGCAGAAAGTTACAGGGCCAGGCTGAAAACGGGCCTCAGTTTCATCGAATTCAATTACATGCTCCTGCAGGCATACGATTTCTGGTACCTGTTCAAACATTACGATTGTAGGCTTCAGATGGGGGGTAATGACCAGTGGGGCAATATCCTCGCCGGGGTGGACCTAACGAGGAGGCTTGAAGGGGAAGAGGTCCACGGAATTACTTTTCCTCTGATCACGACCTCCGCCGGGGTCAAGATGGGCAAGACCCACGAAGGCGCTATCTGGCTCGATCCGGAACTCACGTCCCCCTATGATTATTACCAGTACTGGATTAACCAAGACGACAGGGATGTGGAGCGCTTTCTGAAGCTATTCACCTTCCTGCCCCTGGATGAGATCAAGAGGCTCACGGCCAAGGGCGGAAAGGATCTCAGGCAAGCAAAAGAGGTGTTGGCTTACGAGGCAACGCTCCTGTGCCACGGGAAAGAGGGAGCAGACAAGGCCAGGGCCGCCGCCCGCAGCCTGTTTGGAGGCGACAAGTCCCTGAAATCCGATTCCGTCCCCAGTTGTTCCATTTCCGCAGACGAGCTTCGGGAAGGGATACCCGCATACGTGCTGTTTGAAAGGGTCGGTATTTGCAAGAGCAGGGGCGAAGCAAGACGTTTGATTTCCCAGGGAGGCGGATACATCAACAACAGGAGGATAGAGAAGTTCGACCAGATAATCAGCTCGAAGGACTTGGTGAGCGAATCGATACTCCTGAGAGGGGGAAAGAAAAGGTATCTCAAGGTCACTGTCTCTTAATGAAAACAGGAATCCAGGTGTGGAGAAAGACCCAGATTTGGCTTGACCCAGCGCCGGGACGCTTTCATGCTGTAAGAGTGTTGCGGAGCTCTCTTCTTCCTGGAGAAGAAAAGTTATACCACCAACTAAGTCCTTCGATTCATAAATACGCTAACGTATCTATTTGCTCCGGACTTACTGCTGAGTGAGGATTAGTAAGGATTCTCATCCGAAAGATACGCCACCGTACTTGCGAATCGAAGCACTAAGGTAATCAGCGCAGTTTAGCGAAAAGGCCATGGAAGAATCAAAGAATACTCCTCTTGATGACGAGGACGTGATTGATATCACTGAAGAGGAACCGGTGGAACCGGAAAAGGCCACCCTTGTACCTTCGGTCGTGCCAGAGGAACGCTCGCTCGTCCCCTATGATCCCTTACAGCTGTACCTGATGGAGATCAAGAAGTACAAGCTCCTGACCCGGGAAGAGGAGACGGAATTGGCAATAAGGGTAAGGGAGAAAAAGGACCAGAAGGCGGCCTACCGACTGATTACGTCGAATCTCAGGTTGGTGGTCAAGATCGCCATGGATTTTCACAGGTACTGGACCAAGAGCCTTTTGGACCTCATTCAAGAAGGCAACGTAGGACTCTTGCAGGCGGTGAGAAAATTTGACCCTTACAGGGGGATAAAGTTTTCCTATTATGCATCCTTCTGGATAAAGGCCTACATGCTGAAGTATATCATGGAAAACTGGAAGATGGTAAAAATCGGCACCACCCAGACACAGAGAAAGCTGTTTTTCAACCTGGCCAAGGAAAGGGAGAGGCTCATATCCCAAGGTTTTGATCCCGAACCGAGGCTCCTGGCCGAGCGTCTGGATGTGAAGGAAAAGGAAGTGGAAGAGATGAGCCAGAGATTGGGAGGGGCCGAGATATCCCTCAGCGCTCCCATAGGTGACGAGGGCAAGGAAGTCTACGGATCCCTGCTCCCCGACCCCAGGGCCTCAATTGATGAGCAGCTTTCGGAAAAGCAAAACAGGGAACTCCTTTTGCAAAAGCTGAAGGAGTACAGGGAAAGGCTCTCGGGCAAGGAACTGGACATCTTTGACAACCGTATCATGGCGGAAGATCCCTTGACCCTCCAAGAACTCGGGGACAAGTACAACATTTCCCGGGAAAGGGTGAGGCAGATCCAGGAAAGGATAATAAAGAATATCAAGAAATGGCTTACGGAGGAGATCCCAAACTTTGAAGAAAACTTTTCCGATATCCTTAAATAACTATGCTCTCGTGTGCGTCTTGTTGGTAAGCCTGGTGGGATCCCTGGTCTCATGTGCTCCTTGGATCCGGACCGGGGTTGCGCCAAAGCCCCCGGGAGACCTGGGCCAAGAAAGATCAGAGTCTGGTGAAGGGCGGGATAGACTACAGAAGGCCTATAGCTGGTTCACTATGGCGGCGCTCAGTGAAGTGAACGGACGCTACGAGGAGGCCCTGGAATATCTTAAGAAGGCGATCGAGAATGACCCGGATTCCCTATTCCTGAGGAGGAAGATGATCGGGTACCTGAAGACGCTGAAGGATTACCAGGGGGCGATCCGGGAGGCAAGGAGGCTCGTACAAGAGGCCCCCCAGGACATCCAGAACATTTTGCTGCTGGCGGATGCCTATGCCCTGAGCGGTGATGATGATGCGGCTGTCAGGGAGTACCAGAGGGCCCTGGAGATCGCCCCCGATCTTCCCAGGGTAAGGTTGGTCTTGACCAACATCTTGATCAAGAACAGAAAATTTGAAGCTGCACTATCTCACCTGGATAGGCTCCTTCAAGATGAGCCGGACCTGTTGATAGCCCATTACTATCGGGGAAGGATACACCTGGAAAGGGATAACTTCAAGCAGGCAGAAAAGGCCTACAAGCAGGCATTGAAGCTGAATCCCCGGATGGAAGCCGCCCTCTTTGACCTGGGTACGCTCTACCAGATGAAGAAGAACTACCCGATGGCCAGGGAGACCTATGAAAAGCTTTTGCGGGATTATCCATTCAACATGGCCGCCCGGGAGAGGTTGATCAATATATATTACAAGCTAGGGCAGGAAAAACTGGCCGAAGAGCAGATGGAGGAGATAAAGAAGAGGAGTAAACCCGGTTCCTCCGGGCGACAGGCCCTGGGCCTTATTTACCTCCAACACGGGAAGATCGAGGAATCCATCAAGGAATTGGAGATGATAGTGTCGGCATGGCCGGAAGACGACAAATCACGATACTATCTTGCAATGGCCTATGAAGAAAAGGGGGATAAGGACAAGGCCCTGCTCCATTTCAAGAAGATAGGCGAAGGGTCCAAGTATTTCATTAATGCCAAGCTCCATATAGCCTACCTCCTCAATATCCAAGAAAGACAGGAGGAGGCGAAAGATGTTCTCCAAAGAGCCCTGGAGGTGGATCCGAAAAAAATAGAAGCGTACTTGATGCTGTCTTCTATTTATGAACAGGAGGGAGGGTTTGACAGGGCCATATCGGTTATCAAGGAGGGTCTAAAGGGAGATCCTAATAACACGGAGCTCATGTACAGGCTGGGTGTAATATTGGACAGGAAGGGGGAAAAAGATAGGTCCCTTGAGCATATGAAAAGGATCCTGGAGATCGACCCGGATCATGCTGACGCGTTGAACTACATAGGTTACACCTATGCTGAGAAGGGCATAAGACTGGACGAGGCACTCGAGATGATCAAGAGGGCATTGAAGAGGAAACCGGACAGCGGATACATTATTGACAGCCTGGGCTGGGTATATTTTAAAAAGGGATTGTACAAGGAGGCCGGAGAGGCACTGGAAAGGGCCTACTCCCTGCTTCCCGATGACCCCACGATTTCCGAACACCTGGGCGACCTCTACTTTGTGACCAAGAACTACAAGAAATCCCTGGAGATGTACAGGAAGGCAATTTCCCTCAAACACCCTGAAGAGGAAAAGATCAACGAGAAGATAGAAAAGGTCAAGGGGCTGCTTAATGCAACCAAATGATGTCCAGTGCCATGCCTGCATCCACCAGTAGCACATCATCTCTTTTGCAGGGTTTGAGGGGGATATTCCCTTTCGGAACATGCCTTGTCCTTTTGTCACTTCTCATTTCTCTCCCGGGATGCGCTTCTTTGCCTGGCAAGCCGGCGTTGAAGGAGCATATCGAAAGAGAGGGGATACAGCAGGTCCTGGAGGAGATCAGGAGGCAAGGGCGGGAGGCCTCCTCTTTTTTCTCCATGGGAAAGATCTCCGCGGCTGCCTGGTATGGCGTGAACGAGGCGGACATATTGATCATGGGGAGTAGGGATCCCCTGAAAGTGAAGGTCGAGATCACCCATTCATGGGGTCAACCTATCCTGCACCTCCTATTGGAAGATTCCTGGATCCAGGTGCTTTCCTTCAAGGACAGGAGCCTCTATGTCGGCTCCTTGAGCCCCAGGGCATTGAGTAAATTCTTCCAGGTCGACATCGGCCCCGACATAGTGTGGAGCGTCTTGAGGGGATATCCAACAATAAGGGAGCATAAGTACCTCTCGCCGGAGCGGGACCGGGTAGTCCTGCTGGATCCGAGAGGTGTAGAAGTTGAAAGGATCATTTTCTATCCTGAAACCCTTACCCCAAAATGGGTCTCTTACCGCGACAATAAGCTCGATGTTTCCTTTAGGGGTTTTCGAAAGGAAGGGGGGATTTTCTACGCAGAGGAGGTGGTGATAAGGGATATGAAGAAGAAACTGGTCATCCGAAACCAGAAGATGGTGTTCAACAGGGAGATGCCACGAGAAGTGTTTAGAATGAGGATTCCACCCGGTTTTGAAACTCGATCCCTCGAAGCCCCCACCAATAACAAATAACCAATAACGAATAACCGATAACTGATAACCAGTAACGGATAACATGCAACGGGGTATTGGCCCGGGAAGCCCGTGATCATATCCCGTAAAGGTAGTGGCACACCTTGCAGCCTTCGGGTGCTTCGAGCATGGCCTGCCTGGCGGATTCCAGGGCCTTGTGTCGACTAGCAGAAGAATGCAGCAGGGTGTTCACCATGGACTGTTCGTGGGCCTTTACGCGTTGCTCAAAACGCACCCTGTAAAACCTGCATGTCTCGGTCTCCCACAGGGTCAACAGGTCTTGATCCGGAAGAGAGCCATACTGTACAATCGGCATGGTGACGTCTTTTCCGAGGAAGCTGGTGGGTCCGCCTATGGCAAGGTTGATGCATGGGCCCACTGCACCATCGTAGCGAATGAAAACCGAATTCCTGGGGTCCTGCTCACACACGGGAAGCTCATCCGGCGTAAAGGAAAAGGCGGTCGTTTCGATCTTGAGCTTCTTGGCCAGCTTTCTGGCCCTTGCCAGGGCCTTTTCCATGCGCCTTATCTCCTTGGTCTCCTCTGGCCCAAACAATCCGTATCCCTTTCCATGCTCCCCCCTGATCACGTCACATTGCTTGAAATTGACCTGGTCCACTCCCAGTTTCACTGCCAGTCGGACCATGTCTTCGACCTGGTGGAAATTCATGGGCATCAGGACAAAATTTATCGAGGTCCTGGGTATCCGCCCCTTTCTCATGGCAGCGATTTGGGCAAGATTCTCGCATACCTTGTCAAAATTGGACCCCACGCGAATCTGGTTATAGACATCGGCTGTAGCGCCATCCATGGAAACGCATATCATGTTCAATCCTGCATCAATAAGTTTCTGGGCAGTCTCTCTCTTGAGCAGGAGGCCGTTGGTGAGTATCCCTGTTTCACAGCCTGCCCTGCTTGCCTCGCTGATCCATTCCGCGAGCCTTGGTTGGAGCAAGGGTTCGCCGCCTCCCGTAAAATCCACGATTTGAGTTTCAGGGAGATGGGGCCGGATGGAGACCCATACCTCCTGGGACATGATTCCCTGCACCCCCCCTTTTTTGGCCATCTCTTTCCAGGGGCACATGACACAGCGCAAATTGCATGCAATGGAGGACTCCACTTGCAAGAGGCGCCAGCGTCTCCCCTTCAGGGACTTGGACTTGACGACCTTATCCGCGATTGGTGCCAGTCGACGCTTAACCAGACCGGGCCAGGAGAGGATCCCCCCAGCGAGGATCTTTACCGGGGACGAGCGCCTGCCGGCACTCGCACCAGTTGCAAGGATAGTTCTTTCATGGAAGGATCGCATGGATGTCTTCAAAGGGGCGCGTCCACAGAGGAGATGTTAGCCCCCGATACTGGACATGTGGCGTATACATTTCCGGGGCCCCGATTTGATAGGACCGGAGTCCTTTGTCTTGGTTATGGCGGCGGATCTCAGCAATTCAAGGATATACTCGTCTCCTTTTCCTTCCCTCAGCGGGGTCTTGACGTCGATCTCCTGGTCGGAGAAGAGGCAGCTCCTGATGTGCCCCTCCGCTGTCAACCGCAGCCTGTTGCAGCTATCACAGAAATGGTGGCTCATGGCCCCTATCAGGCCTATCTCTCCCTTGCCACCGTCCAGAATGTACCTCTCTGCCGGACCGTCAAGAGAGTTGGACAAAATGGGCCTCAAAGGACCCAGGGTCTTGATAATGGCAAGGATCTCCTCCGTGGATATGAATTTTTCATCACTCCATATGTTTTCCTTGCCGACCGGCATGAGTTCGATGAAGCGGACATGGAAAGGTTTTTCCATGGTGAGGCGGGCAAAGTCCAGGATTTCTTGGTCATTGAGCCCCCTGATGGCCACCACATTAATTTTCAGGGGGCTGAAGCCGCATTTTTCCGCCTCAAGTATCCCTTCCCAGACTTTGTCGAAACAATCACGTCCTGTGATCTGATAAAACCTCTCCGGTTTGAGTGTGTCAAGGCTCACGTTCAAACGACAAACACCACATTCCTTCAAGGCTTGAGCATATTCCTTCAAGAGCACCCCGTTGGTAGTCAGGGTGATCTCTTCCAATTCTTCTATCTCACACAACTTTTCCAGGAAACCGATGAATCCTTTTCGCACCAAGGGTTCGCCACCGGTCAAGCGGACTTTCCGTATTCCGCCCCTTGTGGAGAGTTTTACCAGGTGGAGCATTTCCTCATAGGTGAGGATGTTGCTGTGGGGCAAGAAGTCTATCCCTTCTTCGGGCATACAGTAAACACATCTCAAGTTGCACCGATCCGTGACCGAAAGCCGCAAGTAGTTTATGGGCTTGTGCCCTGCCCTTATGGGTTGCTCTATGACCATAACCTAGGACCCGTCCTCAAACGATGGTAATAAGAAAGCACTAATAAACCGCGTGTCGTCACCTTCAGGAAAAAAGTCAATATTGCAAATATAAAGCCCTGGAAGGAAAAAATCAAATACTTGCAAGGACTGAATCCATTTCTTGTTGTCTTATCCATGTCTTCACTGCTTTTTTCGAGGCCATCTCTTCCTGAATATTACATAAACTACCACCAGAGCGAGAAGAGTGAACACGACCACATTGTATTTTACCTGCATTTTCAAGACACTTGACTTGACGGTTTCCCAGTTGCTCCCGATCATATAGCCGGAGACGATCCAGATGAGATTCCAGACAGCGCAGCTCAGAAGGGACAGGAGGGCCACCAAGTGGCTCTTCATTCCCGATATCCCACTGGCAATGGAAATAACGGATCGGAGGCCGGGTAGAAACCTGTTGCAGGCAATGACCAAATAACCGTACTTTCCGAACCATTCCTCTACCTTGGTTATTTCCTCGGCCCTGAAGAACCTGTAATCTTTCTTGATGAAAAAGGGCCTCCCTAGGTGTTTCCCTATCAAAAACAGACACATAAATCCCGCGAGACTACCGATGGTGGTGGAGATATATACCCCGATCAGCCCGAGCTGGCCCGTGGCGGCAAGGAAGCCCCCGAGGGCACTTATCGTATCCCCCGGGATCGGGGATACGACGTTTTCGAGGAAGGCACTTAAACCAAGCAATAGGTAGGCCAGCACGTCGGGAAGCGTCCCTATTGACGTCAGGAGATGGTCGATAAGATCTTTCATGAATTTGTGCTCCTGGGTCTCGTTAGCAGCACGAGCCTGTTCACATAATCCGGCTTTCAGCCCTCCGATCTTCCGGATTCAAGCCGATACAAAGGTAGTATTCCCTGTGAAATTTAGGCGATCCTGGGCTCAAAGTCCCCGGGCCTTTTTGCCTTGACTGATTCAAATGGCTCTGCTAAATGAAGTAACCACTTAAAATAAAAGGATATTGGAAAAATATGGCAAAAAAGAAGATTTCCCGTAAAGAACTCCTCAAGAAGCCTGACGAGTTCCTGACCTTTTCCGCTCGCGCAATATTATACGCTAGGCAGCACGCAGGCAAACTAAAACTGCTCGGCGCGGTGGTTGTCGCAGCAATATTGGTATATGCGGGGACCAATACCTACCTCAAATATGTGGACAAGAAGGGGCAGGAGACCTATAACGCTGCTTACAACAGACTTATCAAGGGACTCCAGGGGGAAAAACCGAATTTGGAGGAGCTTGCCAAGTCAGAGCAACTTTTCAGAAAGGTTATGGATGAGTACGGGCTTTCCAAGTCCAGTGGTCTTGCCCTGGCGGAGCTCGGCTATATCAAGTTCACAAAGGGAGAATATGACGAAGCCATATCCCTTTACAGTTCCTACATGGAGGAAATATCTGGGGACTGGTATTATAAGTCCCTTGCAATCTTGGCGCTCGGCGCTTGCTACGAGGCAAAAGGCGATGTAAGAAAAGCAGTGGATGTGCTGGAACCAACCTCAGCGGGCCCCGGAAGTTTCTTGAAGGGTCAAGCCATGTTAGGCCTTTCAAGGCTGTATGAACTCATGGGCAGGGATGATAGGGCTGAAAAGGTCCTGGAGGAGTTTTCAGAAATGTTTCCATCTTCGCCTTACCTGCCTTTTGTGAGGGCCCGGTTGAATTCCTATGATCAATGAGGGCACCAACTTATGAGCAGGATGGGACCTTCATGTCTTGAGCAGCAAGGAGAGTAGGAGAAAGGTGCCAGGAAGCAAGGAGATGAAGATGCAACTGGGTTTTTCCTTTGATATTTCGAGGTGCAGCGGATGCATGGCCTGTATCGTCGCGTGCCTGGACGAAAAAGACCTGCCGGAATCCGGGCCCAGTTTCAGGCAGGTGACACGAGTGGAGAAAGGCTCCTATCCAAGGGTCATGATGGCCTTCGTTTCCATAGCGTGTCTTCATTGTGGAGATGCCCCCTGCCTGATGGTCTGCCCTGTAGGTGCCATTTACAAGAGAACGCAGGACGGCATAGTGGGTGTGGATCAAGATCTGTGTATCGGCTGCCATAGCTGCCTGCTGGCTTGCTCCTTCGGGGCCCCACAGTTTCCCGACGGGGCCAAGATGCACAAATGCGACCTGTGCGCGGGGAGAATAGAATACGGGATGGAGCCCGCCTGCGTGCGGGTCTGCCCCACACGGGCCTTGGGTTACGGGTCTATGGAGGAATTGTCTCGCCAGAAGGCAGAGAAGGCATCTCGCCTAATACTGGATCCCTTGGTAAAGGTTCCAGAGTATTGAAGATGACCTCCAATGGCCTCCTCTTTGTAGGAAACGGCGGTGCGGCCATAAGCGCGGTTCGAGCGGCCAGGGCGGCAGGGTATGAAGGCCCGATCCGGATGGTGGCGGACGCTCCCGGCGAGACCTTCAATCCGATGCTCGCACCCTATTTCCTGGCAGGACAAATTCCCTTCGAGAATTGCTTTCCTTTTGGAAGGGATTTCTACACCAGGTATGACGTAAGATGCCGTTTTGGTTTACCCCTGGTGAGCCTGGATCCCTTTTCAAGGGAAGCCCGCTTGGCTGATGGCGGCATATTGGCCTATGATCGCTGCCTTGTCGCCACGGGAGCACGCCCGGTTCTTCCCAGGGCTCCAGGGATCGATGAATCACGATACGTGTACACCCTCAGGACCCCTGAAGATACCATCCGGCTAAGCGATGCAATTACAAGGACCAGGGATGCGCTGATCATCGGGGCATCCCTCGTAGGCCTCAAAATGGCGGAGATCTTGTTGTCCAAGGGCGCAAGGGTCACGCTGGTTGATATTGCAGACCAAGTCCTTCCAGGCGCGGCGCATCCCAAATGTGCTTCCATAGTGGAGGGGATCATCAGGAAGAAGGGCGTGGACTTGCGACTGAAGACGTCCTTGCAGGGAGTGGAAGACGGTAGAAAGAAGGCGGCCTTCCATTTCGAGGGTGGTGAGATCCTTGAGGCGGACCTGTGCCTTGTCAGCATCGGTATTGAACCGAGACTGGATTTCGTTGATCCGTCCCAGGTCGAGATCGACAAGGGAATAATTGTGGATCACATGATGCGTACCTCGGTAGAGGACCTATATGCTGCCGGTGACGTCAGCCAGGGGATGAACCTGGTCACCGGGCGCAAGGAGATTGTCGGCCTCTGGGGAAACGCCTGTTATCAGGGCAGAACCGCTGGTTGCAATATGGCCGGAGGGAAAGTGAGTTACAGGGGGGCGGTACCCGACCATGTCAGCACTGTCTTCGGAGTCGACTTTGCTCACCTGGGAGATGTGCACCCCACAGGAGAGGAGAACCTGGTCATTTCCGACCGGGAGCTATCAGGAGAGGGTTACCGGTTGCTCTCATTTGAAAAGGGTGTATTGAAGGGGGCTAACTTGTTGAATGACTTAAGAATCGCCGGCAAACTGAAGACCGCTATTCATCGCAAATTCGATTGGACAGGAGAGTTGGACAGGCTGAGGCCTTTCCCTGCCCCCTCTGTCTTGGAGATGATACTGGGGAAATGGATTCAAGCGTGATGGCTTCGTTAAAAGCTCAATTTCTGCGTTGCGCTTCACCTCGTTGTGATTGCGGCGTACTTCTATGTACGCCTCATCACACGAGATTCGCGCGCCTTGAACTTGAAGCTTTTTACTTTGCCATCCCAACTTTGACTTTTTGAGACTTCGTTGAACGTGATCTTTACCGGGCTTTGACGAGATACATTGTAGATCCCACGGGATCGGAGGCAGATGGTTCCCAAGAGAAGGCTTGAATGCGGGATCAACCCGAGAAGCCCTTGGGAAGCGGAGGCAGCCGGAAGAAGAGAAAAAATTATCTGAGTAAGGCTTTCTAAAAATAGGTTTTTGTGGTAAAGGGTATATTGCAAGTCCGTAAGCAATGGGCCTCAGGTTTGGTCAGGATAGACCCGCCTCGGGTTTTCTCGCTGGGGCCGGAAAGGTGAAACGTGCTCGGTGCCGTGATATCCACTAGCCCCATAGGAGAGAGTCAAAAGCGGTGAA
>JAFDHB010000300.1 GCA_019308985.1 Deltaproteobacteria bacterium | reverse complement strand
CCTTTGCAGCCGAGATGGCCCTGGGGAAAAGCCCTGATGAGATATTGGAGGTCACGGCGGAATCCATAATAGAAAGGCTGGGCAAGCTGCCCGAAAATGATGTCCACTGTGCATCTCTGGCGGCCGAGACACTGCATGAGGCGCTCAATGATTACATGATCAAGGAGAGCAAGAAAAGCAAGTCCAACTCCAGGGACACCACCTCTAGTTCTTGACTCAAACTCTGCACCAGCCATATATCTCGCTCACCGCCGGGCTTGCCAGTGGACAGGTGTGTGGCCGAAATAACCGCCGTGATCAATTCCGGGGAGGCTGGCGGGGACATATTTGAGGCACGAGCGGTTTTCTCCACCTGTGACCGATGAGCGTTGTCTGAGAGGGCCACCACGCGGTATATTGACAACAACCCTTTTCAAGTCTGAGCAGGAGTAGATTCTTGGCGACCTTTCCAATAGTTTTGATTGCCAATTGACTCCCTCTTCTCCAGACAAATGAAAGCCAGTAGCGTATAAAAGGCTCGGGGCGAAACCGGGGAAGGCTAGCAGGGAGAGAGGGATCTGCCCGGGCGAGCGAAGTTAGCCTGCGGCTCTCAAGATCGAGGAGGACAGCACTTCAGGTTCACTGCTCTGTATTGCAGGGGGCTCTTTTTCACAGGCTGTTGCCCGAAAGAGGACAAGACTGGTCGATAGCCCCTGGGGGGACAAAGCAAGTGAAATGAATGGGGCACCAGGCTGTCTAGATCCGAATTCCCAGTGCCCTGAGCATTTCGTCGATTGAATCGATAAATGTTTCCTCCTCAAATGCAAGTTCAGGCGCATTTTTCTTTATATTCTTTAGAAACCATTTGACGGATTCACCGGCCCATTGGGTATATACCTTGACTTCCTCCTCCGTGAATTCCCACCCGGCCTGGCGCGAGTATTCGGCGGTTTTTCTTCTATCGTAAAGATTGCCCAAATATCTCGCAACATTGACCGGCATGGCCCCGGGTTTGATAAAATGCATACTGATCATTCGCCGAATGCCTTCATGGGATTGAGGATCAATGCCCACGGTCAGAAGCAGAGCCTTTGCACTATGTTCACAGAAGAAATAAAGGTCCGATGTCGCCTTTCTGAATCTCCGGGCCTTGTAGTTATCCCGGTAAGATTCCCAGTTCTCCCTAGCGAGGTTCAACTCCTCTTCTATCTCATCTTTTCGCTCCTGGTCCATATTTCAATGCCTTCCTTACTTAGAGTGCGGGAAAAGACGGTGTCCGCCGCCAACTGGTTTTCGGTAATCGTGATTACATTCGCATACAGGAAAGCATCCTCGGGCAATGCCTCCCACTTGGCTTTTTCAACCGACGCCCTAGATACAGGATCCATTGGATCGGTGACAACAACAATGTCTAGGTCCGAGTGTTCGTTAGAATAACCCCGCGCCCTGGAGCCGAATACCAAAACTCGACGAACCTCTGCTATGTTGGACAATTGTGAGACCAGCTTGCGCAAAAGCTCCTTCTCAAATGGGGAGAGTCTGATTGTTTCGAGGAAGACGGGTTGCGTTTTGTTTTGCTGTGCCTGGCCTTCGCCGAGGATATTGATGAGCCTGATCGCTGTCTCGGGGATCCTCCTCTCCCCCCTGACCCAACGGGTTATGGTCCCGCGACTCACCCCCAACTGCCTGGATGCCTCTGCATAGCTCCAGCCCAGGCTCTTCAATCTCATCTTCAATTCCAAAGCTTCCATATTTCAAATATCCACACTTTTGTTGACAATGTCAACGTTTTCCGCTTTCGACATTCAAAAACATATCTTGGGGAAGAGCAACAACAGTCCGAGAGCGCAAAACTCTTGGTTGCAGGAATGCAATTTCCCTCGAGTTCTCCATCCTTTTTTGTTTTTCTTTTTCTTCCGCTAACTTCTTGATATTGCAATAGGTTATGTTTTTGCCGGATTGCTCCTAACGTGGCACACATCTTGCTGAAACTCATATAATCTAGAGAGATGCACAAAGAAACCCGTTCTAAAGACGAGTTGCCCCATGGGAAAATGCAAACATATATTCGGACCTGTTGCTGTCACGGCGCCTGGGGCGATTCCCTGGGGGTGGATTTAACCCCCTATAAGACCTGTCGCCAGGACTGCGTTTTTTGCCAGCTTGGACGGACCACAAGCAAGACGAAGAGGAGCGACAAATGGTTATTAGCATAGCCAGTGGAAAAGGAGGAACGGGAAAGACGACGGTGGCCACCAATTTGGCCCTATCGCTTGAATCCGGCGTGCAACTCCTGGACTGCGACGTAGAAGAACCCAATGCCCATCTCTTTATCCGGCCTGTGATTGAAAACTCTGAGACCATCACCACCCCTGTACCGGAAGTGGATCCGGTGAAATGC
>JAFDHB010000102.1 GCA_019308985.1 Deltaproteobacteria bacterium | reverse complement strand
AAGACTCGTTGCAGAAAAAGTTTTGACAATGCCTCTTTTTTTTGTAAAAGGCATTACCCTTGAAACATTTTTCACAAACAAGAGGTGTGATTGTAATATGCTGAAAATAGACTATTCTCTGCTAATCCAAGTCGCCAACTTCCTCTTTCTCCTGTTTGTCTTAAATATCATCCTTTACAAACCAATTCGCAAAATGGTCGGAAGGCGCAACGAGGAAATGAGATCTTTCCTGGCTTCCATCGAGGAACTAAGGAGCAGTGCGGCCGGCTACGAAAAGGAGCTGAGTGAAAACGTCGAAAACGTGAGAAAGGAGGGATTCCAGGTAAAGGAGCGTCTTAAGAACGAAGGCCTCGATCGGGAAAAGGAATTGATTCAAGATGCTACACAACAGGCCAGTGAAAGGCTGGAAAGGGCGAGGAAGGAAATGGAGCAGGCCCTGTTGGATGTCCGGAGGTCTTTGGAAGAGGAAGTCGCTGGTTTTTCCAGGGAACTCGCCGAAAAGATCTTGGGGAGGAGCCTTTGATGTTGCGGGCGAATAGCAAGAAGAAGAAATACATATTGGTAATAACCCTTATCCTCGTCGTCTTTCCCCTGTTCCTCTGCGCTCAGGCTGTTTCCGGTGAAAGGCCCACGGCGACAGGCCACGGGGAGACGAACACAAGCGCCCAGGTCGGCGAACATGAAGGAGGCGGGGACAATGGGCATGCTGCTGACCGCAGCGCGGATCTCTTGGACCTGTTGTACAGATTTATCAATTTTGCCCTCTTAGTGATAATCCTTGTATGGGCCCTAAAGAAGGCGGATATAAAGACCCTGTTGACGAAACGCACTGAAGAGATCAGGGAAAAGATGGAAGCCTTGAAGAGGGAAAAGGAAGAGGCCGAAAGGAAATACAGGGAGATCGAGAACAAGCTGAAAGAATTCGAAAATGAGAGAGAGAGGATCATCCAAGAATACAGGAGGCAGGGAGAGAGCGAGAGGGATCGAATTGTTGCCGAGGCCCGCGATAGGGTTCGGAAGATCCTGGAGCAGGCCGAATTCTCCATAAAACAGGAGATTCAATCGGCCAAGGAGCGCTTAAAGGAAGAAGTGGTGGAGTTAGCGGCTCAACAGGCCCAGGAAATAATTGCAAAAAAGATCACCGAGGAGGACCAAGTTCGTCTAGTCAACGATTTTATTGAAAGGGTGGGGAAGGTACATTGATTAGCTCAAAAGTCTCAAAGAGATACGCCAAGGCCCTTTTCAGTCTCGCTCAAGGATTTCTCCAGCTTTTGCCAGGACAATACCGAATTCATTCATGCACTTACAAATCGTGTGTTCCCTTTGGCGGAACGGAAACGGCTCTTGAATGCCCTGTTGGAAAAGAACGGCTATTCAGTTGGGGTAAAGAGTTTTTTGAATCTCTTGCTTGAAAAGGAAAGGATGAGGGCCATTGCAGATATTACGGCCTATTATGAAAAGCTCATGGACGAATTTTCAAATATCGCAAGGGCACAGGTGCTGACCCCGGCACCACTGAGCGATGAATTAAAGGGGGACCTGGTGAGGGCCCTTGAAAAACTGACTTCAAAGGTCATCAAACTCGATGTGAAGGAGGAAAAGGGCCTGGTAGGAGGCATTGTGGTTAGGATAGGGGATTTGGTATTAGACGGGAGTATAAAGGCCCAATTGGGAGGGCTGAAAGAATCATTGATGGCTTCGTAGAAACCCCGATTCCCCGCGTGGTGGACTTTTTACGAAGCCATCGATTATTGAAAAAGGGGTGAATAGAGCTGATGGAGATACGAGCAGAAGAGATTAGTCAAATCATAAGGGACCAGATTAAGGATTATGATAGGAAGATAGAGATGAGCGAGACCGGCACCGTTATCTCTGTTGGTGACGGGATCGCTCGGGTGTATGGCGTAGAGAACGCCATGGCCATGGAGATGCTTGAATTCCCGGGCGGAGTGTATGGCCTTTGCCTTAATCTGGAGGAGGACAACGTAGGCGTCGCAATCATGGGTGACGATACGGGGATAAAGGAAGGTGACACGGTGAAGAGGACCGGCAGGATCGCCCAGATCCCTGTGGGAGAGGCGGTCCTCGGGAGGGTTATCGACGCGGTGGGGCAGCCCTTGGATGGGAAGGGCCCCATAAATGCCACCGAGTTCAGGAGGATAGAGATGGTGGCTCCCGGCGTGATCGCGAGGCAGCCTGTGAAGGAGCCCATGTACACCGGCATCAAGGCGATTGATGCAATGACGCCCATTGGCAGGGGACAGCGGGAATTGATAATCGGTGACAGACAAATTGGAAAGACGGCCATCTGTATTGATGCAATAATAAACCAGAGAGACACTGATGTCTACTGCATCTACGTGGCTGTCGGACAGAAGAAATCCACGGTGGCCCAAGTGGTGGATACCCTGCAAAGGCATGGGGCTATGGAATACACCACCGTGGTATCGGCTTGTGCCAGCGATCCTGCAACTCAACAGTTTATAGCCCCTTACGCTGGGTGCGCAATTGGTGAGTATTACAGGGACAATGGAAAACATGCGCTGATTATCTATGACGACCTGTCAAAACAAGCGGCTGCTTACAGGCAGGTCTCATTGCTCCTCCGGCGGCCGCCGGGGCGCGAGGCATTCCCGGGTGATATTTTTTATAACCACTCCAGGCTCCTGGAGAGGGCAGCGAAGTTGAACGATGAACTGGGAGGGGGTTCATTGACCGCGTTGCCCATTATAGAGACCCAGGCGGGTGACGTTTCTGCCTATATCCCCACTAACGTGATTTCCATCACCGACGGCCAGGTATACCTTGAACCAGGGCTTTTCTTCTCCGGTATCAGGCCTGCTATTAATGTCGGGCTCTCGGTTTCCCGGGTTGGAGGCGCTGCCCAGACCAAGGGAATGAGAAAGGTGGGGGGAAGTCTCAGATTGGACATGGCACAATACCGGGAGCTGGAGGCATTTGCTCAATTTGGAAGCGACCTGGACAAGGCCACCCAGAGGCAGCTGGAGAGGGGAAGAAGATTGGTGGAGGTATTGAAACAGCCCCAATACAAACCCATGTCAGCGGAAAAACAGGTAATGATCCTGTTTGCCGGCACCTATGGCTACCTCGATGAATGGCCCGTAGAGGCGGTCAGCGAATATGAAAGTCAGATGCTCGAGTACATGGACAGTAAGCACCCTGAACTGCTGCAGGAGATCAAGGAAAAGAACGACATCAGCGAGGAGCTGGAAGAGAAGCTGAAGAAAGCCCTTGATGATTTCAAGGGCGTTTTTCAACCTAGTAAGACCATGATGTAGTAAAGAGAGAGAAGGGGAGATCCTTGTCAACGGAGCGATCAAGTCGCGAAAAGGGGGGTTGGAGAAGAGGTTAATGGCAACTTTGAGGGACATCCTTAGAAAGATAGGGGCTGTCAAGAAGACGAGGCAGATTACAATGGCCATGAATATGGTAGCGGCTGCAAAGCTGCGGTCCACTCAGGGCAAGATGGAGAATTTTGAGCCCTATGCCAGAAAATTCTCAGAGGTCTTGTCAAACTTGGCGGCCAGGATCGAGCCGGAGATCCACCCGCTGCTCATGAAGAGAGAGCAGGTATCCAGGATTGAGGTGGTCCACTTTACGGCAGACAGGGGGCTTTGCGGCAGCTTCAATGTGAATCTCATCACGAGGGCGGAAAAATGGATGAAGGAGCAAAAGGCCTCGGGTAGGCAATGCAGCCTCACTCTTGTCGGGAAAAAGGGCCGCGATTACTTCAGAAAAAGGGATTACCCCATCACCGTGAGCCATACTAATATATATGGCGCGGTAGACATATCCTTCGTCAACCAAATGGCGAGAGACTTGATCGACAGATACATGCAACAGGAAATCGACGAGGCCTACATGGTCTATGCCCGCTTCATAAGTATGGCCAGACAGGAGCCGACCATTACCAAGCTCATCCCGATTGAGCCGCCCAGAGTGGAGGAGCCCTCCGTTGGTATAGCCGAGTACCTGTGTGAACCGGGAGCAGAAGAGTTGCTTATAGAGTTGCTGCCAAAGCATATCGCCGTGCAGATCCTCAATGCATTCCTTCAGAACGAAACCTGTGAGCATGCGGCCCGGATGGCTGCAATGGACAACGCTACAAAGAATTGCTCTGAAATGATAGACAACCTTACCTTGGCGTACAATAAGGCCAGGCAGGCGGCAATTACCGCTGAACTCATGGACATTGTGGGCGGCGCGGAGGCATTAAGATAACGAGGGGATAGCCAGTAAAGACAGACAGTAAAGACTCAGAAGGAGGTCTCAGTTTTATTATGAATGAAGGTAAAATCGTTCAAGTTATCGGCCCGGTAGTGGACGTGGAGTTTCCGGAAGGCGAGTTGCCCGCGATCTATACTGCACTGCACATTTCCAATCCAGCCATTGACGACACCGAAGACAATCTTGTCGTGGAGGTTGCCCAGCACTTGGGGGACAACGTGGTCAGATGTATTGCCATGGATATCACCGATGGCTTGGTTAGGGGCATGAAGGTCAAGAACACCGGTAAGCCCATCCTCATGCCCACAGGGGACCCCATATTGGGAAGAGTGCTCAACGTAGTAGGCAGACCTGTGGATGGGCTCGGGCCTGTCAATGCCACGGAGTTCCGGCCTATTCACCGTCATGCGCCGGAATTCACGGAGCAAGATACCTCGGTAAAGGTACTCGAGACCGGCATCAAGGTAATTGACCTCCTTGTTCCCTTTCCCCTGGGGGGAAAGATGGGGATGTTCGGGGGAGCAGGTGTCGGCAAGACCGTGGTAATGATGGAGATGATACACAATATCGCCATGGAACACGGCGGAATCAGTGTCTTTGCCGGCGTAGGGGAGAGGACCAGGGAGGGCAATGACCTCTACCTTGAGATGAAGGAGTCCGGTGTTCTGCCGAAGGCTGCGTTGATTTACGGCCAGATGACAGAGCCTCCCGGGGCCCGTGCGAGAGTGGCCCTTTCCGCACTCACCGCGGCCGAATACTACCGGGATGAACGGGGCCAAGACGTCCTCCTCTTTATTGACAATATCTTTCGTTTCACCCAGGCGGGTTCAGAGGTCTCAGCCCTTCTGGGCCGCATTCCTTCCGCTGTCGGTTATCAGCCGACCCTTGGGACCGACCTGGGCGAGTTGCAGGAACGAATTACCTCTACAAAGAAGGGATCCATAACTTCTGTTCAGTGCGTGTACGTCCCGGCTGACGACCTTACGGATCCGGCGCCCGCGACCACCTTCGCCCATCTCGACGGGACGGTGGTCCTCTCCCGTCCCATTGCTGAATTGGGAATCTACCCGGCTGTGGATCCCCTGGACTCCACCTCCCGCATCCTTGATCCCAACATTCTGGGAGAGGAACATTACCAGGTGGCCAGGCAAACGCAGCAGATCCTCCAGAAATACAAGGACCTGCAAGATATTATTGCAATTCTGGGTATGGACGAGCTCTCTGATGAGGATAAGCTAATTGTGGCAAGGGCAAGGAGGATACAAAGGTTCCTGTCCCAGCCTTTCCATGTGGCGGAGGCATTTACCGGACGGAAAGGGAAATATGTCCCGGTAAAGGAGACGATAAGGGGGTTCAAAGAGATAATAGAGGGCAAACACGATGATCTTCCGGAATCGGCCTTTTATATGGTGGGGGGCATAGACGAGGCCGCAGAGGCGGCTGAAAAGATGGCGTCGGGATGATAGAATAGGGGATTAACGACTGATGGAAAAGCTGTTTTTGGAGTTGGTCACACCCGAAAGAGTCCTGGTCAGCCGGGAGGTCGATATGGTTGTGGCCCCTGGGACCGATGGAGAATTCGGCATACTGCCCGGGCACGCGCTATTCCTGTCAGGGATAGTTCCTGGAGAGATCAGGTACACATCCGGATCGGAGACCGAGTTATTCGCAGTCACCACAGGGTTTGCAGAGGTTTCAAACAACAAGGTTTCTGTCCTGGTGGACGCTGCGGAGAGGGCCACGGAGATAGATGTGGAGCGGGCCCAGCGTGCTATCCAGAGGGCCCAGGAGAGGCTGGCGATGGATAGGAGGACCAAGGATATCGACTTTCACCGGGCGGAGGCGGCACTCAGAAGGGCCACTGCGAGACTAAAGGTGGCTCAAAAGGTTAAGTAGTAGATCATTAACGAGTCGCGTTAGGGGAGTATTGCAAGGCAAGCCAGTGCTTGCCTTTTTTATTGATTTTTCAGGTGGCAAAATATAGTATTTGTTTTTATAGCAAACTGAGATTTTGAGGGTATCATGGAAAATATCATGGAAAATATGGAAGAGACGGATCATTTCGAAATACTGGAGGCCAAGATAGATTCTCTGGCCTCCTATATCAACACGTTGAAGAGGGAGAAGGAATCACTGGCCGAAAAGGTTGGTGGCCTCGAGGAAAGAGTGGCGGACCTGGCCAAGGAGGTTGAATCACTGAAGGCATCGAGGGAGAGAGCCAGACAGAGGGTAATTAGCCTCTTGGAAAAGATAGACAAGATCGCAATAGCCTGAAACGGGTGGCCATACGCTCCCTGTACACTGTTTCAAACAGGGTATGTAATGATTAAGAGTGAAACAGGAAATATCCTTTGCCCATGTATTCCATAAAGGTTAAAATTCTTGACCACGAATACAAGCTGAAAAGCGATGAGAGCGAGGAGCAGGTCAGAAAGATTGCCGAGTATGTCAACCTTAAGTTGCAGGAAATAAGAGGAAGTGGCGAAGGCCTCTCAGAGAAGAAAATGGCCATACTGGCGGCCTTGCATATTGCCGGTGATTATTTCCAAGCCACCAGGGAACTGGAGTCGGTGAAGGACAGGATCAGGAAGCGAACCAAGGAGCTTATTGATCATATTGATTCGGTTATTATGACTTCCTGAGGAGTCCGTTTTTGAGTAGATTGATCTTTATGCTATTCCGGTTAGATGGATGCTCGGGCGTTCAGGATGGCGGATTTGACACGCTCAAATGAGCGTCGGGGCTCATTATTTTGACATCTGAAGTTTGATGGCTTCGTAAAAAGTCCAATTTCTGCGTTGCGCTTCATCTGGTTGTGATTGCGGCGTACGCTAAGTACGCCTCATCACACGAGATTCGCGCGCCTTGAACTTGAAGCTTTTTACTTTGCCATCTCAATTTTGACTTTTTACGAGTTCGTCAAGTTTTGGGTTCCGAGAATCGGTCGATCATGGTTTAGGGGACTCGAGGATATATTCCATTTGAAGGGATGCATAGATATAAGGCGAGTTGAAGATGGATCCGACCCTCTTTACGTTTAAAGTGATTATATATAAATGTGGCCCTATCTTAGAAGGGGAATTCTGAATCAAGAAATGTCAAAGTTAAGGATATCTTTTTATCGAGATATAACAGTGACGGAAGGCCATATTTGGGTTCCAGTGTTCTTCGGAATATCATCTTCATCCCCGCAAAGCGGGGTTCTGCCTGGCATTTTCTTGCCTTAATCTATCCATCTGCTTCAAGGGAATAAATCTGTGGATTGTTGGCGGGAATTGGTCTCGCTACACTATTGAAGTGTGTGCTTGAAAAGAACTTTCCGGCTATCTGGTTCAGCCAGGTTAAAGCTTGAGAAAATCCAATTAAAATCCAAATTCAATTAAGCTAAGGGAACAAATATCATGACCATAATTCAAATAATCGGGATTGCCATCGGAGGTATTTTGATAGGGATCCTTATTGGTTTCTGGACCCGGAAAAGGATTGTGGAAAGTCAGTTTACCTCTATCAAGAAATACTCCGAGAAGATCATTAACGAGGCCCACAGAGACGCAAAAAACATAAAAAAGGAGGCCATGCTCAAGGCCAAGGATCATTTTTATAAGATGAAGCTTGAGTTTGAGAAGGAGACCAGGGAGAAGAGGAATCAACTCCAGGCCCAGGAGAGCAGGCTTTTCCACAAAGAAGAGAATCTTGACAAGAAGATAGAGGTATATGAACAAAAGGAGAGGCAAATAGCCCAGAGGGAATCGGAAGTCCGGCAAATGGAAGAGGAATTGAGAGAGAGCCGGGAGCATTACAAGGAGCTGGTGGATCAACAGCGCAGGGAACTCGAGAGGGTGGCCGGGATCTCGAGCGAAGAAGCAAAGGCGATGCTTCTCAAGGCCATGGAAACCGAGGCAAGACACGACGCGGCCAAGCTCATTCGCAAGATCGAAACCGAGGCCCGAGAGGTGGCGGATAGAAAGGCCCAGGAAATATTGGCCCTTGCTATAAAGCGGTATGCGGGCGACTATGTGGCTGAGAAGACCGTCTCTGTCGTCAATCTCCCGAATGAGGAAATGAAAGGTCGCATTATAGGGAGGGAAGGGCGGAATATCCGTGCTATTGAAGCAGCAACGGGTATCGAGGTCATCATCGACGATACCCCGGAGGCAGTGATACTATCGGGATTCAATCCCATCCGCAGAGAAGTGGCAAAGATCTCCCTTGAGAGGCTGATTGACGACGGAAGGATTCACCCCGCTAGAATAGAGGAGATGGTCGAAAAGGTCAACAAAGAGATGGAAGCGAGCATAAAGGAAGCCGGGGAGCAGGCCACCTTTGACGTAGGTGTTCACGGGATAAACAGTGAGCTGGTCAAATTGATCGGCCGTCTAAGATATCGTTCGAGTTATGCCCAGAACGTGCTTCAACATTCAAAGGAAGTGGCCTTTATTTGCGGAGTAATGGCCGCAGAGCTGGGCTTGAATATAAAGCAGGCGAAAAGGGCCGGACTACTCCACGACATAGGCAAGGCGGTAGACCACGAGGTGGAGGGTCCCCATGCCTTAATAGGGGCTGATTTGGCAAAAAAATATGGGGAGGTCTCTACAGTGGTACATGCAATAGCCGCCCATCACGAGGAGGTCCAGCCAGAGTCGGTTCTAGCGGTCATGGTTCAAGCCGCTGATACCCTTTCCGGCGCACGCCCTGGGGCCAGAAAGGAGATGCTCGAGTCCTATGTAAAGAGGCTTGAGGAACTGGAAAGGATTGCCATGTCCTTTAAGGGAGTTACCAAATCCTATGCCATACAGGCCGGGAGGGAAATACGGATAATGGTTGAAGGAAGGCAAGTGGATGACGATCAGGCGTACGTCCTGTGCAAGGACATAGCCAAGAAGATCGAGGAGGAGCTTGCCTATCCAGGGCAGATAAAGGTCACGGTCATACGGGAGACCCGGGCAGTGGAATATGCCCGCTAGAATTTCTCCGTGAGGAGGTGATTCGTCAGCCTTTCATGGAGCTGCGGCGTTTCACCGCCGCAACACTAGGATTCCTGCCTCTTGCGGTCAAACACCTGTGAATAATAGATATGGAAAAACACCCTGAATCCAAAGAAAAAAACCTTGATAGGGTATATCTGATAGACGGTAGCTCTTATATCCATCGCGCTTACCATGCCATAAGAAATCTCTCCAGCTCAAGGGGTTTTCCAACCAATGCCATCTTTGGTTTCTGCAGAATGCTCCTGAAGCTCCTGGAGGAAAAAACTCCCCGCTATATCGCCATAGCCTACGACTCGAAGGCCCCCACATTCAGGCATGACCTGTACAAGGAATATAAGGCCACCAGACCACCTATGCCGGAAGACTTGGCCGTGCAATTACCCTATATCGAGGCGATAGTTGATGCCCTGGAGATAAAAGGGATCGTAAAGGATGGCTATGAGGCCGATGATGTGATGGGCACACTGGCCAGGAGATGCGAGGAGAAAGGCTTCAGCGTGGTGATCGTAACCGGCGACAAGGACATGAAACAGGTCATCACTCCACGTATCTCCCTCTGGGATACCATGAGGGACGTGGTCACCGATTATGCCTCCTTTATCGAAAAATACGGCATAAGACCAAAGCAGGTAGTAGATGTGATAGGTCTGGCAGGGGATAGTTCGGACAACATACCCGGGGTGCCTGGTATCGGCGAGAAGACGGCCCTGGCCCTGATAAGGGAATACGGGACAGTTGAAAATCTTTACGAGCACCTGGATGAGATCCGGCGAAAAAGACTGAGAGAGAACCTCATCAAATATAGAGACAGGGCCATTTTGAGCAAGAAACTGGCAACCATAGATCAAAATGTGCCTATCTCAGCAGATGTAGGGGACCTGAAGCTGGGAGAGCCCCGGGGTGACACTCTTGCGGAAATTTTTAGGGAGCTTGAATTCAAGGGCCTGTGGTACCGTTTTGCACCCCTGGAAGAGGAGGACGACAAGGATTACGGACTTTGTCTGAGTCAAGGGGAACTCAGGGTTCTCAAGGATAGGATAAGAGAGGCAAAGGTCGTCTCCATCGACACTGTGTCAACAGAAGACGACCCGCTCAGGGCGGTTTTGGTAGGTCTGTCCCTATGCTGGCAAAAGGGCAAGGCCTATTACGTTCCCCTTGATCATTCGCGGATTGGAGACCCCGATCACCTAGAGACCGGAGCTGCCCTGGATATCTTGAAGGATGTCTTGGAAGCCCCTGTTGTGGCAAAAATCGGACACAATCTCAAACGACATGCTCTCCTGCTCCGATGCCACGGCATTGAGATGGAGGGTATTCACTTTGATACCATGATCGGGTCCTATGTGATAAACCCGGGACGGGGTCGGCACGACTTGGAGGACTTGGCCCAACAGTTTCTAGGGCAAAGGATGGTCGGGCGCGCAGGGACTGGACCAAGGGGAAAGAAGAACCCTGATCCCAGAGAGGCGGGAATGGAGCGTGCCATGGAGGTATCCTGCCAGAGGGCGGCCTTCTCCCTTGAGCTCAGGGGCCCTATGGATGAAGAGTTGAAGAGAGAGGGGAATGAGGAGCTCTTCTACCAAATGGAGATGAAGCTCTTGCCGGTCCTTGTGCAAATGGAATGGAACGGTATCAAGATCGACACAGACCACTTTCGCGATATGTCTCGTCGCATTTCAAAGGAAATGGAATCCATCGAAAAGGAGATTTACCAGGAGGCCGGCATGGAGTTCAACATAAACTCGCCCCAACAATTGAGCTTCGTCCTGTTCGAAAAACTAGGGCTTCCTGTAAGAAAGAAGAATGCAAAGACAAAAGCATACTCGACAGACGTTAATGTCTTAAAGGAGTTAGCGTCTTTACCTTACAAGATACCGAGGCTTTTGTTGAGATATAGGACACTGTCAAAACTGAAGTCTACCTATTTGGAGTCTCTGGTAAAGTTGATCAATCCAAGGACCGGCAGGATACACACGTCTTTCAACCAGACAGTAACTGCCACAGGCCGGTTGAGCAGTAGCAACCCTAATTTGCAGAATATACCCATTCGAGGGGAAGAGGGAAGAGGGATACGAAGGGGTTTTGTTTCCGAGGCCGGACATCACCTCTTGTCTGCAGACTACAGCCAAATAGAGCTGAGGATCTTTGCCCACTATTCTAAAGATCCGGCACTTATCGAGGCATTCAGGAGGGGCCAGGATATCCACACCAAGACAGCCTCTGAAATCCTGGGGGTGGAGGAGGCGAAAGTAACTCCCGAGATGAGGCGGGTTGCAAAGGCCATTAATTTTGGAATCATCTATGGAATGGGGCCCAGGAGACTGGCCGATGATTTGGGCATAGATTTTCGGACCGCAAAGGATTATATTGATGGGTATTATGAAAGGCATCAGGGCGTAATGGTATACCGCGAGAAGGTCCTGAGGGAGGCGAAGGAGAAAGGGTACGTAATCACCTTGTTCAATAGGAGGAGATACCTGCCCCATATCAACCACGGCCAACCCAGAATCAGGGCTGAAGCGGAAAGAATGGCCATAAACACGCCCATACAAGGGACAGCAGCCGATTTGATCAAAAAGGCCATGATAGGTATTCATGACAGGTTGATGAAGGAGAATCTGAGAACAAAGATGTTGCTTCAGGTCCACGATGAGCTTCTCTTCGAGGTCCAGGACGATGAAATAGATAGGGTTCGTCCTTTGGTCAAGGAGGAAATGGAAGGGGTTTGCCGTCTCGATGTCCCTCTCAAGGTGGAGATCAAGACAGGGAGGAATTGGGATGAAGCCCATTGAAGAAAATGTCAATGACCAGGACGGAGGCAGAGGTGGTAGAATGAAGTACGTGTTTGGGCCTGTTGCCTCCAGGAGGCTGGGCCTCTCCCTGGGGGTCGATCTGGTCCCTCGAAAGTGCTGCTCCTACGACTGCATATATTGCCAGGTGGGACGGACCACTATGAGGACCCTTGAAGTAAAACCCTATTTGCCCTCAGAGGCGATTCTCGAAGAGCTGGGGCAAAGGCTGGACAACACCGATCCAGATGTCGTAACCTTATCTGGTTCCGGAGAACCCACCCTACACGGAGAAATAGGAGTTATTATAAAGGGAATCAAGAGCATGACCTCCCGGAAGGTGGCCATTCTCACCAATGGCTCACTCCTTTGGAATGATCGGGTGAGGAGAAGCCTCTTGGAAACTGATATCATTATGCCGACTCTTTCAACCGCAAGGGAATCCACATTTCGAACCATTCACCGTCCTCACCCGGATCTCCAACTACCAAAGATCCTGGAGGGCCTTGAGTTATTGAGGAAGGAGTTCAAGGGTTTTATCGGCTTGGAGATAATGCTTATTTCAGGCATCAATGATGGAGAAGCTGAGCTCAAGGTCTTGAAGAAGGTGGTAGATGACCTTGAAGTGGATCAGGTACAACTGAATACTGTAGTCCGCCCCCCGGCAGATGCCTCTGCCTTGGCCCTCGAAGGTCAGCGCTTGGAAGAGATAAGGGAGTTTTTTGGTGCAAATGCAGCAATTATTTCCCATAATAGGAGAGAGAAAAAGGCTCCAAGGTCCACTCACCTGTCTGCTTCGATCCTGGAGGTGGTGAAGAGGAGACCTCTGAGGGCCATAGATGTGGCGGATGCCTTGAATGCTCCCTTGAGGGAGGTGGAAGCGCAAATGCAGACCTTGGTCAGGAAGGGAGAGCTAAGGGCCAAGAGACATGCTGATTCCATCTATTATACTCAATAGAACGGATCTTTTTACTAGCAGGGCGAAACAAGAGCAAGATTGACAACGGAGAAGGTCATGGATGCGCCAAGGGCTGATGAGCTATATGTTGGTATCGACGCAGGATCCGTAAGTCTGAACTGTATAGTGATAAACAAGGATAGAGAGATCATTCTCGAGTCGCCTTACAAAAGGCATTTCGGCAGGGTGGAGGAGGAGGTCACAAGGCTCATCGATGCACTGGTGGACCGGTTTGATTTGGAAAACATAAGGGCAGTCGTCTTTACGGGGAATCACGGACAAAAGATGAGCGAGATGTTCGGGTGGGGTTACGAGTTTGAGACCATAAGTCAGGTCAAAGGGTCCCTCTACGTTAAACCTGATGTGAGAACCATCATAAGCATGGGAGGGCAGGATACCGCCCTTTTCCAGATAAGGCACTTTGAACAGGGATGGGAGCTGGAGTATTTCAATACAAATGGTCCGTGTGCATCGGGTACAGGATCTTTCATCGACCAACAGGCCCAGCGCCTGGCTACTTCCATATATGATAGGGAAGTGGATATCTCACAGGAGCACATAGACAAGATTTTGAAGGATTTTATTGAGCTCGGGCTCCGCAGCGACAAGCCTGCCAACGTCGCTTGCAGGTGCACGGTCTTCACCAAGTCGGATATGATCCATTTGCAAAACAAGGGAGAGAAGCTTGAAGACATAATCTATGGATTACACATCGGTAATGCAAGGAACTATATGAGTACCATTGTCTCAAACAGGGTGCTTGAAGAGCCGATCCTCTTCATCGGAGGGCTTTCACTAAACGAACTCCAGGTCAGGGCGTTCAGGACATATTTTCCGGGAATAATCGTGCCTGCACGTAGTACCTCGGTCGGGGCCTTGGGGGTCGCCTTGCACGCCCTGGAATCCGGGATGAAAAACCCCCCGAGATCAAAAGAGATATCCACCTTAAAAGGAGAGGTCCTGCCTTCCATCCCTACAGCACCCAAGCTTGAACTTCGAAAAACTCGCTTCCCCAAGGACAACGAGGTGGACAAGGTGATCTCGCCCGGAAAGATCCCCGTATAT
>JAFDHB010000101.1 GCA_019308985.1 Deltaproteobacteria bacterium | reverse complement strand
AAATCCATGGAGTGGTCCCGCATGAGAAGATTGGGTTCGTACGTAGCGTCTGTGGAGCCCTCATATTTTCAGGCGATGACGTCTACAAGAGCGTCGGGGTCCTCTCCGGGGGCGAAAGGGCGAGGGTGGCGCTGGCCAAGATACTGGTCGACCCGGGGAACATCCTCGTAATGGATGAACCCACCAATCACCTGGACATAGTGTCTTCGGAGATACTCATCGATGCCCTTTCCAGGTTCAATGGGACCCTGCTGTTCGTCTCCCATAACCAGTCATTCATCAACAGGCTCGCAACCAGGATATGGGATATTCGCAAGGGTTCTGTCTTCGAGTATCCCGGAAACTTATATGAATACTACGACTACTTGGCCAGGGAAGAGGCCCCTATCTCGGATAGTGAAGAGGAGCTATCGATCCCGGGAAAGGAGGCAGGATGGGGCGCAAGCAACAGGCAGGGGAAAAAGGGGGCCCGGCGCGAGAGGGCTGAAAGAAGGCGCATGATCAATGAACGTCTGAACCCCATCCAGGAGGAACTGGCTCGACTGGAGGCCCGCATCGACGAAATGGAGGAAAGGAAGGCGGAATTGGAGAAGAGCCTTGCAGTCCCGGACGTCTTTAAGGATAAGGAGAAAAGCCTCCCACTCCTCAAGGAATACACCGAGCTCAAGGACAAGATAGAAGAGTTGCTCGGGAGGTGGGAATACAAGCATGAGGAGCTGGAAGCAACCAAGAGAGAGCTAGGTCTTGGAGAGGAGCACAAGGAAGCTACGGGTCGAGGTAGTATGGAGGGAGCCGACCGCGTCGGCGGCTAACGGCTTAAGGCAACCATGTTGCCAAACTTTGGATCGAGCCCACCGTGTCGGCGGGCAGTATGGGGCGAGCCGACCGCGTCGGCGGCTAATGGTTTAAGGCAATCAGGTTACCACCATTATTCCAGAAGTGCCTCCTACCGTAAGAGCAAGGTCCCCCTTGCGATTTGAGGGGCCAGGTGTAGGCAGAAGCAACAAGAGGAGATAGCATGAAAATAAAAGAAGAACACAAGGAATTATTGAGGCGCCTCGGCCTCAATGACGATGACTTCAAACTGTTTGACGGCAAGTATGTCACCTATGAGTTCCACGAAGAAAAGGGCGTCCGGCTCTATGATCCAAACTACGAGACTTCCTACGGGGAGTATATTGACATTGACGGCTGGAGCGCTTGGAGTTCCGAGCAGGATACCTTTATGAGCGATATCCTGAAGGGTGCCAGGGAAGGGGCGGAGCGAGCGGAAAAAATAAGCCCGGGGCCATCGGAAAAAGACATCGAGCAAACCCTCAAGGCGAAATTCGGGAACAAAGACACCAAGGACGACAGTGAGACTCGCTGAATTTGTTGAAAGCATCAGGAAACATCCGGAGTTCGGGCCGGCCTATGTGTTCCACAACTACGCCCCGCCACGGCCCGCTGTTTACGGGCCCGATCCTGGGCTTGTCCAGGACATAGGACTGCTCCTCAGGCGACAGGGGATAGAATCCCTCTTTACCCACCAGGTCCGGGCGATCAGGCTGGTAAGGAACGGCAAGCATGTGGTGGTCGCCACACCCACGGCCAGTGGAAAGAGCCTCATATACAATGTAGCGGTGCTGGAGGCCCTGCTCAGGGATGACAGGGCCAAGGCGCTTTATATCTTCCCCCTTAAGGCCTTGGAGCAGGACCAAATGAAGGCCCTCTTCTCTTTTGTCGAAGCCATCCCGGAGAGAAAGATCAAGGCCTGCATCTATGACGGGGACACTTCCTCTTACACGCGCAAACGGATCAGGACAAGCCCTCCCCACATAACCTTTACCAACCCTGACATGCTCCACAGGGGCATCCTCGCCCACCATGGAAGCTGGGAGGGCCTGTTCAGGAACTTAAGGTTCGTCGTACTGGACGAGGTCCACACCTACAGGGGTATCTTCGGGTCCCACATGAACCAGATCATCAGGAGGCTCAAGAGGATCTGTGCCGCTTACGGTTCTTCTCCCCAGTTCATCCTCCTGTCCGCTACCATCAATAACCCTGGAGAATTCAGCCGGAGCCTGATAGGGGAAGAGGTCGAGGTGGTGGACACCACCGGTTCGCCCAGGTCAGGGCAGTATTTCCTCTTCCTCAACCCCGAATCCAGCTCCAACTTCTCTGCCGCCCGTCTCTTTGTCCACTGCATCGAATCCGGGCTCAGGACCATAGCATTTACCCAGGCCAGAAAGATAACCGAACTGATTCACCTGTGGGTGTCACAGATTGCACCCCGCATAAGGGACAAGGTGAGTTCTTACAGGGCCGGTTTCATGCCCGAAGAGAGGCGGGAGATAGAGCAGAGGCTGGCAAGGGGCGATCTGCTCGGTGTGGTATCCACGAGTGCGCTGGAGATGGGTATTGATATAGGGTACCTGGATATATGCATCCTCGTGGGCTACCCGGGCACGATCATCAATACCTGGCAGAGGGGAGGCCGGGTAGGCCGCTCGGGAAGGGAGTCCATGATCATACTGATCGCCAAACCCGATGCCCTTGACCAGTATTTCATGAAGCACCCGAATGAGATATTTGAGAGGTCCTACGAGGCCGCTGTGCTTGATCCCGATAACCCCCACGTGGCAAAGGCGCACCTCCCCTGCGCCGCATCTGAAATGCCCATCACCCTGGACGATGAAAGGTTCTGGCCCCTAAACCTGCCCCGGTTCCTTGAGGAATTGGAACTGGAGGGCGACCTGAACCGCACTGCCGAAGGCGACCCTACCTGGTTTTCAACCAGGAAAAGGCCCCACCTCCAGGTCAACATCAGGTCCACTGGCGAGACATTCACCATATTTGACAGGGAGACCGGGGAGGCCATCGGCACTGTAGACGGCATCAGGGCATTCAAGGAATGCCATCCCGGTGCCATATACCTCCACCGGGCCAACCAGTACCTGGTCGATCGCCTGGTCCTGGAAAAGAGGGATATCATTGCCCGGAGGACCGATCTCAATTATTTCACCAGGGCACTGACCGAAAAGGAGACCGAGATCATAAAGGTCTTCAGGAGCAGACCGAGGGCCCAGTTCCTGGTAAGGGAAGGAATGGTAAAGGTCACTGAGCAGGTAGTGGGATACGAAAAGAGGGCCCTCCCAGGACAGGAACTCATGGGGGTCTTCGACCTGGACTTGCCTTCCCAAACCTTTGAAACCATGGGATTCTGGATCGAGATCGAGCCTGTCATCCAAAAACTCGTGGAGAAAAAGGGGCTCCATTACATGGGAGGGATACATGCCATAGAGCACGCTGCAATAGGACTCTTTCCCCTCTTTGCCCTCTGCGACAGGAATGACATCGGCGGCATATGCTATACGCACCACCCCCAGGTGGGGAAGAGCGCCATCTTCATCTACGACGGGCACCCTGGTGGCGTAGGCCTTGCCCAGCGCGGTTTCGAGATCGTCCTGGAACTTCTTCAAAAGACCCTGGACCACCTGAATTCCTGCGAATGCGAGGAGGGATGCCCCAGTTGTATCCATTCCCCCAAGTGTGGCTCCGGCAACAAGCCCCTTGATAAGAGCGCGGCCGTGATGGTCCTTGAATTCCTGGTAGGCAAGACCCCGATTTCACGCTCCCACGATACCGAGACGTCCGAGCCTCCGGGACCGGTGCTGGAGGAGGATAAAACCCTTGCCCGACCCACCGGGGGGCCAAGGATCATGTTCCTCGACCTTGAGACCCAAAAATCCGCCCAGGAGGTGGGCGGCTGGCAGAACCTTCACCTCATGGGGGTATCGGTCGCCATCGTCTATGACGCCCTGGAAGATCGTTTCCTGACATTCCAGGAGGACACTGTGGACGATCTCCTGGAATGCCTCGAGAGGGCGGAGCTGATTGTGGGATTCAACATCAAGCGCTTCGACTATGGTGTCCTAGGCGCCTATACCACCCGGGATCTCCTGGGCCTCAAGACCTTTGATATCCTTGAAGACGTTTACAGGAGACTGGGCTTTCGAATCAGTCTCGACCACCTGGCAAAGGAGACCCTGGACAGGCGGAAGACCGCCGACGGCCTCCAGGCCGTTGAATGGTTCAAGCAGGGTGAGATGGAGAAACTTTCCGAATACTGCCGCCAGGACGTAGAGATAACCAGGGATCTGTTTTTCTACGGCCTGGAGAAAGGACACCTCCTTTACAGGATCAGGGACAATGACAGGAAGATCATCCTGCGCCTGGACTGGAACCTGGAAAAGATGCTCAGGACCCAAACCACCTGACACCAGCTCAATGTGACCTTACCTTGGAACGTGCAAACATGAAGGCTTTCCAATGCAAAAAATGCGGCAAATGCTGCTATGGCGAAGGGGGAATATTCCTGGATCCCGAGGAAAGGCTCAGGATAGCCTCTCACTTGAATATCAGCGCCGATGAATTCGTCGCCCTGTACTGCGAGCAGAGGAATGGGAGGCTGTCTGTCAAGACTGGCCCTGACAAATATTGCATATTCTACGACAGGGAAAAACAGTGCCTCATACACGAGGTCAAGCCGCGTGTTTGTTCCCTGTGGCCCTTCTACCCTGCCCTCTTGAAAGACCCGGATGCCTGGCTCTTGGCCCAGGGTGCCTGCCCCGGCATCAACCCCCGTGTCTCCCACGAGGAATTCAAACGGCAGGCCCCAAAATGTAGGAGCACCTTCTAGGTGCGATTCCCTCATTGATCCCCCCTGGAGGAGCACCTTTCAGGTGCGATCCCCCCACAAAAACCTTGATCCCTGGTCCACATATTGCGATCATGGCACTCTCAAATTGATTTCCTTTCCCCGGACCCAATATATGGACCTGATAAAGGACATAAGAGAAATACTCGATCAATTCCTGGACCTGGTCTTCCCCCCAAGATGTATTATCTGCCGGGAATTCATCGAGGAAAGGCCCACTATCCCCAACTACGGTGCCATCTCTTTCTGCCCCACTTGCCTGAGTGACTTTCAGGAAATCCCTCCCTCCCGCTGCCTTGTTTGTAGCAGGCCCTTTGATTCAACCCTCGAGGATATCCACACTTGCGGTACCTGCCTGACCAACCCCCCGAGGTTCAAGAGGCTCGCAGTCCCTTACCTTTACGAGGGCTCGCTTATGGCCGCCATCCACCAATTCAAGTACGGCGGAAAAAGTTACACTGCCGGAACCCTGGCACGACTCCTCCTCCCCTCTGCTGCGCAACTGGCAAGGGAAATCGGCAACCCCCTTGTCATGCCCGTTCCCCTCCACCCGAGGAGGCTCAGGGAGAGAGGCTTCAACCAGAGCCTCCTGCTGGCTAGACCCGTTGCAAAAAGGCTGTCTTTGAGACTTGATTACCTCTCCCTCAGGCGCACCAAATATACCCTGCCCCAGATCGGACTCAAGAAAGACAAAAGGCGGAAAAATGTCAGGAGGGCATTTGAAGTCCACCACAGGAATGTGATAAAAGGGGAAAAAGTCTTACTGGTAGATGATGTCGCAACCACTGGCAACACCTTGAATGAATGCGCGAGGGTCCTCCTGGGGGCCGGTTGCAAGGAAGTTTACGCCCTGGTGCTTGCAAGGACAGCAGGGCATTGAACTGGGATCGCCTTCTTCTTACGGGACGTCTCGCTAAACCTGGGGTTTTGAAGGTTTGCTCGGTTCCCTTGAGCTTACCGTAGTATGGAGCGAGCCGACCGTGTCGGTGGGCAGTTTGGAGCGAGCCAAGCGCGTCGGTGGCTAACAGTCCAAGGCAACAATTCTGAGATCCAAAAATGTCCAGACCTGTAGACTATGGCATGGATGAGCAATGACACATTACTCGGAAAAAATAATGGATATTACAGAAGTCAGGAACATTATCGACACCTTGAAGGCCCAAGGCAAAAAGGTCGTATTCACCAATGGCTGCTTTGATCTGTTGCACCCTGGCCACACCCGCTACCTCGCCTCAGCCAGGGAACTGGGGGACTACCTGGTGGTAGCAGTCAACAGCGATCGCTCCACAAAGGCCATCAAGGGTGAAAACAGGCCCATCATGCCCCAGGATGCAAGGACGGAGGTCCTTGCAGCATTGAGCTTTGTGGACGCCGTGATTGTCTTTGATGAGAAGACGCCTTACAAGGTCATAGAATACCTGGTGCCTGATATCTTGGTTAAAGGTGGGGACTGGCCGGAGGAGGAGATCGTGGGGGCTGATATCGTCAAGCAGGCAGGAGGAGAGGTAAGACGCATCCCTTATGTCTCCGGCTATTCCACCACCGAGATCATCCATAAAATAGGAGGGAGGGTCACATCTTAAAAATTAAATCTTTAAGGAGGAGGCCATTCGGTTCATCACAGTCCAATTTTGATCAAAATAGATGCAAAATTCAATAATTCCGATCTCCAAAAAGCTATGCCCCCTTGTTCCTGGTATCAAAGACAACTTTCCCGGCATGGACCAACTCAAAACCCCCCACATATTGGGACTCTTTTTCCCTTGACAGACAATGCTTTTTGTCCGAAAAAGCAATGCCTTATCGATTTGAGAAGTCGCTCAGATCAATCATGTCGAACGCAAAAACTAAGATTTCCGACTTCAGCACTGGATCGTCAAATATGGTTTGCGATCTAAGGCGACAAGTGTTGAACAAATTCTACGATTTTGCGCTGCCAGCGTAAAATCGGCGCATAGGTAACCAATCCTTCTGGGTCATGGAAACACCGACTGAAAATTGCGCTATCTGGCGGTGCAAAATCAGGCCTCCCCTGATTGACTCTTCCCTGCTTAGACTACTAAACGAGCGCCTTGGAAATAGTAATTCCTTCCTCCGGGGGCTCCGTGTCCGGGGCCCCCTTTTTTTCCTTTCGGGAGCTGAACAGGAGTGAGCAGGATGATTGTGAGGAGTGGTAGGCCTGTCCTTTTCTGTGCCGTGCTGGTGTGGTGTCTCTCATTGGCCCCATCTCTGCTACATGGGGCAGACAATGTGCTCTTCGGCCCAAGGGAGTTTGAGGTGAGGAGCTGGCGCCTCCACCTCTCTCTTTGCAGGTTCAAGGCAGAGGAGCCGGGCGAAGGGCTTGTGCTGATCAGCAAAGGGGACTCGGGGAGGAAGCTCCGCAGAGGGTTCGTCATCTTCAACAGGACCTTCATCCCGCTGCGGGGCTGGCTGCGTGGCGGGGATCCCGTGCTGGAGAGGGAGGTGAAGGTACGCAAGCGCAACCGCCTCCTGGTCTTTCTCTGGGGCCAGCGTGGTGCCTCCATCCGTGTGGAGGTGAGGGGGCCGACCCTTGAGAACGGGACCCCTGCGGGGGAGACCAAACTGAGTGCGAGCGACGGGGCAACGGAGGACTATTTCGGGAGCTCTCTGGCCATAAGCGGGGATTATGCCATCGTGGGGGCCCATGGGGACGACGATGGGGGCACTCTTTCAGATGCGGCATATATCTTCGGGCGCAACAGTCCGTGGGCCGAACGAATCAAGCTCACGGCCGGCGATGCGGCGGCGAATGACCTTTTTGGAACTTCCGTATCCATTGACGACAACTATGCTATCGTGGGCGCGAGTGGTGCCGAGGGTTACAAGGGTTCGGCTTATATATTCGTAAGGGACGGAACCACCTGGGTCGAGGATGCCAAGCTCACGGCCAGTGATGGGCAAGTGGATGATGAGTTCGGGACTTCAGTTGCCATTGATGGTGAGTATGCCATTATAGGGGCACCCGGTTCCGATGAATACACCGGCTCGGTCTATCTATTCAAGCGGCAAGGTGATACCTGGATCGAGCAGGCCAGGCTCAGGGCGAACAGCGAAACACCTATTGCATTCGGGTTGTCCGTCTCCATAAGTGGTGAGTATGTGATCGTGGGGGCCTTCGATTCTGCGGACTCCTCGGGATACGCCTACATTTTCAGGCGAGAGGGCTCTCTGTGGACGCAGATGGCCGTTCTCACGGCCGGCGACGGGGCTGGGGCCGATGATTTCGGTACTTCCGTGGCCATTAGCGGTGACTACGCCGTTGTGGGGGCTCCCGGTTCCAGCGAGTACACCGGAGAAGCCTACCTATTCAAACGCAATGGCGTCGCGTGGGCCGAGGTGAGAAGGCTGACGGCATGGGATGGGGAAGCGGGTGATGGGTTCGGAAACTCCGTTGCCATCGATGAAGGTAACGTCATTGTGGGTGCCTCGGGAGAGGACAGCTACAGCGGATCGGCATATGTCTATACCTACTCGGTCGGCCCGGCAACTCCGTTCATCCGAGTTATTGAGCCTGACGGCGTCAGTGATACCGTTGATACGGGCTTCAGGATACGGTGGTCCGATTCCGACCCGGACGACAATGCAACCATTGCGCTTTACTACGATAATGATTACAAGGGCACGGACGGCACCCTGATAGTTGGCGGGCTGAGCGAAGACCCTGACGGAGGGGAAAACGACAATTTTGTCTGGAACACATCCCAGCTACCCGAGGGCACCTATTACGTCTATGCCGTCATCAATGACGGGGTGAACGACCCGGTAGTGGATTACAGTGACGGCCCCCTAACCATCGACCATACCAAGGCAAAGCTCACGGCTGCCGATTCGGCTCCAGGCGACCAGTTCGGCTATTCGGTAGCCATTGACGGGGACTATGCTATCGTGGGTGCCCCGGCTGAGGGTGACCATAGGGGTTCAGCTTATGTCTTCAAGCGGGGCTGGGGCTGGATTGAGCTGGCCAAGCTTACGGCCGGGGACGGGCTAAGTGGAGATGAATTCGGCTATTTAGTGGCCATTGACGGGGAGTATGCCATTGTGGGGGCACCCTCTTCCGATTCTTACACGGGCGCAGCCTATATCTTTGCACGGGACGGCACGACCTGGGTTGAGCAGGCCAGGCTCACGGCCGCCGATGCAGAGGAATATGATCAGTTCGGGGCTTCTGTGGCAATATCAGGCGAGTATGCGGTTGTGGGTGCTTACGGGGATGATGAGTACAAGGGTTCAGCCTATGTATTCAGGCGCAATGGATCCACCTGGACGCAGGTGGCGAAACTGGTTGCAAGCGACAGGGCTGTGTATGATTACTTCGGGTGGTCGGTATCCACGGACGGCGCCCACATTGCCATAGGTGCCTGGGGCAAAGCTGCTTGGGTATGGGATTACGGGTATTTGTCTGACTCTGGAGCGGTTTATGTTTTCAACCGTGATGGATCAGGGTGGACGCAGAGTTCAAAGCTCACAATGGCTTACGGCGCATGGGGTTATGATAGGGGCTATGAGGGTTACCGGTTCGGATATTCCGTATCCATTGATTACCCTCATATTATCGCAGGTGCGCCCGGCCAGGACTTTGAGCTGGTCTCACCAGGGGCGGCATATATCTTCACAAACAAAGGTGGCACTTGGACTCATAAGGCTTCGCTCATTGCTGCCAACCCTCAGGAGTATGATCTCTTTGGTGTTTCCGTGGCCATTGATGATGACTATGCCATGGTAGGGTCACCTGGTGCCGGTGCTTACGGATCGGGTGGTCCAAACTCGGTCTACCTTTTTGCGCGCGATGGTGAGATCTGGACCCTGCGTGACACACTAACCTTTGGTGAAACGGCCCTGGATGACCGGTTCGGGGCCTCTGTGGCCCTCAGCGGCAACTACGGTCTCGTGGGTGCCCCTGGCACTTATTGGAACACGGACTACCCTGGAGCCGCCTATATCTACCTGGTCTCCCGTGTAAACATCAGCGCCGACCATGAGAAGATTGTCTACGGTGATTCCGCAACCCTCTCATGGAGCTTCACGGATGCCACATCTGTCATAATAGACAACGGTATCGGTGAGGTATCCAAGAGCGGCTCCTTCACCGTATCCCCCACTGAGACCACCACCTATACCATCACGGCAACAGGCCCCTGGGGCACATTCACCGACAGTGTCACTATAGTCGTGGTTCCCTTTACTGTTTCCATAGATTCTCCTCTGGACGAGGAGATCATCTACAGGCCTGATACACGGGTAGAAGGTACGATCCGCAATCCCCTGAATCGTGAGCTGGGCATAACGGTGAACGGAATTATTGCCATAGTGGATGGAGAGAGGTTTGTGGCCAACCATGTGCTCCTTGATCAAGGGGAGAATACCATTACAGTCACAGCGGTTGACATGGACGGGAACACAGAGACAGCCTCGATCACTGTATTTGCAGAGACCACTGGGGATTACGTGCGGATAACGGCAGAGCCGGAATCCGGTGTTGCACCATTTGAGACCACGCTGAGGGTGGTGGGGTCATTCCCCTTTGCAGGGGAGCCTACCCTTACATACACGGGCCCTGGGCAGGTAGAGTTCTTGGAAAATCCGGGTGAGAATGAGTATAATGTGGAGATAATGAGCGAAGGAGTCTATCACTTCACCGTAGAGGCACGGGATGAGCAAGGCTATGTCTATACTGACACGGTTGCCGTGGAAGTGGTGAACCTCCAGCAACTGGATGCCCTGCTGAGGGCCAAGTGGGATGGGATGAAGGCGGCGTTGATTGCCGGAGACATCCAAGGGGGATTGAGTTACCATCACGCGGCTTTCAGGAGTAAATACGAGTCCATTTACAACTTTCTGGGAAACAACCTTTCTGCTTTAGCCCAGCAGATGCTGGATATTGAACTTATCTTCGCAGAAGGGACTAGGGCTAAATACGTGATTCATAGGAATCATAACATTGACGGTCAAATCGTGACTATAGCTTACTATATCTACTTTAGTAAGGACGGAGACGGGCTGTGGAAGGTGGAAAGGTACTGAACCTAACTATTGCAATCTTTTCTGGAGACACCCCATGGTAGATACACTGAAAAGTATAAGCATAATCGTTCTCTTAATAATTTATATTCCAGTGACCGTTATGATAATAGCAAAGTGGAAGAAGAGGCTAACTCGATTCGTATTCCTTCCTATTGCCATCCTCTCACTACCTGTCCTCTATATTGTTATCTTTTCTGCTATTCCATATTACGAACTAATGCCTTTTGAGGGCAGGGTGATAGATGCCGACACAAAGGAGCCTGTTGAAGGGGCGGTTGTGTTAGCAGTGTATTTTGACGAGGCTATAACAATTGCGGGGACCAACACATATCCAATTGATGCTCAGGAGACTTTGACTGACAGAAAGGGGGAGTTCAAGATATCTGAAGTGAGGGAATGGTTTGGGCCTCGCCCAGGGACTGTGGTGAAAGCTGAAGTAATCATTTTCAAGCCTGGCTATGGAGTTTACCCGAATCATAGAAGAGCCAAGGCGGTTGGAGGGAAAAAAGCCTGGCCACACCCAGGGGAATATATTGTCTATGAGTTGCCAAGGTTGAAGACAAGGGAGGAGAGAGATAATAATTTACCGAGTTTACATCTAGGTGATATCTCAAAGGAGAAATATAGCACTTTACTAGGACTAATAAATGAAGAAAGAACATTCTTAGGTTATGAAAAACTTCCTTTGGACTGAGATGGCGGAGAAAAAATGGTTAAGGGAATAAAGATCTTTTTTGCTTTCATAATTGCTTTTTCTTATTTGTTATATAAGTGCCCACAGGAAACCGTGGCTTATGACGGTCCAGTTCATATGGAAATTAACAAACATGCAATTAATGAATCGAATTTGGACGACTTTTTGAAAAATGGCCTAGGTTTTTCAACTGGAATCAAACAGATAATAAACAAACAAGAAATAAGGTGGTGGATCGAGCAAGGTGGGGAAGCGGAGGATTATGGGAAGAAGGGTAAGGATGATTATCTGACTACCAGGGCCTTCAATCATTTTCACGATCCTTTGAAAGATTGGGATAATGCAGGGCTCCACAATGACCTAAATGTGCTTTACACGCTGTTCTATCGAAGACTTCCGGTATCAGCACTCATCTGGGGATTAAACCCCGGAGAGCAAAATTTCGAAGAGAACAAGCAGTACCCTGATTTGCAAAGACGGGGAGCAAGTGACTGGTCATGGGGAAAGGCGAGGGATTACTATTATTACCAAGCTTTGACAAGTCAAACGCAAGATGAAAGGGACCAAAACTTTGCAGACTGTTTCAGGTCTCTCGGCCAGGTCATGCATTTAATACAGGATATGTCTGTGCCCTTGCATACTCGAAACGACGTGCACGTATTTCCAAACAGATACTTCACCCGGTGGCCTAGGGAATTCACCTATGAAACTTACGTGAGCAAAGAATACATGAAAAAATACTTTAAGAACCTGTTGCCCATTTCACCGAACTCCCGTCTATTAGAAGTTCCTGCCGTGATTCTAGATCCAAATTACACTGATTTGGTCCCGGTGAGCGGTCTATTCGATAGGAATGCATATAACGATACTGGGCCCATTCCACCAAGCAGCATCCTAGGTCTGGCGGAATATTCCAATGCAAACTTTCTTACTCTTGACACAATGTGGAGCTACCCGCACCCAAATTTGGACGATGTAGCCTCTGAATCAATAGACTGGCTCCATCCTGAAGATGTTGTTGGTGAGAACGGTAAGACTTACAAACGGGTTTACCTCAAACTTAAGGATGGCGTTGGTGAAGATATTAGACATTTGGCGGCAGTGGACTACTTTACAAGGGAATACATGGCTAATATTACCGTTGTTAAGACCAGCGGTTTCACTTTGGATCACGTTTGCTGGAAAGACTATGCTGATAAGCTCATCCCCCGCGCTGTGGGCTATTCTGCGGCATTGCTGGATTACTTCTTCCGCGGCGCGATAAAGATAACTAATCTTAACTTGCAATTCAGTAGTTACACAGCAGGCTTCGACGGTGTTACCCTCTCTGCCCAGAACACATCGACTTTTCCTGAAAATGAAGAGATGAGTGGGGGGAGTGTTCATCTTGTAGTTAAGTACAAGCTTGATGGTGGGGATCAGTTCCAATATATCGTGAAGCAACTCGAAGGGGAGAAGCACCTCATCCCGAGACAGACAGCCACATCATTTGACTTTGACCTAAGCGCCTCCCCGATTCCTCTGGCTGCCAAAGATGTTTCTTTGTATCTGGTCTACAAAGGTCAACTTGGACTTGAAACTGGAGCCGTGGCTGTGGGATATACGCCCATTCCATTAGAGATCACTCCGCCCGAAAGATTTGTTTACTCCATTATCGATGGAAGTGTGACTCCTCAGCAATTCACATATATCAAGGCAAAAGTGATGAACACAAATGCGGAACTTGTCATAGGCGAGGGTGCTCTCAAGGCTATGGCAATATACAGGAGAAGGACGGACTATAAGGCCGATCTCTCGGCTGATCCTCCTACGGCAGCATCTAGGGAGGCCTATTTTTCCCGCTCGGAGTCATCCAAGATAGACGTAACATCCTTGAGCTCTCAAGAAGCTGTGGAGTTTGAGTTTGATTTTACAAACAATCCTATCCCTGTAGATATCACTGACCTTTACCTCCAAGTGGAGTTCAGGGGTACAATCAATGGAAGACCTGCCTCTGTGGCACTAGGCATCAAGGACATCAGTGAACCCATGCACATCAGCGTTTCAAACTCGACAGACAGATTCTATTTACACCATGTTTTGAAGACCTCAGCTGAGATTAAGGCTAATCCGGATCTTGTTTCCAAGGTGGACTCGAATGAAGATGGCGTCCTGAATCAACAAGGGGAGCCTTATATAGACCCCTTTGATTTGTCCATAGGGGTTGCCTTGTACCCATCAGATAGCACACCTCCGGACCCGGAGGACTATTCTGCAATCTATTTTGACATGCCGCCCGGTGCATATGGCAAGATCATCATGCTGACAGATACGGGTGAGTTCAATCTTCTCCTCCATTACGAATATACATTGCCATATGTTTTTATGATAGAAAGATTTGCTGTCTCTTTGTCGGGGGTCATAAACCAGCAAGACGCTGATGGTACTTTTCATAACACTCAGGTCTACACCTTAAGAGGTCTGATCCAGCACAATCACTTTCTATACGCCCGTGCCCACCCCGATAACGCCGGGATTTACTCTGCCTCATGGCCTGAGTTTGAAAATGACCCTGTTCCCATATCTACGCTAAGGCCATAGGAGGAAAAAGATGAAAATCCTTATGACAAGTCTCTTCACAGTGCTGATGAGCATCCCCTCACATGCGGCTGATGTGTTCCCCGAGAGAGAGCTGGGTGATCTTTACGTGGTCGAGGTGAGTAGTGATGAAGGCAGGGCATTGGTCAGGGATAGAAATGCAAATGAAGCGGAGGTTTATCTGGGGGACACATTAGGGGTTGAGAGCGCTACCGTTATTGAGATTGACCGTGCCTCTATAACTCTCCAGGTTGGTGGTACAAAGACAAAAATGTTGGTATATGGATCGGAGGGGACACAGGCATTTGAAACAGGACCTGCGGGAGGCAGCATACCCTCGTTGAGGACAGACTGAGCACTCAACTAGAACCTTCTTTCCGAGAATTTTCGCTGGATTGGACTGAAACAATACATTACGAGGTAAGAACCCCTGTACTTTTTCTATGCATTCTGTTGCACCGATCACACCAACTGAAGGCGATTTAATATCTAAGATGCGACCCCCTTGCCTCTTTAATATCTCATTTCGAGTTCTATCAGATTACCACCCAGCAACTTTGCATGCGAGGGGTGACAGGTCAACAGGATGACCTGTTTGCTCTCGGCAAACTCCTTTATGGCATCAGCCGCTTTTGACTGCCGATCCGGATCAAGGTCAACAAGCGGGTCATCCATGATCACAAGATTTTCTCTGTCACCCAAAAACATTTTTGTTATGGCCAGCCTCAGGGCAAGACCGAGTATATCTATGGTCCCAAAGGATAAGTAGTCATAAGGTATCACCATTCCATCCTTCCTTTGTAGCCCAGTCGGAATAGTTTCTCTCATTACAACCTCTCCGTAACGTCCACCAGTCATCATTTCCATGAGTCCCGCCGCATGCTGCTCAAGACCGGTATATGTTTCCTTGTCCATCTCCTCGAGCAACCTTTCCGTGACTTGCTTTATCCTGGCTATGGCTTTGCCCTTCTTCAGCCGTCTGTTAAATTTTTCTTCCACCTCCGCCAGCTCTTTTTGGAATTCCTCGACCGACCTGTCTGGTGCCGTACTCTCAAGTCTAATCCTCTCGTTGATCAACTCATTGTATTTTTCCTTTAAAGTCTCAAGTTCAGCCTGGGTCTTTTCATATTCCTTAATAAATTCATCTACATCCTCTATTCCCGCGGGAAGGGGCTTCAGTTCATTTAGCTCCTTTTGCTTTTTCCCCTTCTCTCCGGCCAACTTTGCAAGTCTCTGGATCAGTTGGTCCTGGGAGCCGTACTCCCTAACGTAATCTGCCTGGGTACCTTCGCGCTTCTCAAGATCCTTCTTTAAACCACTGATCTCGGATCGTAGCTCTGTCATCTCCTCGATGAGCGTTGTAAGATCCTTGCTAGGCTTTACAACCTTCAGCGCCTGTGAGCTTTTCTTCAATTCATCGTAAGTGCAATTCCCAAGCTCTTCTTCCAAATTGGTTTTGGCATTTTCTAATTCCCTTACCTTCTTCTCATAAATGTCATTCACGGCCTCTGCTTCGTCCAGATCCTTTACCCCCAGTTCTTTGAGAAGCTCGACACCCGCCTCCCTTGCTCTTTCATATTCTTCCAAAATCTTCGCATATTCAGCACCTGAGGTCACTTCGAGGTCCCAGTCAGGGTGGGATATTCTCAGGACCCCCTCTGCCTCTATTTCGAGCGGCTCACCGGGGGATGGCTTTTCTTTGGTTTTTTCTTCAACTCCTTTTTGAACTTCCAATTCCAATGATGTATTGGCAGTAAATGTCGCAAACAGCTTACCGGCCGATAATGAGGTCTCCAGTTCCTGGCCCTTATTGAGTTTTTTTCTCAGATTTTTCAGATCACCCTTTGTGATCTTTCGTATCTTGGCAAGCCCCATCTTTGCCTCGTCAACAGCCTGTTTCTTTTTCTTAGCCCGCTTGAACCTCTCCAATAGTTCCTTGTTTTCCTGGTACTTCTCGGCCTTTGCTCTTTCCTTCTCCGTCTTGCTTAGCTTCTCTTCAAGGTCAGGTAGCTTTTCGGTGATCTCCTCTACTTTAGAATCTATAACAGGCCAGTCCTTGTTGATTCGCGCAAGAGCCTGGTACTCAAGATCGGCCGCCTTTAGTTCGGCTTCAAGTTGGCGGCGCTTCTCAGCATCTTCTTTGATCGCCCTATTCTCTTCTAAAAAGGATTCAGCCTCCTCCATCTTAACGATGTAATCAAAGATTTCCCTGTTCACTTTGTCCAGTTGGAGTTCATGCCGCTGAGCAGACTCCAAGTCCAACCTCAGTCTTTCTTTCTCATAAAATGCTTCAACAACAGAGCCCACACCTTTTTTCCACGGATTCTCAATACCTCGATTGTTTTCTGGATAATTTGAATCAAGATCCCATCTGCCTAAATATACCCTGTAAGCATCCTCGATCTTGCTTCTGAACGCATCTACAGAGACTCCATCCATTTCCATGACCGCTTTTCGCAAGAGGTCTCCAAGGGATTCGAGGGTATCTCTATCGCCCTTCAGATCATCAATCGTCCTTGACAGGCCGGACTGATATGTCATCATAACAGTCCTGCATGTGCCTTCCGGGACTCCGAGGCTTTGCCCTATTATCTCCTGGATGGAATTGTCATCAGAGATGAGTGAGCCACCAGGTAGTTTCAACTCAGAGAGGGCCTCCTTACCCCACCTCCGGCGAAGCGAATATTCCCCACCTCTGTCTTCGAAATCAATTGACACCTCGATTGTGTCACCACCTCCAATGGGAAGGAAGCGTTCCATGTGCCTCTTCAACTTTGAAGGGGTTAGCTTTGACGGAGTAAACAACGTCCTCTCTATGGCGTGATAGATTGTTGATTTACCGGACTCATTAGGTCCCAGGATTATGTTAAGACCATTTCGCAACTCGATCTCTCGGTCGAAAAGTCCCCCAAAGGTCTTGATAGTCATCTTTTTGAGAATCATCTCTGGGTCTCCCTAATGAGCTCATATGCAATCTGCAGTGCCTCAAAATCCTTCTCCTGGACCAGATTCTTCAACAGCCTGTAAGGAAAGGAATGTTCGGTAAATTCCTTTTCAATGAGCGCAGGGGTGATCTTGACCATTACCTCGCTGGAATCCAAGTCAAGGAAGCAAAGATTCCTTTCAAGCTCCAATCGGACGGTTTGGAGTTGCTCATAATCCTCTTCTGGAAGAGATCCCCCGAGCTTGAGCCTCAAAAGGATATTCTTGTTAGAAGGATCGGCATATTTATCTCTTACACCCTTAAGGTCGCTCTGGCTGCTCACCTGTATTTCATCACGTACAAAGCGATAGGTTCCTGTGCTGATGAATTTGGCCTTAATCTCTTTCTTCCCATCAATTTCGAGAAGAAGGGCCTTACCTTCGTGATTGCAGTCGAACCCATCGGGCTCAGGGGTACCAGGACAAAAGATCCTGCTCTTGGCCCCTGGCCTTGACGGATAGGGTAGATGAGTGTGGCCCATTAACCATATATCCAAACCGCATTGCAACAGCTCAGTTTCGGTCATGGGGTAATAGTCTTTGTTGAAATCGGGAGAAAGATCTTCAAGGCTGCCGTGGGCGATGCCAATGTGGAACAAGACCTCATTGTCCTTTCCGCTATCCTTGACCCAACCAATATAGTTCTTTACCGAATGCTTTGTATCACAAGGGGCAGCATAGAGATTGACATCCAAATCAAACGTCTTTAAGGGGTATACTTTCTTTTCTTCCAGCACCAGGACATGATTGTCTGCATAGCCTTTGAAAATTGCCCACAGTCCGTCTGGTCGTTGTGTGACGTAATCATGATTGCCCGGCAACACAGCGACCAGCCTTCCCTGAAAGTCGCTGAGGATATCTGCTGCTCGCTTGATGTCAGCTTTTGAGACTGAAACCCTGTCAAAAAGATCACCACCCATCACAAACAGGTCAGACTCGCGGTCGTTAGCGATGTCCACACACCGTTTCAGTGCTTCAAACCTGGCTTCGATAAGCTCTTTCTGGACACTTGGATACCCGGCAAACTTCATTCCCAGGTGCACATCTGATGTAAGGAATATTTTCATATCCTACCTTTTTAGATATTCTTAGAACTGAAGATTCACAAATTTCTCTTAGGAAATATGTGAAAAAACCCGTGCCAAGCCATTGCACTTTTTCCTCAAGCTGAAATTTATCTTGTTCATCTCGTAAGCTATTTTGAGGTAAAGTCCCAGGGGTATCCGTGGCACATCATCTCGCGGCTTCCCCAGTTCCCTACACCACCAATACATGAGATCCTTATCCTGCTTTGACTGGGCACAATCCTCGCAGGCTATCACCAAATTATGCATGCCAGGGGGAATGCCAAAGGATCTCGGAACGACATGGACAGGCTGGCATTTTTTCGACCGCCTCCCACAAAAAGCGCATTCATTGGCTGTTTTTGCAACACGTTCGATCTCTCGGTCATAATGAGACATTTCAATCTCACCTGATTTAAGGCGCTTATAAGTGTCGATAATAAAGCCATAATTCTTTTCGAAACCCGCCGATGGTGCGATAACAAGCTTGGCATAGTAATAGTAAATAATGTCCTCAACTGTCTTGGGAACAAAAGGTGGCGGCATTTTTGCTCACCTCCGTCGCTCAGGATTAAGGGACCATCAAAGCTGGCCAGATCTCGCGGAGGAGGGATTCAAGATCTCTAACACCATTCACTTCCACAACGTCTCCAACTCTAGGTCTGCTCTCATTGGGCCGCATTTCCATTAGATCAATGGCACTCTTCTCTGACAAATATACTTTCTTAATCCTTCCAGGCTGAAGCTCGACAAGAAGCTCAGCGAGGGCAGCTAAATAAGTCTTTTCTGGAGGCCTGATCTGTTTCGTTAAGTCAACCTCTCCAACAAATAAGGATCGGTTGTCGACGTCCTGATGAAGGTAAGAGCTCAGCAAAGCAATAGTAATAGGCAGATCAAGGGCTGATACGTATCCTCTACGTCCTGGAAGGTAGCAACTAATATCATAGGACAGGTCAACCACATCAATATCCTTGAGAGTCCCAAGGACTTTTAATAGCTGTTTTATTTTCTTGCCCGGTAAAAACGGAGCACTCAAGCCAGGGGGCGAGCCAAACCTTGGAATGGTAACCGATGCCTGGGCTTCAGCGAACTCTTCTCCAACACCGCTATAACCAAGAACGGTTGTTGCTTGCGCTGTTGTGTGCGGGGACTCCCGAAGACCCTCTTTTTCCATTGTCAAGACTATTGGATCGAGCATGGCTGGGCCAAAGCGATTCTTCGGTACAAACAGCGGTCTGAGGCGGAGCGCACGTCTTATGTAAATTACACAGTCTACAGCATGCTCCAGAGCCTTTGGGCCAGCTATCTCTCCCCTTTTGGTAACATGGTTAACAAACAAGCAGGTGATGCCTAAACTTTTGGTCGTATCAATGAAGTCCGATAATGCCTTATAGGCCTGCCCAGCACTTGTTCCAAGTCCACCCCCTTGCAAGGAGTCAATCACGATTAGCTGACATCCGTGGTATTCTTTTTCTGGAGGGAGTATTTGGTGGTTAAGGAACCACGGAAGCATTTTCAAATCGTCTATTGTATCAACATAAAGATTATCTTCAGCCCTGCCAGCTCCGGATCTAAAGAGTCTGCCAAATACTCTTTTTACGTCACTCATGCTCTGCTCTGTAGGCAGATACAGAACCTTAATACCTTGTTTGGCCAATTCCCCTAGCACCTGAAGGGACAACGTTGTTTTTCCAATTCCTGGCTCGCCAGCGAGCAGATAAATCCCACCTTTTATCAAGTCAGAGCTTACAGCTTTCTTCAGCCAAGGCAGTCCGGATATGTCCAGTCCCTCTTTCCCCTTACCTTCGATATCGCTTATCTTGGGCATGGCTCAATCCTCTCTTCCAAGTTCTTATGACATAGAAGCGAAAGGCCGATCGCTTTGTAAGACTCTTGGATCAACAAAACATTATCTCATAGGTGCCCAAAGACGTTATCCGTTACCGGCAAGAACCAAATACCAGCACTGCATTGAGGAATCCTGGGAACAAAGGACCCTCTATTCATCATTCCGGCCCCGCATCTGAGGTGCAGGATAAACACCCCAGTCGGAATCCAGACCATAGAAATCAACCGCAGAACTGCTGGATGCCCGCTTTCGCGGGCATGGCGTGAGGTGAGTTCCTGGTTTTTTTCCTCAGTGATCCGATTCTAGGTCATTTTTGACTCCACCGGCTCAAAACGATATTTCTAGCGTATACAGCCAATTTCAGAACATTGGATCATCATAAACAACGAGTCACTCCAGGACTTCTAGCAGTTCAGCGACGACTCGGACCCTGCCCTCCTCTTCGCATGTCAACTCGATGGGCTGGAAGTCAGGATTGATCGGTTTTAGGGTGATCTTGATATGTCGCCAGGTTCCGTCTTCTGAGGTGACCTTTTCGCTTTCATAACGTTTTACCGTGTAACGACTACCTGTCTCCGGATCCAGAGGGTCGTCACTCTCGACCAGCACTATTTTGCCCTGGCGTGTTCCTGGCACCGGCGCGGAAAAGAGGCAGTAAGAACCGTCCGGTATAAAAGGCTCCATTGATTTTCCAACGACTTGTGCAACAAACATTCCCGGGCGCAATCGGCGATGGGTGTCAATTTCCACCCAGTCCCAATCTTCCGTGCCATGGCTCTGGGGATCTTTGAATGCACCTGCGGCTAGCCTGAGGGGCACCAGCGGCACGCAGTTCACATACTTTTCTTCCTGGGACGGCCGCACAAGTCTTAGTCCCCTGCGTTCCCTTTCGCCTTTTTTCTCCTTGGCCAGTCTGAACCATGAGGTGTCTTTAGCAAGGGATTTCCGCAACTGATCTTTACGCAAGTAGGACGCGAGCTTGCGGAAATGGCGCGTCATGGCCTCTTCGTCGTCCAGGTCACTCACGGCGATCTCGATGACGTCATACTCGTTGTTGCCCAACCATGTCCTGATCCGTCTATCCTGCTCCGCTGTTTGGGGATTTCCGTGGAGATGACCGCTCAGGCCGTCCAGGTAAATGCAGATGCCTTCATTCTCCTCATGGTAGTCTGCCCGATAAATCACATCAGGCATTGTGGTTCCTATGGCCCGATCAAGACGAATCTGCTTGCCCCTGATTCCCTCTTCGAATCCTGCTGACAGGAGCAGATGTCGGAGCTTCCGTTCAGCTTCGTTTACGGGATAGGCCCCCTCGCCCGGTTCTTTTGAAGGTTGCTTTGGCGGAATCTGATGGGACAGGACAAGGTGTGTCCCCCAGGCCTCGAGGCACTCCTGTGCCACCATCCGGTTTAGGTGCTTGTGGTAGTAACTGTTGCGGAAGGTTTGAAGGCAATCAATACACGACTTTTCACACACGGAGGAGCACTTTTCCACGATTTCCAGGGCTATTCTGGTAATCTCATCGAAGCGACCATAGACTTGTTCAAGGAGTCCCGAACCTCCGGGCATTGGGTCCCAGAGGAGGGCATCCACTTCATCACGGTCTACATGTCCGATCACCAAAATTTGAAGATCCTCCATATGCATATCGAGCACATGTGTGGCAGCCAGCCGAAGCGCTTCAAGGACACTGTAAGCAGTGATCTGGTCCGGGCACTCTGGCAGTGACAAAACGTCTGCTACCACGTCTGCATAGAAACCCACCGGCGTTACCGCCCGACCGCATCTTTCCTGATGGGACTTTTCGAAATGTTCAAGCTGCTTGTCTGATGATAGAGGCGAGACACTCTGCCCGCAAACCTTGCAGATAGGGTAGCCGAAACGTCCAGAACGCTCTATGGCATTAGTGGCACCGACATTGACGAGTCGCAGGCGTCGCGTTAAGCGAGAAACTACCTCATCGAGCCCTGCAACCATTCCCGATATGTGCCCTTGCAAGGCCTCTGGCTTTGTCACCTCCGCATCGAGCTCGGGCCATCCCTGCCGGAAGGCACTACTCACATAATCTCGCAAGTCTTGCAAATTTGACTCTACCAGCTCTTTCAAGGGAGAGAGATCAAAGGCGTTCTCTCGGACGAACCCCCCTTCAAAAAGGTAGGCCGAAACGCGGGAAGGCAGGCACTCCGTGAGCACCTCCTCTATTCTTCGGCGCTCCTCATCCGAACGGGAACTGTCTCGCGTGTATTGATGAAGCCTGGTGATAACGGTTGCATGGACATGCTTGGCCACCATGACGTCGTTTCTCAAGTTGAAGGCCGGTGGATCCACCCTGCCTGCCAGCAGCTTGACCGGGTCATTGAAGTAGGCACGATCATGGGATACAGGCCGACAGTAAGTCATGATGACGGCCATCCGGTGCCGCCGCCCGGCTCGGCCGGCCCGCTGCCAGTAGTTGGCCGGAAGGGGTGGTACGTTGCGCATCATCACTGCATCCAGCTTGCCGATATCTACGCCCAACTCCAGTGTTGGGGTACATACAAAGGTATTGACCGCGTCCCCCCCACCCTTGAAGAGGTTTTCCAGCCTTTCCCGCTCATCATGGGGCACCATGGCCGTGTGTTCTTCCGGCCGGAGCATCGAGTATCCCTGGTCGAGCAGTTGCAGATCGTAGTTGTCCGGGTCTTCCCGCACAAATTCAAGCTCCCCGTTGCAACGCCAGGCCAGGCATACTTGCCACGGTGTTCGGCGTGTTATCCGGCGGCGGCAGTTCTTGCAGCGCCAGACGCCGTGGTTTTGCTGGAGACGCAGACGAGCGCCATTGACCTGATACACCCCGCTGATATTGGGCAGTGGTTTGCCCCTGGAGCCTTTAAGCCTCACGGGTGTCAACAGGCCCTGTTCCAGGAGAAAATTGAAGAGGCTCTCAAGAAATGCTTCTGTCTCATCGGGCTCAACCCTCCACTTTCGCGCTATCTGCCTAATCGTTGTATCCCCTCGGTCGCTGATCCACTGGGTTACGAGTTCCTTCTTTTCAGTCGGCTCACGCCGAAGCTTCGTCCCTACAGGGTTGCCGATCTGGGGCATGTACCCCTGCTGCACCTCCAGGTCTCCCTCCATCCAGTACTTGGTGAAGACCTCCCGCTCGGGGTCGTACAACACCCGCTTCCGCCTCAGGTAGTCCAGCAAGCCTGCAACCCCGTCACGAAGATCCTCGGCCGGCATCGCCAACCTGCGGGCATTTTCCTGAATCCACGAAAGGGAAGCATCCAGTCCCTCGTACTCCACCTTCATCCTTCCCCAGGGCTCCAAGCCGATCGACTGCCTGGGGGGGAGGGTGACTTCCCTTAGCACCTGGATGCGCAGAAACTTGCGCCGCTCCTGTTGGTGGCGTCCGCCGCTGCCCTCTTTGAGAACCACTTCCCAGACTTCCGGCACCAGGGCCCGGGAAAGGGCGTCATCTTCTTCCAGCACATCGTCAATATTGCGGGCCAGGTCGCCGACTGATTGAGGACCCTTTTTCAAGGCCTCTGCCATCAAGGCCCAAAGACGAAAACGGCGCGCGTGGTCCTTCATCCATCCCGCCTGGAAAGCGGCGTCCTGCCGGTTGTCGCAAAAGACCAGGAGTCGCTGCCTGTCAGAGTTGTGAACCATGTCCTGGGCAAGAACGTGCACATCAGCAACGGTGGTCGCTCGAACCGGGCGTGCAGGTTCTCTGTACTGGCTGCCGATACGCCGCCCGTTGGTCCCGCAGGAAAGACAGCTGGTCAGGACACCCGGTTTGCCCTCCTGCTGACGCACCGCATAGAGGGTGATCGTTTCACCGGCTGCACCGCAGTGGAGGCATCGCCCCACCTCCCGGGGGTGGGCCGCACCACAGTGCCTACAAAAATAGAGCGTTGCTGTGCGCGCGTGATCCTCCAGGTCCTCATCGTCACTTCCCCCGACCAGGTGACCCAGCAGCACGACCCGCCTGCCCCCTTCGGTTTCCGCCAGAGGTTCCCAAAAAAAGCTATCCCCTGCGGCCTCGCCTCCACCGGGGGCCTTGCCGCTGAACTCAAAATCCTTCAAAAAGGAAATGAAATAGTGCTGTCCGCAGGTAGTACAGGTGGCAACGGGAAAATGAGCGTGTTTTTCATCTCCCTCTCCGGCCTCGATCTCGTCTTCGGCAGCAAGCCACAACCTGGGGCCTTGCCGATTCTTTGGAAAACTCACCACGGCTCCGCTGATCCCGCGAATGAACCCGTGGACTACCGGCCTCAGGAGCGGCCTGCCATGGACCTGTGCGGCCGCGCCCAGGGTGAGCCAGCAGAGGATCTCCGCCTCACTCACCGGCCGGCCAATCGTTTTCTCCAGTTCCGGAGGCAGCTCGTGAAAGGTCCTCGGGGCAGCCAGCGACTCGCTTAACTGAAACAAGATTTCGTTTTGTGACAGCCCCTCGTGAAGCGCTGCCTGCCAATCCTCTCCCGCCAGATCACTACCCGCGAGTTCCCGATACACGCTCCGAACTGCCTCTCCGGAAGCATCTTCCACGGCTGACACACACTCATTGAGGATCCCTGCGGGGTCTCTTGAGGGTTCTGGAGGCACAATCCGACTGGATGTCCATGCCTCAGGTTCATAGGCCTCTCCAACCGTGACCACCTCTTCCTTTGGCACACCGAAGAACCGCGCCGCAAAATCGCGGGCTGCATCCGGATAATCTTTGTCAACAATGGTGGCCGATGTGGCCACACACACCGTGTCCTGTTCTTTGCGGCCGCAGAAGGCCCGCAGCCGCCGAATCAGGCAGGCGGCCTCCGCCCCCTGCGCCCCGGAGAAGGTGTGAGCCTCGTCGAATACAAGAAAATCCAGCCGTGCATCCTTGAAAAGTTCTACGTCCACCTGCCGGGTAAGCAGGAGTTCGAGCTGTTTGACATTCGTGAGCAGTATCCTCGGTTGCCGTCCTTGGGTCCGCATGATCTCCCGCGAGCAGACCTCCTC
>JAFDHB010000299.1 GCA_019308985.1 Deltaproteobacteria bacterium | reverse complement strand
TACACTTTTCCCGTTTGCCCATACTCCTCTAAAGCCAGGGATTTCAGCGAACCATGTGCCATCTTCCAATTTCTTGTATTCAGCCTTTTCAAGAGCCTTTTGGCAGTATTCAATGATCATTTTCTATTTCCTTTCCCTAATGCAACAAAAGACACCCAATTTTACAAATCTCGCCATGCTTCATCTTCTTCTGGCTTGAGCCAATCCTTTCTCAGCACTGTCTCACTGGAAAGGGCAGTTTCTGAAGGTCTCCGCGCCGTTCTTGCCTTCAAAAAGCGCACAAAATCCAGTACTTCTTGAAGAAGCGTTTCTGGAAGATCATTTATCTCGCGTATTACGGTTTGTTTATCCTGCATTTTAGCCTCTCCCTGTGATCAATTACAAATCATTGTACTTCTCTCTTTGTATCTTGTCTATCTTAGGGGGGCGTTGTTGACTAAGTACGCCTCATCACACGAGATTCGAGCGCTCCCGCTAAGCGGGATTTCGCAGGCTCAACTTGAATACTTACTTGAAGTTTTTTACTTTGCCATCCCAGTTTTGACTTTTTGCGAACTCGTCAAATTCTGAAAGGTAAGAAAAAAGCGCGTTTTTCCTTTAAAAGGGTTTTGACACAAAACTCATAGAGAAAGGAGAAGCACCCATAAAAGAGCAAATTAGCATACCTGAAATTGTAGAGATTTTCAAGGAGATCCAGGAGCGACCGAAGCAGATTTTTGAGGTGATCCGAGGAGAGATCAGAACCAACGTTGGGCAATACCTGTGGCGCATATAACGTTGATTTGTAAATAAGTGTTAGATTTAGGGATTGGGGAATTTAGGGATTCTGAATTTGGAGCTCGAGAAATCTCCTAATGTGTATGGTAAACAAGAAAATGTTCTCTCGCAGAGCTCTCAGAGTCACAGAGTTAAGGGGAATTTATAATCCGGGTTATACCGTCCTTAAGCAAGGATACGTTGAAATTTATCAATAATCCCAGCTCCTTCTCGGCCAAGCGCAAGTAAGTGAGCAGTTGCTTCTTGTGGACTTCCCTAATTTGCTCAACTGATTTCAGTTCAACAATGACTCTATCCTCTACCAGCAGGTCCAGACGGAACCCAAGGCCGTCGATACTATGCCCTCGATAAGTTACAGGGAGGTCGAGTTCTGCCTGGACGTTAAAATCCATTCCCTCCAGTTCTTATTACCATGCATTTCTGGCAAACGGACTCAAGAAGGCCAGGGCCGAGTTCTTTATGCACATTGATGGCAGCCTGGATGATTTGGGAGGAGGGGAAGTTCAGTTGCATGGATGTTTTTTTATCTCTCGCCCGCTACGCTCGAGCCCGCTGAGCCACAGAGAGGCAGTCCTTCCTTACTTTAGCAACCGTGATCCCCTCAAGAGATTAAAGGCCATTTGGCGGCACATGGCATCCTAAATGTTCTTTATGATGGTAGTGAATCTGTGGGGCGTGCGGTCGGACGTTTCGTTTTCACAAATAGGCCCGGGGAGTCTAATCTGGTTTGCCGAGGCATAGGTGCAGGAAAACTTTACTGCTAGGGAAATCGTCTATAAATTTCTTTGCGGTGGAGAAACCGTATCAATTCGATCCTGTTCTTTTCTGCCTTTACCCCAAGCCTGTAGTCCCCAACCTTGATTCGATAATAGCCTTGATAGCCTTCGATTTTCCTAACATCCTTCAAATCGCCCAAGGAATCCGCTTCCTTGATTCTGTCTATCAGATCCAGGAGACCCCTCTTGATCTTGGCTTCATGGCGGATCGTATCAAGATCCTTGCTAAATCTCTTTGCATAGAGCACTTCCATGGATCAGTCCGTCAGCTTAGAAAGCACTTCTGATTCGGAAACATACTCACCTGTATCACCCTCTTCTATGGCGAGGCCGAGTTTCATATCCAGGATCGCTTCTGATACGGCATCCTCCAATAGATCCTTCCTTTCGGTCAATACGCTTATCAGGGCTTCCTTCATCAGTTCTTTTAATTCACTTTTTGAAATATGCAGTGTTTCCATTCGCTTCTCCTCTAGAGGGGGCATTGCTTCATTATGTATTTAGGTCATATCTCTCCATATAATTTCGGGGTTTTCCTTTATATTGTCAAGGATCAAGTCATTTCCAGATTTCCGATGCCAAAGGGAAACGAACTGTCGAACTGTCGAACTCCTCGAACTTCGAACTGGAACTGGGGTCGAACCTCAACAACCAGTTAATATGACTTGGGAAGGCCGTTTTTTCGCTCCGTTTTTGGGGCTTAGAATGCCCATTTTGAAGCCAAAAACAGGCTTCTAAGAGAAAAGTGCCCGGTGCGGAGATGATCCATGGGTGCTGTCCGGCCGGTGAAAACCGTGAGGGTCTGACTTCTTTTGGCACCCCAGTGAAATACGTTTCACTGTCACTTGCGTGAATTTCACGGGGCTGG
>JAFDHB010000100.1 GCA_019308985.1 Deltaproteobacteria bacterium | reverse complement strand
AAGCCAGTCGAAGAATAGGGGAAAAGCAACACAAGGACAAGGAGCTTGGGAGGTTAATTTTGAAAATTGTGAAGAAGCTACCTTTGTCAATTGTGTAGGCCTGACCCCGAAAGCCTTACGATCCCGCCTCCAATTGCCGCTGTTCGAGAAATCGTGGCTTGACTTCCTGGACCTGGGCCTTATGTCATTCAGTTATGACAATTCTAGTTGAATCTAGCCTTATTTTCGGCAATAATAAATATTACTCTGATGACCCAGGATCCAGGATTGAGAATGAAAAGGCTCCTTATTATCACTTTCCTGTTTATGGCGGCACTGCTTGGTTGCACCTCAAGAAGTCACATCAAGGTATCACCACCCAGGATCGTCCTCCTGCCGGAAGACAGCAAAGGGCATCTTCCGAGGCCCTATGAGGTCGACGGGAAGAGGTACTATCCCCTCCCGGATGCCTATGGCTTTGTCCAGGTGGGAACGGCCTCCTGGTACGGGAGGAAATTCCACGGCCGCCCGACAGCCAGCGGAGAGATCTTTGACATGCATAGGAGGACTGCGGCCCACAAGACCCTGCCTTTGGGCACCTACGTCAAGGTTATAAACCTCTCCAATGGGAGGTCCACCGTGGTGAGGATAAACGATCGTGGGCCCTTCATAAAAGACAGGATCATTGACCTCTCCTACGCCGCTGCCAAAGACATAGGCCTGCTCAAGGATGGATTGGCCCGGGTCAAAATTGTGGCCTTGAGTAAGGAGGTGGGGGTGCTGAAACATGACGGGAGAGCCAAGCCCATCGTGGAGATCCCCGAGGTGCAGAGGGGGGAATTTACGATTCAGGTTGGGGCCTTCGTGGAAATGGATAATGCACTTCGGCTCGCTGAACGCCTGAAAGTTCTCTTTGAATATGTAGAGATTTCCCGGATTGTAGACCAGAACATGCGGACCGTACACAGGGTCCACGTGTCTAGATCAAAGTCATTGACTCAAGCAGAGGACATAAAGAAGAGATTAAAAGAGATGGGGTTTGCAGGCGCCTTCATTGTGAGAATCTAGGAAGTGGAGTCCGAGGATTGGTTGATTTTCTTGCGCAATACCCCTGAAGTCTTGAAGACCACCACCCGCCTGGCCCTCAAATGCATATCCTCCGTCGTCTGGGGGTTTCTCCCTCGCCTGGCAGCCTTTGACTTGACCATAAATTTCCCAAAACCGCTTATAAGAATATCCTCACCGCTCTCCAGGGTCCGCTTCATTATCTCGAAAAGCTTTTCCACGACTGTCCTGGATTGACTTTTGCTCAGCCCCGCGTGGTTATATATGTCATTAATAATCTTTTCTTTGGTTAAGGACATCTTTCATTCCCCTTCCCGGCTACCTATTGAGGCATTCCCTTATGTTCACCAATTTCTTGAGTAACCAATATGAGTTATGCCAAAGCTGGTGTCAAGTTTTTTTTCAATACCCGAATTTCTCCTTCAGCATCTTGCAGACCACAGGCGGGACGAGTCCACTGATATCCCCATTTAGACTTGCGGCCTCCTTTATTATGGTTGAGCTTGTATAGAACCATTTGTAATCCGTCATGAGGAAAATGGATTGGACATCCCTGTTCAGCTTCCTGTTCATAAGGGCCATCTGAAACTCATATTCAAAATCAGACATCGCCCTGAGACCCCTCAATACCACGTTGGAATTTTTCTTGACCACATAATCGACCAGCAGGCCGTCAAAGGAATCCACTTCGATATCATTCCTATCCTTCAGCACCTCCTGGATCATGTATATCCTTTCTTCCAGGGTGAAGAGGGGTTTCTTCTGGGGATTGTTCAATATTGCGATAACAAGCCTGTCGAAGATCTTCAGCGCCCTGTTTACGATACTCAGATGGCCGTTGGTTATGGGATCAAAGGTCCCAGGGTATACGGCTACTTTACAACCCATGATTATACCTCGTATTCATACACCTGAATCTTTGTTTCCCCGTATGTCCTGATGTCAACTACTTCCAGATCCCCACAGGAGAGCGGCAGAACTTCCTCTTTCCTTGACTCCGCGACCAGGACGGCCGGGGATGTCAATATACTTCTTTCCACAAGGCCTTTCAAGACAGGGGGAATCAGGCCCTTGCCATAGGGCGGATCAAGAAAGACCAAGTCAAATTTCTTCCCTACCCAGGGAAACCTCGAAGGCAGGCCCCTGGAAAGATCTCTCTTGTAAACCTTACCCCGTTCTACGTAACCACACAGCTTCAAGTTTTTCTTTATAAGCCTCAGGGCCTGATCGGACAGGTCAACAAATACGGCCTCATTTGCGCCCCGGCTCAGGGCCTCGATCCCCAGGGCCCCGGTTCCTGCAAACAGATCCAGGACTCTACCCCTGACCTGTTGTCCGATGAGATTAAAAATCGCCTCCCTCACCAAGTCAGAACTTGGCCGTATGTCAAGACCCTTCAAGGCCGCTAGGTTCCTTCCCTTGACCTCTCCGCCGGTTATCCTCATGCACCCTTATCCGATCACCTTTCCGTCCTTTATGTGACCCCTCTCTCCTTCACCGACCTGGCAGAGATGTTCTTGTTTTACCTCCTTTTTTTCTTCCCGTCTCCTGGGGAGCCGCAGCGCAGTGACGACAGGCCCTGAGACAAGGTAGGAAACCATTATGACGAACAGCATCACCTTGGGTTTGTAAGCTACGACCATCAGGACGAGAATAACCCATACCAGCACATTGAAGGGTTTTCTAGCCCTTATTTCAAATTCTTTGAAGCTCGGGTAATTGACCGTGCTGACCATGAGGAAAGACAAGGTGTATATCAAAATCAGTATGAAAATCGGACGGCCGATCATGAGGTTCTTGAACATTCCCGAGAACAGGATCAAAGAGGCTATGGAGCACGCTGCCGCCGGGATGGGCAAGCCCTTGAAAAAGCTCATTTCCGCCTGGCTCTTCTGCACATTGAACCTGGCAAGACGCAGGGCACCACATATGACATACATGAAGGCCGCCAGCCATCCGAGCCGGCCGAAAGGTCTTAGAGCCCATTGGTAGGCAATTATTGCAGGGGCCACTCCAAAGGCCACTAGGTCGGCCAAAGAATCGTACTCTGTCCCGAAGAGGCTGCTGGTCTTCGTATACCTGGCTATCCTCCCGTCGATACCGTCCAATATCCCGGAGAGCACCACCGCAACGGCGCCTGCTTCGTACCTCCCCTGGATTGCAGCGATGATTGCATAGAAGCCCCCAAAAAGACTCGCCGATGTAAAAAGATTGGGGAGAATATATATCCCTTTCCTGTCCCGATGTTTCTTGGGTCTCTTTTTTCTGCGGGTTCTCATGGTAAATACCCCAAAATAGTTTCCCCTGCCCTTACCCTGTCCCTGACTTTCACGGTCAGGTGACTTTCAGCAGGGACGTACACATCCAGTCTCGAGCCGAATCTTATCAGTCCACACCTCTGTCCCGCGCTTACTACATCACCGGTCCTTATCCAGCAAACAATCCTCCTGGCGATAAGACCGGCTATTTGCACGAATACGACCCTGTGTCCCCCCCCGGTCTCAAGGGTAACTTGATTGTGCTCGTTTTCTTCCGAGGCCTTGTCCAGATTGGCGGAAAAGAAGCGGCCTGGCTTGTACTTCACTTCCAGGATCCTTCCGCTTACTGGTATCCGGTTTACATGCACGTCAAGGAGCGACATGAATATGCTGACCTTGATTGCAGGCTCCCCCAGGGGATTGTTATGGCCTTGTAAATGCTCTACCTTTATCACCTTCCCATCCGCAGGGGTCAGTACTGCCCTGTCACCACCGTGGTTTTCACGATCCGGGTCCCTAAAGAAACAGATAATGAATAGGGTCACAACCGAGGCTGGTATGACCAGAAACAGTGGACCAGCCAAAAAAAAAGCGCAAGTCAGAAGGAGGGAGCCAAATATGAAGGGCAGACCCTCCCTCGCCACAGGAAGGCTGTTGTTGATCCTTCGTTCTATATGCCTTGCCCCGTTCATTTGCAGTATCGCCGCCAAACACCGCCCTAAATTTCTTCAGCACAAACTAAGTCAAGAACCCTCTGCTGGTCCTGTATTATATTTCCTTGACGTTTTTTGTCAATGTCTCAAGCACTTATGCTCATTAATTCCTTGAGCTCTGAATATCAGCTTCACCCGTTACGGGAAGCACTGGACTGGTGGCATGCCATTAATAAGACGTCTCCCCAAAATATCAAATCACGAGCACCAAACCACAAAGAAAATACCAAATTCCGAGTATCAAATAGCAATGGGACCTCAGCGGGATCATAGAGGAGCAGGTTTTGGGTTTGGTTCCCTTTGTTTGGAATTTGGGATTTGAGATTTGGAGTTTGCATCCCACGAGGGATGGAATGGATTGGGTCTTATGTCAGGCGGTCTCAGGTAGATAGGCACCAGGTCCCGCAATTGGTCAAAATCCCCTCTCTGGTATCGTCGGAGCCCAATCACTGCCAGGGAAGAAGCCTTTAGGGTCCAGAGGGGAGCAGGCGCTAGAAGGGCCCTGGGACCAAGCAAATCTTCAATAAGCTTTCCCTGTCGCACGAAATTGTTACCAATGAAAATGCTCTTGCCCCCTATGAACGAGCCCAGCTCTTCAAAGCGCAAAGGGGTGTCAGCCTTTGTTCTCACCAAACGGTCCTCTTCAGAGGGCGTGAACAAGCCTGCAAAGACCTCTCCTTTTCTTGAATCAATGATGGCGCATACGCCCCCGGATGGATAAGGTATCTGCATGGCCATTGCCTCGAGGCTGGATACGCCGATAATGGGAATCTGGAGCCCCTGGCAGATACCCTTGGCGGTTGAGAGCCCTACACGCAATCCGGTAAAGCTCCCCGGACCGGTGGAAACAATGACGGCCCTGAGTTCCTTGATTTCAATACCGCATGTCCGCAGTACGTAATCGAGAGACGGCATGAAATCAGTAAAACTATTCGTTTTCGGGGACAAGAAATACTCTGTCAGAACAGAGCCCCCTTCGTCTATCAAGGCCATCCCGTACTGAAGTGTGGAAGTATTTATGCACAGAATCATATGATTCTTTATGGCTTCGCAAAAAGTCCAATTCCCCGCGGGCGGGATCTAGCGATCTGCGTTGCACTTCATCCCTGCCCCGTTAAATGGGCATTTTTCGCATTGAATCAAAGGCCTAGAATCCTCAGAGAACATCGTCCGTTCAATAGTTAGGGATTCAGGGTTATTTAACGGGGTAAATGATTGCGGCGCAACGCCGCAGATGGCGTTTTTGCGGAAGCATCATATCATCTTTGGAAGAGTCTCGAAATATCATTGTAAAAGACCACCGCCATAAGAAATATAAGCAAAAAAAGCCCCACCTTCTGGGCCAAATCCCGTTTCTTCAGGCTTATGGGTTTGCCAAGGATAAGTTCGATCAGGAGAAAGAGAATGAGCCCCCCATCCAGTATAGGGACCGGGAGGAGATTCAATATGCCCAGATTAATGCTGATAACCGCCATAAAGGGGATAAGATAGGAGAAGCTCTCCTGGGCCAGCTGGCCCGTCATTTGCCCTATCAAGATCGGACCGCCCAGGGTCTTGATGGGCACCACCCGCTGCAATAGCTTTACTACCGTCAGACAGGTCAAGGAAATGACCTCCCATGTCTTTCGAAACCCCTCTCCCACGGCCTCCAGGGGGCCAAGCTCTACCCTCTGATACTTTCCGGCAGCCACTATCCCTATCAAGGCGGACTTGACCTCTTCCCCGAATATATTCTTCTCAACAGCCTCTTCCGGAATTACGGTAAAGGTCTTCAGACCCCTCCCCCTCCTCACTACGATCTCGATGGGCCTCCCGGCCATGCCCTTGACAATTTCCTTTATCTCCGCCCAACTCCCGGTCTCCTTTCCCATTACCGAGACAATGATATCGCCCTTTGAAAGACCTGCCTTACCGGCCGGGGAACCTTCCCTGACCTGCCCTATCTCCGTGGTCATTACATACTTACCGGCTATCATGTAGAGACCGCAGAAGAGCAGGAGTGCCAGGGCCAGATTGAAAAAGGGGCCTGCTGCCACGATTGCGATTCGCACCAATACAGGCTTATTGCTGAAGGCCCTTTCAGCCTCAAGGGGCGGAACGTCCTCCTCTTCGTCTTCGCTCTCCCCCAGCATCTTAACGTATCCTCCAAGGGGAACTGTGGAAATCAGATACTCGGTCTCCCCTATCTTTTTCCCTACCAGCTTGTATCCAAATCCCAGGGAGAACTTGAGTACCTTTACCCCGAACCTCTTTGCAACGAGGAAATGCCCCAGTTCGTGGAAAAATATCAAGATCCCGAGAACCACTATAAAGGGCAAGAAGTAATAGATAAGATAGTGCATTATTCACCTGGTTTTATAGACATGGGATTGCCCCTCAGCCCCGCAAGCACTTACGGCCCTGGCAACGACCTTCCAATGTCAAGCTGTCATGGTAAGACCATCATACAACATTCAGACGCCTTAATACAACATAGAACATGCTGCTTCCATCCCTCCCGATCACCGCCCCTCTGCATCCAGGAAGCGGATATCCCGGTATTTGCTCATAACCTAGACTTTAAGGCATCCGGCCCCCGGCCAGGTCTCTCTGAATCCGCCTGGCAGTGTCCCTGGCCCAGGCATCCGCCTCCAAGACCTTCTCTATCCCTTCAATGGAAAAGGGCCTGTGTGCTTCCATGGTCTTCTGAATTAGGATAGGGATTTGAAGGAACCCTATGGCTCCCTCCAGGAAGGACTCCACCGCTATCTCATTCGCACCATTCATCACTACCGGCATAGAGCCGCCAATGCTGATGGCCTCGAACGCCAGCTCAAGGCACCGGAACCTCTTGAAATCCGGTTTCTCAAAGCTCAATTCGCCGATCTCAGCCAACTCCAGATAAGGGAGCCGGGTTTGGATGTGATGGGGATAGGATAGGGCATAGGATATAGGCGTAATCATGTCAGGTATTCCCATCTGGGCGATGATGGAGCCATCCTGATACTCCACCATGGAATGTATTATACTCTGGGGATGTATCAGGACGTTTATTTGCTCAATGTTCAGATCAAAGAGCCACTTGGCCTCTATGACCTCCAGCCCCTTATTCATCATGGTAGCGCTGTCTATGGTTATCTTGGGGCCCATATCCCAGTTGGGATGTTTCAATGCCTCCTTGGGGGTAACCTTCTCCATTTCTTCAAGTGGCAACTCCTTGAAGGGCCCCCCCGACGCAGTCAATATGACTCGTCTCACATCTTCCCTGGGATGACCCTGCATTGACTGAAATACGGCACTGTGCTCACTATCCACAGGCAGTATGGTCACGCCCCTCTTCCTGGCCTCATCCATTACCAGCGAACCGGCCATGACCATGGTCTCCTTGTTGGCGAGCGCTACCTGCTTGCCCTTCTTGATCGCCTCATAGGTAGGAATGAGCCCTGCCGCACCCGTAATTGCGGAGATCACCGTGTCCACCTCTTCCATTGTGGCCACCTGTGCTACTCCCTCCTCTCCTGAAAAGACCTCGACACAGAGGTTCCTGCCAAGCTGACCACGCAGACTTTCTGCGATCTCGGCATCAAGCGTTGCCACATATTTGGGCCTGAACTTCTCTATCTGTCTTAACAGGAGAGAGATGTTCCTGCCTGCGGCCAGGGCGACGACCCTGTATCTTTCCGGATTATCTTCGATAACCTTTAAGGCACTCGACCCTATCGAGCCCGTTGAGCCGAGTATGGCGATTCTTTTCATCTCTCAGCGAGAAGCCCCCTAAAATAATCTATGGTCTCCTTCAAGCCTTCTTCCAGGTCGACCTTGGGCTCCCAGTGAAGCCTCTCCTTGGCAAGGGTAATATCAGGTCGTCGCCTCCTGGGGTCATCCTCGGTGGGAGGGAGGAAATTGATGGGAGATCTGGATCCGGTCAGCGCTTTTATCTTTTCTGCCAAGGTAAGAATCTCGTGCTCTGTCGGGTTTCCAAGGTTAACGGGTCCTATGAAATCATCAGGGCCGTCCATCATGCGAATAATTCCCTCAACCATGTCATCCACGTAGCAAAAGGATCTGGTCTGGGTGCCGTCACCGAAAATTGTAATGGGCTCTCCTTTCAATGCCTGAATAATGAAATTACTGATCACTCTTCCGTCGTTCGGGTGCATTCTTGGGCCGTAGGTGTTGAAGATTCGCACTACCCGAATATTTACCCCGTTTTGCCTGTAATAATCAAAAAAAAGGGTTTCAGCGCAACGTTTTCCTTCGTCATAACAAGCCCTTACACCTATAGTGTTCACGTTTCCCCAATAGGTCTCTTTCTGCGGATGCACTGTCGGATCCCCGTAAATCTCGCTCGTGGAAGCCTGCAATATCTTGGCCTTGACCCTCTTTGCCAGTCCCAGCATATTTATGGCCCCCATCACGCTCGTCTTTGTGGTCTTGACCGGGTTGTATTGATAGTGGATGGGAGAGGCGGGGCACGCCAGGTTGTAAATCTGGTCCACCTCCAGAAAGATGGAATTCACAAGGTCGTGACGCACCACCTCAAAATTCCTATTATCCATGAGGTGGAAGATATTACGTTTCTGACCCGTGAAAAAATTATCCAGGCAGATGACATTATTCCCTCTATCCAGCAGCCTTTCACAAAGATGGGAACCCAGAAATCCTGCCCCCCCGGTCACCAACACTCTCTCCCTGTCAAATGAATAGTATCCCATAATGCTCCAACTCCATACCCATGCATTGAGACCTTTGAAAAACGCCCCCTTCTCCCTGCCGCTCTCCCTCGGTACTTTCCCATGGCCTGGATTAATGATACCAAATACGATGCATTTTGTCTCTAGGGCAGGTACCAGGCCAGGAAAAAATAGAGGACCGGGATAGCAAACAGCAGGCCGTCTATCCTATCCAGGATCCCTCCGTGACCGGGAAGGATTCTCCCGGAGTCCTTTACCCCGTGGTTCCTCTTTATCATGGATTCCACGAGGTCACCGATCTGGCTCAAAATGGAGAGGCCCGCGGCCAACGCTATTACAGGGATTCCAAGATCAACGGGAGGTAGTATTCTTGAAACTATGACGGCTGCAAGCATGCCTGCGAGGAATCCGCCCACTGCTCCTTCCCAGGTCTTTCCGGGGCTGATCGAAGGATAAAGCCTGTGTCTTCCGAGAAATCTCCCCGCATAATAGGCGCCGGTATCCGTGGAAAACACCACGCAGAGGAGAAAGACGATCCACAGATCTCCCCTGGGATACCTCTCTATGAAAATGAGAAGGGACAATGGCAGGCAGATATAAAAGAAACCGAACAGTATCTTGCCGATCCCTTCCGAGGCATTGGTCCTTTGAGATCGATATAGGAAAAGATAAAGGATCCCCGGTATTATCACCCAAAGGGAGGCAGCGGGAAGGATCATTACCAAGGGCCCCCTCGAGATGAAATGGAAAAGGGGGTAGGCCAAGACCAGGCTCACGATCCTCAGGGACCTGGGAATTTCGGGGGAACTGATGCCGTAGAACTCCAGGAGGCCCAGGATGGAGACCAGGAATATGAAGTGTTGAAAGGCCCATCTGGGTGCGGGCCCCAATAGGTAAAGGACAAGAGGAATCGCTATTATGGCCGTGAGCCACCGCTTTAAGTGCATCTACCCCTTCGGCTCCATTCATCGGTCCAGAGTGAGGGGCCATCTGACCCAGGGCCTGAAAAGGGATTGAAGACCTGATTCCAGCAACAAGACCCCTTTGAACACGGTGGTATCCCAATCAGTTCTACGGCAATATCTGACATAACCCATTCAGTCACGCACCTGCTGCTCTCCAGTGGCGCCGAATCTCCTCTCCCGTCTTTGATATTCCTTTATGGCCTCTATGTATTCCTTTCTTCTGAATTCAGGCCAAAGGGTGGGGGTGAAGTACATCTCCGTATAGGCGATCTGCCAGAGAAGAAAATTGCTGACCCTGTACTCTGCGCTTGTTCTGATCAGGAGGTCCGGTTCCGGAATCCCCGCCGTGTACAGGTTCAGGGTGATAAGGCTTTCATCTATTTGTTCCGGAGCGATATCTCCCGCCTTTACATCCCTTGCTATCTTCTGGATTGTATCAACCAGCTCTTGCCTGCTCCCATAACTCAGTGCGAGAGTGAGAACCATTTCATTGTTGTGGCTGGTCTTCTCCGTGATCTTCTTCAGCTCTTCCCTGACGTCCTTCGGTAGCTTATGTATTCTTCCGATTGCTTGAAGCCGAATACCATTGGTCAGCATTTCCTCAAGTTCGCTTCTGAGAAACCTTTTCAAGAGACTCATCAGCGCCTGGATTTCATAGCTTGACCTCTTCCAATTCTCTTCTGAAAATGCGTAAAGGGTAAGAAAAGGTATCCCGATTTCCCTGCTGACCCTCACTATCTCGCGCACGGATTCCGCCCCTTCCTCATGCCCCTTTATCCGATTCAAGGCCCTTTTTTTTGCCCAGCGGCCGTTTCCATCCATTATTATGGCTACATGTCTGGGAAGCTTTTCTGGCTTTAGTTCATCCATCACTCTAGCTAGGATCTTTCTTTTTACTCGATACATGCAGGCGATCAGCGGCGGCGGCTTCAAGGAGAGAGGGGCTGAAAACGGAGAAATGGTCGGCATAGGCCCATCGGGGCCCTCTCTCCTAGAACTCCATTATCTCCTTTTCCTTTTCGGCCGTTACGGCATCGATCTTCTTTATATATTCATCCGTAACCTTTTGGACCTCCTCTTGGCCCTTGTACATCTCGTCCTCTGAAATCTCCTTCTCGTTCTTCAACTCCTTGAGAAGTTCGTTGGCCTCTCTCCTGTGATTGCGTATGGATATCTTTCCTTCTTCCCCCATTTTCTTTGCCAGCCTCGCAAGTTCCTTCCGTCGCTCTTCCGTAAGGGGAGGTATGGGAATCCTGATGATTTTCCCGTCGTTCATAGGGGTCAAACCAAGCTCGGATTTCAGGATGCTCTTCTCTATTTCCCCGATTATGGATTGGTCCCATGGTTTTATGGTGATCAGGCGGCTTTCGGGCACGGAGATGGAAGCCACCTGATCCAGGGGCATCTGCGTGTCGTAACAGCTGACTCTGATCCCGTCCAGGAGTGCCGGGGATGCCCGGCCGGTTCTAATCTTAGCCAACTCCTTTTTGAATGCCTCAATAGTCTTGTCCATCTTTTGGCGGCATTCGGAAATTATTTCCTCTCTCATCGCTTCCCCCCCAAATGATCGTGCCGACCTTTTGTCCCAGAACAACCTTCTTAATGTTCCCACGTTTGCGCAGATTGAAGACTATTATCGGCAGGTTCTGTCCCATGGCCAATGACACCGCGGTTATGTCCATGACCTCCAAGCGTTTCTCCAATACCTCGTGATAGGCCAGTTCCCTGTACCTCTTCGAGGCGGGGTTCTTTTCCGGGTCCGAGTCAAATACCCCCTCCACCTTGGTTGCCTTCAGCAGGACCTCGGCCTGAACCTCCATCGCCCTCAAGGCGGCAGCGGTGTCTGTGCTGAAATAGGGATTGCCGGTCCCGGCCCCTATGACCACGACCCGTTTTCTCTCAAGGTGATTGATTGCCTTCTCCCTGATGTAAGGCTCCGCCACCTTGTTTATGTCGATAGCGGACATTACCCTGCTATCCACGCCCAAATGGTTCAGGGTCTCGTTCAGAGCAATCGCATTAATGACAGTGGCCAGCATCCCCATGTGATCTGCAGCAACCCTCCCCATGCCATATTCAGAGGAGTGGAGTCCGCGGAAAATGTTCCCCCCGCCTATGACTATTGCAATCTCGACTCCGAGCCCATGAACCTCCTTGATCTCTTGGCCCACATCCTTGAGCACCCCTGGGTCGATTCCAAAGGTCTTTTCACCCATCAGGGCCTCGCCGCTCAACTTTAGCAGCACGCGCCTGTAGCGGGGCTTTTTACTGTTCATCGGCACCACCAAGCTGGTAGCGGGTAAAACGCCTGATAACTATGTTCTCACCGGTCTTTGCTATCAGCTCATTCAAGATATCCTGCACCGTCTTGTCAGGATCCTTTACAAAGGCCTGCTCAAGCAGGCAGGCCTCGGAATAAAACTTCTTCATTTTTCCTTCCACGATCTTTTCTGTGACCTTCTCAGGCTTGCCGGACTCCCGCGCTTGGGTGGCATAAATATCTCTTTCCCTTTCCAAGATCTCCCTTGGGATGCCCTCTCTATCAACGGAAATCGGGTTCGTCGCGGCAATCTGCATGGCAATGTCCTTTACGAAATTGGTGAAATCCTCGGTCTTGGCAGAGAAATCCGTCTCGCAGTTAACCTCGACCAGGACCCCGATCTTCCCTCCGGCATGGATATATGACTGAACCTGCCCCTCCCGGGTACTACGCCCGCCCCTTTTCTTGGCGGTGGCGATTCCCTTTTTTCTGAGAAAATCAATGGCCTTTTCTATGTCACCTTCACATTGCTTGAGGGCCTCTTTACAGTCCATGATTCCCACGCCTGTCTTTTCCCGTAGCTCTTTTACAAGTCTAGCATCTATCTGCAATTTATTCTTCCTCCAAGTCCTTTTCTTTTGTCTCCGGCTCGTCTTTCTTAGATACAAAGATCACTTCAGGCCCCTTTTCCCCTTCCTCACCTTCAGCCACAGCAGGCTGGCCCTCAGGCGGTTGCTCGGCCTCTGGAAGCTCCTCTTCCCCACTCTCTGCCCTCAACCTCTCTTCGGCCAAGTTGTGCCCTTCAATACAGGCATCCGCTATCCTGGAACAGATCAATCTGATGGCCCGTATGGCATCATCGTTTCCCGGGATAATGTAATCAATCTCATCCGGATCACAATTCGTATCCCCAATGGCCACTATTGGAATACCCAGCTTATTGGCCTCCTTGACCGCGATATGCTCCTTTTTCGGGTCCACGATAAAGACTGCGCCCGGCAGCTCGTCCATGTCCTTGATACCGCCCAGGTTTCTTTCCAACTTGAAGAGTTCCTTCTCCATCTTGAGGGCTTCCTTCTTTGTATAGCGAAGAATGGAGCCGTCTTCCTTCATGCTTTGGAGTTCCTTCA
>JAFDHB010000099.1 GCA_019308985.1 Deltaproteobacteria bacterium | reverse complement strand
TTCACAACTATTGAACGCACGATGTTCTCTGACGGTTCCAGGCCTTTGATTCAATCCAGAAAATGCCCATTTAACGGGGCAGGGATGAAGCGCAACGCAGAAATTGGACTTTTTACGAAGCCATCATGTTGGGCCTAATTCATGTGTAGATGGGATACTTTTACAGAATGTAAAAGATTTCGACATAGATCCAATTGCTTGACGCAGTGAACCGGGGAGGTTCCTGCTAAAATACTATAGCAATTCAATCACCTATCTCCCATCACGAGATTAGTCTGATGGGGCACGGATTTTGCTCTCTCAAAAATCAGGCAACAGGTCTCTAATCTTGAACGAGAAGATAGTTCGATGTGCATGCAAATTTCTTGTAGGGAGGGGGTGATATACGTAGTTCTCCGTATCTGAATGAACAATGAGAACCCAGGCCCTTAACCGGTATGTTTGTGAGAATCCGATAAGCCATTAATAATCCTTGAACTTTGAATTTTGAACCTTGAATCCAAGAGGAGGGTGATAATGAAGAAATCTTTCCTATTTTGCTTGTTGTGTTTGTTGGTTATGTTGCCTGGATCCTTACTTGCGTTTCCCACTGTCTTTCCCCATGGAACAACCATATACAAACCGGATAGGTGCTTTAATGGTTTCACCATACTCACAACCAAGGGGAACCAGACTATTTTGATAGACATGAACGGAAATGTTGTCAAGCACTGGCCGAATGTGTGCGATGAAGAACACCCGGCCAAGATGTTGCCAAACGGTTATGTTATGGGAGCCACCGGCAAGAGGGGAAGGCTCTGGCACCATCCGGGATCCAACGACCTGTCGGTGGTGGACTGGGACGGTAACATAGTGTGGACATACAAGACGGCGGGTGTACACCATGACTTTCAGAGGGAGGGAAATCCCGTGGGCTACTATGTGCCCGGTATGGACTCCTATGTAGACAGGGGGAAGACCCTTATCCTGTCGCACAAAGTAGTAAAGAATAAGAAGATCAGCGACAAGAAACTCTATGACGATCTCATAGTAGAGGTAGATTACAACGGAAAGATCCTCTTTGAATGGCTGGCCAGCGACCACATAAAAGAGATGGGGTTCGACCGCCTTGCCAGGATCGTGATGTATAGATACCCCAATTACACCATGACACGTACCAGGGGTGTCGTAGGTGGTGACTGGATCCATGTCAACAGTGCTTCGTGGCTTGGTCCCAACAAATGGTACGACAGTGGAGACGAGCGTTTTCATCCCGATAACATCATTTATGACGGGAGGCAGACCAACACTACAGGCATCATAGACAGGAGGACAGGGAAAATCGTTTGGCACCTCGGGCCTGATTTTGAATCCACCAGAGCCTTGAGGAAATTAGGACCGACCATAGGTCTCCACCATGCCCATATGATCCCGAAAGGTCTTCCAGGCGAAGGTAACATTCTTATCTTCGACAATGGCGGATACGGTGGGTACGGTGCTCCCAATCCGAGTGCCCCATATGGGATCAATAACGTCAAGAGGGATTATTCAAGGGTTATCGAGATCAACCCAATCACCTTGAAGATAGTCTGGGAATATAGTGCCAACAAGGCGGGTTACAGGGATAAGTATAAGTTCTACAGCGACTATGTCAGTTCGGCACAGCGTCTTCCCAATGGCAACACCCTGATCACCGAGGGGTCCCTCGGTCGAATTTTCGAAGTGACCCCTAAATGCGAGACGGTCTGGGAGTACATCAGCCCCTATTACAGCAAGACCGAGAATTTCAACCTGGTTTATCGAGCTTACAGGGTGCCCTATGATTATGTGCCTCAGTTGAAAAAACCAGTGGAGACACCGGTGATTCCTCCGGAGAACCACCTTTTAAGGGTGCATCATTTGAAGACCATGAAGCCCTGAGCCATGAAAGATGAAGGTGAAGCAGCGACGGTTACGGCCAATGGAAAGATGAAAGAGGCTCAAGAGGGAGAGTGTGGCCCACAGGCACTTCCCGTAACCTGAAAGCTTGTGCGTCAATGATCAGTTTTGCCAGTTGAATTAGTAATTGTTCTTTGTTTATGGCCCATGAGGCCCCCGTGATGAGGCCTTAGATAAAATCATGATAGGCAGGAGGTAAAGAACCATGAAAAAAAGGAAGAGTATTAGCTGGCTCTTTCTAATAACAGCTGTCGGGGTACTTTTTCTCTTGGCAGGCCCGATCTATGCGCAGCACGAAGGCGGGCTGGGCATAAAAAAAGTCCCCCTGAACATAGCGGATGAGGAACAGCTCATGAGAATTGAGGGTATGACAGAGGAGCTTGCAGAGGCCATTGTGGAATATAGAGAAAAGCACGGGTATTTCGAAAAGCCCGAGGACCTCCTCAAGGTCCCTGGAATGACCAGGGAGATCTACGAGAAGCTTGATCCACAGGTCGGTTCAGAAGGGGACATCTACTGCGTTCCCAGGGAAGATTTGGAAGAAGACGAGGAAGAGCCCTTGCTGTCCCCATCCAAGTGCTAAGAAGAGAGACCTGAACTTGTGACCTAATGACAGGGCCAAAGGTTATTTCCAGGTTAGATAGGGAGGAGATGAATCCCTAGCTTTGTGGTCGAAGCAACCCTTGTCCTGTAAGGGGGAGCGGTGTGCCGACAATCCCTTAGAAACCTTCGGGAAGATCTGATCGAACAATGAGCTGCTGACCTGGGGTGACGTCTACTTTGTTTCATGATGGCTAAACAATGAAGATTTGACTTTGACTGAGTTAAACTAAAAGGAGTGGTGAATGAGGCCTCGATGCAACTTGAGTATCTTTTTGAGACCGAAAGCATTTCTCTTAGTCTTCATCGGGATCGGGCTTTTCTTATCTGGTCTTCCTACCGCCTTCGGGCAAGAGAAAAGAATTGAAAATCCCAGGGGCCTGGACCCGTGGAGGGATGCCACATATATGCCCGAGCTGGGCGGACTAGTCAACAGGACTCTCAGGAACCAGTACGGACAAAAGAGGGACCTCGCTGAGTGCGTCGTCCTTCGAAGGAGCTATATAAAGGATGGAAAGGCCTATGTCGCTGCAGGGGGACTGTATTATGCATCTGATACGAGCCATGACGCAAGGCCCTTCATGAGGGATCCATTCCTCATATTAGGCGAACATACCTACCTCCTTCGACTCAAGACAGAAAAGGTCGTCAAAAAACACGTCAGAGTTAAGGTGAAAGATAAGGCCCTTGTTGATCCTTCCGGATACCGCATCTGGTACGATTTTGCGACGGATCACTACGAAAAACCCTATGGCGAATTTGCCTTTATCGCGCCTTCAGGGGGCTGGCCCCATGAATGGCCGGTTTCAACTTCGTTCCCCGGCCCTTCCAGGGTAAAGGAGATAAACCTTGAGAGTGGAATCCATCCCCAGTTAAGGGACTTCTATATGACTGATTCCTATATATATGGGGCCACCAAGTTGATCGCGGAGAATATTACCCAAAAAGAGGCTGTTTTTACTGTGGAGTACCCTCATATCAAGGAGGCCATTTTTTCCTTTGACAGGCCATATGTCGTAAACATCAAGCAGGAGACTTTTCGCTGGTATGGGACAAAGAGGATCTATGCCTCATGGAAAGAAAACGGCATCCTGGTTGAAGTCAGAAACTGGACAGGGAAGAAGATCTTGGCCTCCAAGATCCTGAAACCAGCAACACAGCAAGAATACAAGATTGCCGACCAGGACGCTCTTTGCCTTACGGATCTGGATTTGGATATCCATATCGAGCTGATCGTGGATCCTTCCTGGTACAAGGGATCGGATTTCGCCCCATGGTCCAATGACGTGCCCTATGGGTGGACTGAGGGCACCATCTCGTTTGCCATCTATGACGACCTGATCAAGCTTGAGGATGGAAAACCCTGGCCCAGGGATGAAAGATACATTGTCAGGCTGGAGCCGAATCTCGAGACGGGAATGCTCAAAAGATTGGTCTTGGAGAACAGGTATCCCTTTGTGCTCAGCAACGAGAACACCAGCTATGACGGGCCCATAAAGATATCCGAGTTTTGGGACAGGAAATACTTCACCGTGGTGGCAAAGGACTTTGAAAAGGACGTAGTGCGCAATTCCTATGTCCGTGATTCTTTTTTCAGGAGGACCGACAACCTGGTACTCTGGAAAGACGGGAGAGAGAACGTAGATTTTTTTATCGGCATGAGTCCGTTGGTCGTCTCGGTGATGGAAGATACATTCCTGATGCGCCTGGCAGATCCGTCCTACGGGGTGCCGGTGGTGAAATCCCGCTTCACCTCTTTCCCCAAGGTCATACCCAATGCAAAGTGGTTTGCACCGGATCCAACCGCGGCCTTTGTCCCGAAAATGAAAGGCTTTGTCCGCAAGTATGTGAGAAACAGAAAGGGGAAGCGGTTGGTGGCCTCGGAGGTGCTCGTTATCCGGAGGAGCTATGTAGATTATAGGAAGGGAAAAATTATCATTCCTCCCTGGGGCCTTTATTACAGTACGCGCAATAGCAGGAACATCCGGCCGGGTGAGCCATTGTACTTTATGGGGAAAAAGGCCTACCTCCTGAGGTTCAAAAGTTATCTTGTGGTCAAACGGGACTTCAGGATAGACCTGTGGAAGGAAATGCCCATGGGCGATGGCAACCTTGTTTTTTGGCAGGATGTCCCTTTGGGTGATGGTAGTAAGGCAATAAGGTACATGGGTTCCAGAATATTGTGGGGCAGACCCGTTGCGGAGCTCAGAATTACCAAGTATTCGGGGAACAATTGGGGAGCGAATATCCTGGTCGCACCCGGGTTCAAAAGTTACGAGGACTTGCAAAGGAGGGAATTCAAAGAGGGCAATCGGCCCCAGGATTTCGAGTATTTCCTGCCTGACGTGTTTGGCGAAGGTGCGACTTACCTGATTCCCAAATGGGTGTCTCCGGATTTTGTTGAAGTCGAGGAGATGGGGACACCGGGCATGGACTCGTTCACCATCACGTTCAAAAAACCGAAAAGAGTGATAATGGGAGAGGGAGATGAGCGAAAACTGGGCAAGTATACACTAAAGGTAAAGGAAATCGATGTGGAGAAAAAGCAAGTGACCTTGACCCTCACAGACGCCTTCGGCAAAGTACTTGCAGAGAAGACCCTGGGGCCCTTTGACCGGGAGCTCTATGAGACCCTCCCCCAATATGCTCCGTCGCAGCAAAAGATCATGATGTATTATAAGGATGTCCAGGTGGACGTTAATGTCCCCGTTAATCTCGAAAAGGGGAAAATCATCCTCTGGTTGGCAACGGACGCCATGACCTTTGAGCGTGACAAGCCCTGGCCTGAAGACCCGAGATTCATCGTCAGACCGGATGTTTGCGGCCATTGTTACCAGCTTAACGAGATCATTCTTGACAACAAGGATCCCGTCATCCTGGATGGCAAAAATAACGTATTTACCGGCCTTGGGGGGTATTTCAAGATTGTGGTGGATGATTTTGACGGCGAAGCCATAAATGCCTGGCACATTGAAGACCGCCTCGGGAAAAAGACACCCAACCTGGCCGAATACCCAAGGGATAATCTGGATGTTATGGTGGGTGTCAATGGGACTACTGAGAGTTTCTTGCGAGGGACTCTGCTCGAGCGGCTTGCATACCGAGAGATATGGAGGTTGAAATAAAGAAATTAAGAGCGGGGCCTCAGGGCAGCATGAAAGGGTTTTTCTTAACCGCTTTTGAGGGAGCTAATGCGGGGAAACCAAGCGGGCGAATAATCCGAAGTGAAGAATAAGAGGGAGAATTATAGATGGCTACAGATGCAGCAGTAGTTTCGCAAGGCGTAAAAGGAGGAAAAGCTTCTGTTTGGAGCGTACTTCCCAGCTTTCGTGAAAGCTATCCCGGGCTTTTGGCCCTTATCATTATTGCAATTTTTTGCCAGCTTCCGGGCTTGCCGTGGCCCATAACGGTATACAATCTCTTGCACTATATTGATCAGGTTTTGCCTCCAATTTACGGGAAGGGCCTTTTCATAGATCTGTTACATTTCAACTATGTTGTAATAAGTCTTGTTGTGGGAATCCTTATTCGAAATGTCATAGGTGTGCCCAAGAGCTGGGAGAAGGGGCTCAGCTACTATTCGGTCTTTCTCCATGCCGGCATCATAATGCTGGGGTCCCAGTATCTACTACGAGACATGGTCAAGCTCGGCACAGTGACCATTGTCATTATGGTGGTCTTTGTGTTTGGCTCCTGTTCCCTGTTGATTTTCCTGGGACGACTCTTCAAACTCGAAGATTCCCTGTGCGGGATACTGGCGGCAGGATTCGGAATGTGTGGCGTAACGGCGGCCGTGGCGACCGCCCCCATGATTCGGGCCAAAACCGAACAGATCACCTACGCAATCGCTGCTACCGTGTCTTTCGGGATATTTTGTTTGATCGGACTGCCGGCGCTTGGGAGGCTTATCGGGATCACACAATATTCTTTTGGAGTGATCAGCGCCACGGGTGTGCCCAATTCGGCCCAGGTCATAGCGACAGGGTTCATGTATGGATTCGAGGCAGGGAAAGTGGCGGGCTTTGTAAATATCGGCAGGATCGTCCTTATTCCGGCTGGTGCATTGTTCATTTATTTCTTTACCATGACCAGGGATGTGCTCTCTGCTGAGAAGATCAATATCCTTCAGGTCATAAGGGAAAGGTTCCCCATATACGTGCTGGGTTTCATTGTGGTCTGGTTGGCCAACTGTATGCACCTGTTTCCGAAACCTGCGGTATTTGCCATGGAAAAGGTGATGATCTGGTTTTTCAGCCTCTCTTTCGTCGGACTGGGGCTTCAGACCAAGATCTCTGACGTGCGAAAGGCGGGCATCAGGGGGGCCATCGTGGCCTATATTGCAGGCACGATCAAACTTATCCTGGCAGTCGCAGTGGTGGTGTATCTCATGAGGCATGGTTATTTGGACTAAAAAGGGGCTTTATTCATGAAAGGACATACAGAGACAGAAAAAAAGGGCATATCAGAGGAGGAAAGGGAAAAGGCCAAAGCAGAGACAGAGGCGCAAATGTTGAAGACCAGGGTGAATGATTATTTGGCCATTATCCTTGCCGTGGGTACGGTGATTCTCCTCTGGTTTTTGCAGTGGATGGGGTTTTATTAGACATGAACAAGGACAGAATCCTTCTCATACTGGGAACCACAAGAGAGGACTATGGGGGGATAACCATTGGGAAGATCGGCCGCGGCAGGGATGTCAGGGGGAGAGACGATGCCGCCGTGAGGGAAGAAAGGCTTGCGGCCGAGGCCATTCGTTATGCAAAAGCCTTTTCCAGGAAAGTCGTGGTCCTTCAGATCCTGCACTCGGATCTCTATCACTATGGCTATAATGACATCATTTTGCCGGCCCCTTCTAAGACACGGTTTCTATCCTATGTAAGAGATGCCGTGACGGAGAGAGGGGAAAGGGCTGCGGCAAGTCTAAGGGAAGTGGCGAAAGAGCAAGGCGTATCCTTGGAAATCAAGACTGTTGAATCAGATGATCCTCCCTCTGCCGTACTGGAAGAGGCAAAGAAAGGTTATGACATGATCTTTCTGCCAAAGGAGAGAAGGCACTTGTTCCCTCTCTTGAGAAAAACTGCCGAGCAAGTACTACGGAAAGAAGGTTATGAATACACGGTCACGGGATGATTCTCTGGAAAAGTGAAGATGAAGAAGATTAGCCGTCGCGATTTCATGAAGCTTGGGGCCCTCTCGGTGGCAGGTGGAATATTATCCTCGGCCCTTGACGGCGAAAATATCATATTTGGTGCGCCCCTCCCCGAAGGGCATTTTGACAAGGAAATAGATAGCTGCTGCCAGTTCTGCCAAGTCCGCTGCACCACAAAGGTGCAGGTAAAAGACGACCGAGTGATAAACGTCTATGGAAATCCCGATAACTTTTGGACAGGCGGAGCAATGTGCCCTAAGGGAAAATCCATGGTAGAGCTGACATATAGTCCCCACCGCATCCTGTATCCCCTGGTAAGGGAAGGAAGCGGGTGGAAGCGGATATCCTATGCCCAGGCCTTGGATATGGTGGCGAAACGGATCACTAAAGTCAAGGAAGACCATCCCGATGACTATGCCCACAGGGTTGTCCTCTTTGAGCCCCTCTGGGAGTCCCGCGAGAGCGAGCTTGCTGCCAGGATGGCAATGAACCTGGCAGGGTTCCCCGACCTCTGCTCGCCGGGGGATGCCTGTATCGGAAGCTCGGCCACTACCTTGAGGCTTTGCCTTGGCAGCGCGGTATCACCGACCACGCTGGATGAAATTATCAATACGGAGACACTCATCCTGTTCGGGGCAAACATCGCAGAGATATATCCTGTCTATACCCGTTGGCTCTTGCGGGCCAGGGAAAAGGGAGTGAATATCATATACCTGGATCCCAGGATTACCCCGACAAGCAACTTTTGCGGCGAGCAACTCAGACCCCGGCCGGGCACTGACGGTGCCTTCGTGCTCGGGGTTATCAAGTATCTGATAGAGAATGAACTCTATGACAAAGAATATGTGGCCTCCCATGTCAATGGTTTTGAGGACCTGAAAAAGGGTGCTGAACCCTACACACTGAAAAAGGTATCACAAATCACAGGGATCCCACAGGATAAGATCCGGGCACTGGCAAATGAGCTGGCTAACGGCAAGAAAAGGATTTGCTGGATCGGGGGTTCCATTTCAAGGTACACCAATTCCATGCAGACAGTTCGCGCCATAATCGGTCTCCAGGCAATTACTGCCAATCTGACCGGCCCTGGAAGAGGGATCATGAACGTCCAGGGTGGTAAACCCGGCGGTGGTGAACACTTCGCTGAAATTTATCGTGCGCCCGACCTTCCTCACAGGCTGAGTTTCAGGAAGACCCTTTTCAACATGAAACGCAAGCGGGTGGATGTGCTGATTCTTAACGGCGCTTACCGACGTTACCCTGATGCCAACAGGGTCAAGAAGGCCATAGAAAATGTCAATTTCGTGGTATACAGGGGCTTTTTCATGAACGCGGAGGCAGAGCTCGCCCATCTTATTATCCCTGGAACCATGGTGTATGAGAGTGCAGGATCCCAGTATGGGGCACAGCGCCAGGTGGTCTGGCGGAACAGGGCCGTACCGAGGCCCGGGGAAACAACGGAAGACTGGCGCTTTTATTCCGACCTGGGCAAGAAGATATGCGGGGAGCGCTTCCCAGAGGTGAAAGGGCCTGAAGATATCTACGAGCTCTTCAGGAAAGAAGCTCCTACATGGCAAGGAATCACGCTCGAGCGATTGAAGAAGAGCCCAACAGGCATAACATGGCCTTACAGCGATCCCTCGAAATCAGAGGCCCGAGGTAGCCTCTACCCTGATAACAGGTTCATGACCGGGAGTGGTAAGGTGGAGCTTCGCATACCCGCCCTGGGTCCTGTCAGGTGGACTGAACCCAAGGGAAGCCCCAGGGACAAGAGGAAAGGCTCAAAGCAGTTCCCCCTGATCTTCAGCCAGGGCAAGGTGGCCTGGCACTGGCAGCATACCTATACCAACTGGTCTGAATTCATGGGACAATTTTCCGAGGGCAACTTTGTCCTGGCACACCCTGATACGGTCCAGGGCTTAGGGGTGAAGGATGGTGATTCCGTGTTCATAGAAACCAAAATCGGCAGAATAAGGGCAAAGTTAAAGATCACCAGGGCCATATTACCGGGCGTCATATGGACGCCATCGCACCCTGCGCCAGGCGCTCCCGTTCCAGGGAATGCCGGCGAAACTATAAACACCATTGTCCCCTACTACTGGGACAAGGTATCTGCCCAATTCAACGGCTTTGGGTGCAGGCTGGTCAAGGCCGGAACGTAAAAGAGATTATTGCTTTTGTAGCGGGCGGAGAGAACCAACAAAATTTTTGATAGAAGCATTTAAAGGGGGTGTTTGAACATGACAGCCAAATATTACAGGAAGTATCAGGTATCTCCAATGATCTTTTTCTTTGTTGTACTGGCAATAATGGCCATTACCACGGGTGGTGTTGTTCATGCAGAGGAAAAGGAACTCCTGAAAGGGAAGAGCGTGAACATCAACACGGCAACGGTGGAGGATTTCGTCAAGAACGTTCCCCTCATTGACAGGGAACTTGCAGAGAGAATCGTCGAGTACCGGGAAGAGAACGGGGATTTCCAGGTCCTGGAAGAGTTGCTTCAGGTGGAAGGCTTCACTCGTAAACTGCTGCGAAGACTAAAACCCTTCCTGATCCTCGAAGGACTGGGTGGCGACGAGTGTACATGTTAGCTTTCACGCGGTTCTATGATCGGAAATGGTGAACAATCATATTCGTGGCTAGATCAGTTGATCCTTTATGGTTCCGTGATTCTTGTTGTGATCAGCGGATAGGGAGATGAAGGATAAAGCTAGAGGTCCTTTTTTGCGCATGAACCGAAGACAATTCCTGGGGTGGACAGGGACATTAGTGAGCGCATGCCTTGCGGGTCCCAAACAGGATGCAAATGCATCGGGCCCAACAGCCCCGTCTCCTGACACTCTTGGGGTGTTGGTTGATACAACCCTGTGTATAGGATGCCGGAGATGCGAGAAGGCCTGTGCTGAAAGATACAACCTCCCGGACAGGAACTTTGATGATATGACCGTGCTGGACACTCCCAGGAGACCGGATGAAGGTGCATATACGGTAGTCAACCGATACCAAGGGGCATCAGAAGATCCCATATTCGTCAAGTTTCAGTGTATGCACTGTGTGGATCCGGCGTGTGCATCAGCCTGTATCACGGGCGCCTTGAAAAAAACACCGGAGGGCCCTGTCATCTATCGTGTGAACCGGTGTATCGGATGTCGCTATTGTATGGTTGCTTGCCCCTTTCAAGTCCCGGCCTACGAGTATCATCGAGCCCTGGCGCCCAGGGTCATGAAGTGCACCTTTTGCTTCGAATATGTCACCAAGCTCCCCAGGGACAAGGGTGGTCTTCCTGCGTGTGCTCGGGCATGTCCAATGGAGGTTATGACCTTCGGAAAGAGAAAAGACCTTTTGGCCCTGGCGCGATGGAAGATCAAAAACCACCCTGGAAGATACGTTGATCACGTATATGGAGAACACGAGGTGGGTGGTACATCCTGGATGTATCTTGCATCCAAGCCCCTTGAGAGGCTCGGTTTCCCGGAGCTGGGCACAAAGGCTCCGCCCCGACTGTCGGAGGCCGTACAACACGGGATCTTTCAAGGATTCATCCCCCCCATCGCCCTGTTTGGCATGCTGGGTGCTTTTATGTGGCTTACCGGAAGAAAAAACAGGGACAATGGCAAAAGACAAGAAGAGGATGGTAAGTGAGATCAGTTGAACATCTTGTGCCTACTGGTAGCAAATTTTTTACCCCGGGAGTATTCCTGCTCCTTGGGTTGATGGGTACCGGTCTCATATTTGCAATTATCCGCCTCCTCTTCGGTTTGGGGAGTGTAACCAACCTTAGCAATCAGTTTCCCTGGGGTCTATGGATCGGTATCGACGTGGTAACCGGCGTGGCTCTCGCTGCGGGCGGATTTACGACCGGTGCCCTGGTATATGTCTTCAACAGGGATCAGTACGAAGCAGTTATTCGCCCTGCGCTCTTGACCGCAATGTTGGGATATACGTTCGTTGTCCTGGGGCTTTTTCTGGATGTTGGGAGATACTGGAACATCTGGAGGCCTCTGATTAGCTGGAATCCCACTTCGGTACTATTCGAGGTGGGAATGTGCGTGGCTATATATACGACTGTCCTGTATATCGAATTTGTGCCCATAGTGGTCGAGAGATTTAAGGGCAGGGTGTCTTTGCCGGGGCCTCTGGCGTTCCTTAATAGGTCTTTGGAGCGGCTCTTGGGTCTCGCAGATCGAATACTGGGCAAGGTCATGTTCCTATTCATTATCGCGGGAATTGTCCTTTCTTGCCTCCACCAGTCAGGGCTCGGATCTCTTTTGCTCATAGCTCCTTACAAGGTGCATCCCCTGTGGTATACCCCTGTACTGCCCCTGTTGTTTCTCCTTTCCGCAATTGCGGTTGGTTATCCCATGGTCCTGTTCGAATCCATGATTGCGGCGAGGGCCATGAAGCGCGAGCCGGAGATGGAAGTGCTGACTCCCCTGGCCAGGTTCATGCCCATATTGATAGGCACCTATTTGCTTGTCAAGCTCGGGGACATCATAGTCAGGAAGAGTTACATATATCTGCTTGATGGCACGATCCAGTCAAAGGCCTTCCTGGTAGAGATGGTCTTAGGGCTAATCGCACCCTTCATTCTCCTTTTGATCAAAAGAGTACGGGAATCACCGGGGTGGCTCTTTTTTGCATCCACCCTTTATGTGCTTGGTATCGTTCTCAACCGGGTGAATGTCTTTATCGTTGGGTTCAATCCACCGTATATGGTGAGCAGATACTTTCCCGCCATCGGAGAATTAGCTGTTACCATCGGGTTTATTGCCGCGTTCTTGTTTCTTTACAAGCTGTTCGTGACAGTGTTCCCGGTCTTTCGAGTACGTAGTAAGGGCCTTGCTTCTGCTATGATCATTGCAGTCGTTACCGGCCTGACCTTGGTGTGCGCTCAAGGGGCGAGTGCGGTAGAGCAAGATATGCCCAAGGTGAAAATACCGGCCTTATCAAAGAAAAAGATTGTTCCCTCAATAGATGATGGCCCGAGGGTCCGAATTCTCAACGATCCCGTGATCAACATGTATGCGGATGACTATGGCCCTGTTCGTTTCATGCACAGAAAGCACGCAGGCGTGGTGAGGGATTGCACCGTCTGCCATCACAGGGTGCCAAGAGAAAAAGGGGATAAGTACGGGCATCCAATGAAGATGGAAGAGATGCTGGATGCCCGGATTATGCCCAAGGCCTGCTCATCCTGCCATGATCATCCATGGGACCCTAAAATGATACATGTCCCTGGTCTAAAAGGGGCTTACCACCAAATGTGCATCGGTTGCCACAGGGTCTCCATCCAGAAAATGGATAAGAACAAGATCCTCTATTCGGTGGCAATGAAAGGGATAGAAGGAGCTTGGCAATGAAAGGGATAGAAGGAGCTGGGAGCCTCTCAGGTCGCGCGCCCACGGATTGCCTTTCCTGCCACCCCAGGAAGGTCCCGGATCATAAGGAACTGGTCAAGTTGGAGGAGGGGGCAGATGTCCCGACAGTGACTAAGATATGCCTGTCATGCCATGAAGACCAGGCCAAGGACATACTGAATACAGCCCACTGGAAATGGCAGGGCCCTTCTCCCTTCGTCCTGGGACATAGCAGACGTTATGATCTGGGGAAAAGGTCCCGGACTATCAACAATACGACTATTGTCTTGTCAGGGGACTCGACAAGGTGCACTATATGTCACATAGGCTATGGGTGGACAGGAGAGACATTTGATTTCGACGACATCACCAACATAGATTGCCTTATATGCCATGAGAC
>JAFDHB010000298.1 GCA_019308985.1 Deltaproteobacteria bacterium | reverse complement strand
GCCATAGTCTTGGTGCCGCCTGGGGAAGAGAGTCCAAGTATCGATCCCTGGAGGACAGGAGATCCGGCGACAGATTATGGGATAAGTCAGAATGGCTGCCGGGTCTATTACATACGCAGGCCATTTACCAAAGAACCGGACTTCGGTGTCACGAGTGTAAATTACAATTTGTCTGAACTCTTGGACAAGGCAGAGAGCCAGCTATGACCGTTTCACTGGAAGAACTTAAGAGGTTGATGAACACCGTGGAGGACGAAAACCTGGAATTCAAGGAGGCAAGGAAAAACTACCAGTTCGACAAACTCATCAGGTACTGCGCAGCCCTTGCAAATGAAGGAGGAGGGAAAATAATCCTTGGCGTATCGGATCAAAGACCTCGGCGAATCACCGGTACCCGAGCCTTCGCACAGCCTGAACGAACCCGTGCAGGCTTGATTGAAAAACTCCGACTAAGAGTTGACGTAGATGTACTTGGCCCGCCAGAAGGAAGAGTTCTCATCTTCACTATACCCCCGAGACCCGTGGGCGTCCCAATAAAGGCAGATGGTATTTACTGGGCAAGACAAGCGGACAGCCTGGTACCCATAGCGGAAGAGAAGCTAAAGGAAATCTTCAATGAGGTGGGTCACGATTTCTCGGCTGATTTCTGCCAGGGTGCCACCCTGGACGATCTAGATCCGAATGCAATTGAAAGCTTTCGAAAAAGGTGGATTGAGAAATCCAAAAATACGGCGTTGGCTCAACTTGATTGCAACCAACTATTGCACGATGCTGAAGCCCTTGTTGATGGGAATGTGACATATGCTGCACTTGTCTTGTTTGGAACACGTAAGGCCTTGGGACGACATTTGGCCCAAGCGGAAGTCATCTTCGAGTATCGATCATCAGAAGCTTCTGGCCCGGCCCAACAACGCAAAGAATACAGGGAAGCTTTTTTTCCTTTTATGATGATCTATGGAATATCATAAATCTTCGAAATGACTTTCAACACTATCAGGAGGGGCTATTCATATGGGACATCCCCACCTTTGAAGAAAGATCCGTCAGGGAAGCCATTCTCAATGCGGTAAGCCATCGTGATTATCGCCTTGGCGGAAGTGTCTTTGTGCGCCAATACCCTCGACACCTTAAAGTAGAAAGCCCGGGCGGCTTCCCTCCGGGCATCACCCCTGAAAATATCTTGGATCGCCAATATCCTCGCAACCGACGTATTGCAGACCTTTTCGCCAAGTGCGGACTCGTAGAGCGTTCCGGTCAAGGCATGAACCTCATATTTGAAGAATCCATCCGCAATGGCAAACTTCCCCCCGATTTTACCGGAACGGACCGCTACCAGGTGAACCTTACACTATGGGGACAGGTCCAGGATCCTGCATTTGTATTGTTTCTTGAAAAAATAAGTCGAGAACGGGGTGTCTCTTTCACCACCCAAGATTTTGTGGTACTTGATCGTGTACATCGTGGCTTGTCCGTGCAGGATGCACTTAAAGGACGCGCCTCTTTTCTCGCAGAGACGGGCGTGTTGGAATCCGTTGGGCGGGGCCGCGGAGTTCGCTATGTTCTCTCCAGACACTTTTACACTATGACTGGCCGGAAAGGAGTGTACACCCGAAAAAGAGGGTTAGATCGGGAGACGAACAAGTCCCTTCTGGAGAAGCACATCCATGATAATAGAGATGTTGGATCCAAGATGGAGGAATTCCGTGAGGTATTACCAAGCCATTCGCGCAGTCAGATCCAGGTCTTGCTAAGGGAACTCATAAGAGAAGGGAAAGTACATGCCCATGGTCTTACGCGGGCTGCCCGTTGGTATCCAGGACCAAAGAAACCGGATTGCAATCATAAACATGGGAAACAGAGTAATTCAAATCCAAACAAAATCCGAAATGTCTAACAGACTGAATCATATAATATTTTAGGATGAATAAATTGCAACTTCTTGCTATTTTATTGCAATCTGGTTGCAATTCCCAGAACCAATAAGGGTCTGAATCATGACATACCGCAAGAAATTGATTGAAGTCGCGCTTCCCCTGGAGGCGATCAACCGGGAGTCAGCAAGGGAGAAATCCATCCGCCATGGCCATCCGAGCACTTTGCATCTATGCACTGTTCTGATGTTCTGATGGTCTGATGGGGTCGGACCTAGATAACACGAGACAACAGCTTGAATGCTCTGATGGGGTCGGACCTAGATAACACGAGACGACAGCTTGAATTGACAAGAAAAGCTCCGCTTTGGGAAGGGAAAAATGCCGCTTAGGGCCTCACTTTTGGGGCCAAAATAGCTATTCTAAGAAACTGAGGCGAAAAACCAAAGGGGCGATGCACACCGTGCCACGGGCATGCAGGCATTATCCGCCCAGGATGCTAAGCCTGGAACGTCGCCTCCCTGCGTCATAAAGGGGAATTCATGCTGAAAGTTTCCCCTGATGTGCGGGAGTGGGCATGGGGTGAGTACCAAGAAAGGGGTTACCCATTTCCCTGTGGATCAA
>JAFDHB010000098.1 GCA_019308985.1 Deltaproteobacteria bacterium | reverse complement strand
AACAATGCTCCATATTTGACCCATTTCCCAGAGACGCGCAAATCCGAAATTCCAAGCATCAAATTACAAACAAATCTCAAATTCCAAATAACAATGACCAAAACAGGAAAGACTGAAAAACAGCCGCCGAATCCTCAGAGTGTCTTTATTTTGAATTTCGAAGATTGATGGCTTCGTAAAAAGTCCAATTTCTGCGTTGCGCTTCATCTCGTTGTGATTGCGGCGTACGGTAAGTACAGCTCATCACACGAGATTTGCGCGCCTTGAACTTGAAGCTTTTTACTTTGGCATCTTTTGACTTTTTGCGATTTCATCAAGATTGGGATTTGAGTTTTGGAATTTAGTGCGCAGGTCTGTCCTTTCAAAAACAGAACATATTGCCAAAATCGGTGACAGAATTTTCGAGACTACGCAGTGGTTCAATATCCTGTGCCCCAATCGAATTGTCTTTTCACGAACTTCAAGATCAGGGACGTGTCTGTCCGGATGACACCATCTATCTTGTTGATTTTTTCGAAGATCAACTCGTTTAGCTCCTCATTGGACCTGGCTATGAACTCGGCGTAAATGTCCGTACCTCCCGTAGTGTGAACAATAAACCACAGTGAATTGATCTTCTGGAGCTTCTTGGTTACGGATTCCACCTTTTTCGGTTCAACGTTGATCCGGATACTCCCCGTGATCTTGAAGCCGATTTTAAGGGGATTGCTGACCGCCACGATCTGAATGTATTCTTCCTTTATGAGGCGGCTCAAGCGCGCCCTTATGGTCGCCTCGGAGACTCCCAGTTTTTTGGCGATCTCAGTGTTGGAGAGCCTGCCGTTCTTTTGGAGCAACCTGATAATGTTGCAATCCACCTTATCGAGGTGCCTTGAACGTCGATTCCGTTCTTTTTCGGTCATGGGACCTCCTGAAATCCAAGGAACAGGGAATAGCTCAGAGGAGTAACTCGAACTCTGATCTCAAACCATGGCTTGCAGAGAGAATAATCTTTCAAAATCTTCCGTGCCGGGAAAGCCAGGCAGGAAAACATGAAAACAATTCGATGAATCCAGTGTATTCCGAAAGTTTCTCCTTGACAATCTCATTTCTTGCAGATATTCAATTCGAAATCAACAAAAATTTCTCATGAATTTTGCTTTTTTCGAACTCCCCAATTCAGGTATTTGCAATTATCGTTTAGCCTGTCTACCCGTCTTTCTTTTGAGAGCATTGAAGTGTGTTTTTCGAAACATCTTTGTTGATTTTGACATAGTGCTTTTCCCAAGCCCAATTCAAGGCGGCTGAAAGCATAGCCTTAGCCAGAGGGATATTTTTTCAAGAAGGCCTAAACAAGTGAAACGAGAAAGGAATGAGAGTACCTCTCAGTTGCCGGCATATCTGGGTGTTTCCACCTTTATGCGCTGCCCTGAAAGCCGTGAGTTAAAGGGGGTGGACACTGCTGTAATGGGGGTACCCTTTGACAGCGGCGCAACCAGCTTTCGTAGTGGCGCCAGGCTGGGCCCCCGTAAAATCAGGGAAGCATCCATGTTACTATGGGGCTTTAATGCATGCCTTGGGCTGGCTCCCCTTGATGTGCTCAATGTGGTGGACTACGGGGACGTCATAGTGGAGCCCGCCAGCCTTGAAGAGACTGAAATGCTGATACATTCAGAGGCAAGAGGAGTCCTCTCGGCCGGTGTAAGATTGATGTCCCTGGGAGGGGATCACTCCGTCACCCTGCCCCTGTTGAGGGCTCACAGGGAGATTTTTGGTCCTGTCGCTGTTGTGCACCTGGATGCCCACGTGGACACGGAGAAAGACCGCATGGATCATGGAACGGTTTTTCGTCATGCTGCGGAGGAAGGCCTGATAAACACAGAGGCCTGGGTCCAGGTGGGCGTCAGGGGCCCTATTTCCTACCCTGAAGAAGTTGAAGATGCCCGTGACCTAGGAGCAAAGGTCCTGGGGATGGATGAGATTGAAGACACGGGGATTCCTCAAGTTATTCGTGTTATCCATGAAACAATAGGATCTCACCCTGCATATGTATCTCTTGATATAGACGTGGTCGATCCGGCCTATGCCCCTGGTACCGGCACACCGGAGGTAGGCGGCATGACCAGTCGAGAAATTTTGAAGCTCGTTCGTGGTCTTAGGGGACTGAACCTGGTGGGATTTGATCTCGTTGAGGTCTCTCCTCCCTATGATCACGGTGACATCACTTCCATCCTGGCGGCAAACCTGGTGTTCGAGTTCTTGTCCTTGCTGGCCCTTGAGTCCGAGAGGAGATAGGGACCATGCCACCTCCATGGAGGAGATCGGGCGGGAACTGTTGGGCATCAACCCTCCTTGTTCTTTGAAATAGTAATACGTCACGTGTCACCCTTCTTGGATGTCCGGGGCTTCAGCAATCCCTTTCCATCCCGCCCGATTCACCTTGGACAGAATTGCGAGAGATCCCCGAGTCCCCGTAGTTTCACGGGCTGATTCCCATAGGGCGGAAACGTCACGAAATATTTAGGAGGCTAGTGAAAATTTTCTCTTGACATGCAAATCCGGGTTTGCTATTTATCCACGATAATCGTAGATATGCTTCATCAGTTTGATGAGAATCGTAGCATCTCGTGCCATATGAGAAACTAATCGAACCAAAGGATCTGCCCATGGAATTGGGGCCACGTTCGCGATCATGATCCCGCACAGGAGGTAAGGGGGTGATATATGAAGTAGTGAGAAAAGAGGTGGAGTTCTTAATTCTTCAACAAGAGTCTTTGGATTTGCGAAGGATGGGTTGAAGCAGGAAGGTTTTTTGTTTCATCAACCCACAAAAGCGTATTTGACTGATCAATAACTTATTTTAAAAAGGAGGAACTCAAAATGCCCAAGATAGTCAACTCATGGAACGAGTGGGACCCGTTGAAGCGTGTCATCATTGGAAGACCTGAAGGGACCAACGTCCCTGCCCCTGAGCCTGCTTGGTGGTATGATTTGCCCCTGGGCGGATACCCCTTGGGCTCCTATGGCCCGTTCCCGCAGGAAATGGTGGACGCAGCCAACGAGCAAATGGACTATTTTGTATCCGTCCTGGAGAAGAGGGGCGTCATCGTAGAGAGGATAGATGTCCAGGACTTCATGTTCAACAAGCCTGTATCGAATCCTTACTGGACCAACTTGAACTGCCACGGGGTGAACAATGTCCGGGATGTTACCATGATTCACGGAAATTACATCGTCGAGGCCACAACTTGTCGGCGTTCTCGATTCTGGGAACGTTACAACCTCAGGCCCATCTTTGAGCGTTATTTCAAGGAAGACCCGGAGGTCGTCCATTTTGCCGCTCCTATGCCCATGCTGACGGATGAGTCCTACGTCAAGAACTACTATTATTACTTTGAAAAGGAATGGACAGACGAAGAAAAGCGCCAAAGGCTTTACAACTGGGAGTTTCAGTTAACAGAGAAGGAGCCGCTCTGGGATGCCGCCGATGGAATGAGATTTGGTAAGGACATCTTCCACCAGGGTTCCTGTGTCACCAATAAGGCCGGCATGGACTGGTTAAAGCGCATGTTCAAATCCCTTGGAATAAGGGTGCACCACGTACTATTCGACACGCCTGATGATCCCAACAAGCCGGATAACTATCATCCGTGGCACATAGACGTAAACCTGGTGCCCCTTAGGCCCGGCCTGTGTATGTATAACCCCGACTGGAGCCCGCGCACGCCCGAGCTCTGGGAATTGTTCAAGAAGAATGACTGGGAACTGATCCCTGCAGCAAGGCCCACCTATGTCCACAAGAACAAGGTCTACCTGACAGGACTTTATGAGGGCAAATCCTGGATATCGATGAATACCTTTTCCATCGATCCCAAGACCGTCTGTGTAGAGGCGCATGAAACAGCCTATTGTGAGCAGCTGGACAAACTGGGCTTTGAGGTAATTCCCATCCCCTATGAAAAGGTGATACCCTTTGGTGGAGCACTCCATTGCACCACCCTGGATGTCTACCGTGAAGGGGATTGCGAGGATTATTTCCCGAAGCAGATTGAAGGTTATTAAGAAGAAGCTTGGGGCGGACGGCCTAGGCCGTCCGCCCCAATCCAATATGGTCCGGTGGGACGCTGGACATCCAAGGCAATCAGGATAGCGAGGGGATCGCCGATCTCGAAGGATGATCCTGTTTATAGGTGGGGTGAGATCTCCGGGAAGGAAAAGGGAGGGTCACTCCACCTATGGACAGGATAGTATTCAATGGGTGGCTGAATCAAAGAGGATACGCAGGTAAAGGAGAGGAAACAAAATGACTGACAAGAAAAAGATAGTTTTGATTGCCTTAGGCGGCAATGCCCTCATTCAAAAGGGGCAGGAAGGAACCGCAGAACAACAGTTTGAGAACATGAAACTTCCTACCAGGCAAATCGCAAGACTTTCCAGAGATTACAGGCTCATCATCACCCATGGCAACGGGCCCCAGGTGGGTAACCTGTTGTTGCAACAGGAGAGCTGTGACGAGGTTCCCAAGATGCCGTTGGAAATAATCGGTGCCATGACCCAGGGCCAGATAGGATACATGATCGAATCTTCCCTGGATGCGGCATTCATGGAAGCGGAGGGGAGTGTGGACCAGCACTTTGTCACCCTTATAACCTATGTGGTGGTGGATGAGAATGACCCCGGCTTCCAGAATCCCACCAAACCCATCGGACCTTTCTATTCAGAGGACAAGGCAAAGGAGCTGCCCTATCGGATGGTGAAGACCGACAAGGGTTATCGAAGGGTAGTGGCCTCGCCAAAACCCATTGACATAGTGGAACGAAAGGAGATCAAGAAACTGGTGGATCTGGATTTTATCGTGATTTGCTGCGGGGGGGGCGGAATCCCGGTGATCAGGAAAGAACGGAGGTTTTCCGGGGTAGAGGCTGTTATCGACAAAGACCTGGCAAGTTCCGTCCTTGCCAGGGAAATAGGCGTTGATATTTTCCTAATAGCAACAGATACTCCCGGCGCGGCAATCAACTGGGGAAAACCGGACGAAAAAGTGCTCAGAAAGGTCCAATTGTCGGAGATGGAAAGGTATGTCCATGAAGGTCATTTCCCCGCGGGGAGCATGGGACCCAAAGTAGAAGCAATAATGGAATTCGCCAGGGCGACAGGAAACCGGGGTGTTATTTGTCACCTCAAGGACATAGAAAAGGCGATCGCAGGCGAAGCGGGAACTGAAATCCTGTGAAAAGACAATATAGGGGAGAAGGTATGATGGACATCCTTGGCTCTTAGTGTGTAAAGAATCGCATTTTACCGGTTGTACGCCCCTATTATAGTCGAGTTTACCAGACAATCGAGAACCGGGTCATACCTTAGAACGGTTCAGAAGGCACTAGCCGATAGATACTTTTGAAATTGAGGAGGAGATTATGGCAAAGAAGAATGTAATCATCATAGGCGCTGCAGGTCGGGATTTTCACAACTTCAACACTTTTTATCGTGACAACGATCATTATCGTGTGGTAGCTTTCACGGCGACTCAAATCCCGGATATAGAAGGGCGGAAGTATCCTGCTGAGCTGGCCGGGAAGCTCTACCCGGAAGGGATTCCCATTTACGCGGAAGAGGATTTACCGAGATTGATAAAAGAGCTTGACGTCGACGATTGCGTGTTTTCTTACAGCGACGTTTCCTACCAGCACGTAATGTCGGTAGGGGCAATTGTAAACGCCGCGGGTGCCAATTTCATCATGCTGGGGCCTAAACATACTCAGATCAAGAGCACAAAGCCGGTGGTCTCAGTAGGGGCGGTGCGGACAGGGTGCGGTAAGAGCCAGACATCGCGGAGAATTATTGAGATTCTCATGGCCAAGGGTCTGAAGGTCGTGGCCATTCGCCACCCCATGCCCTATGGCGATATTGCGGCCCAGAAGGTGCAGCGTTTTGCTGAACTCTCGGACCTGGAGAAATACAAGTGCACGGTGGAAGAAATGGAGGAGTACGAACCACACGTGGTGCGCGGCAATGTTATATATGCAGGAGTGGACTACGAGGCCATAATAAGGGACGCGGAGAAAGATCCTAGCGGCTGTGATGTCATCCTGTGGGACGGGGGTAATAACGATTTCCCCTTCTATAAATCCGACCTTCATGTCACGGTGGTTGACCCTCATCGGCCCGGTCATGAGGTGAGCTACTACCCGGGGAATGTCACCCTGAGGCTTGCAGACGTAGTCGTGATCAATAAGATAGACAGCGCAGACGCAGCGGGAATAGAGACCGTGAGGCACAACATAGCAAGAGAGAACCCTGATGCCATCGTGGTCGATGCAGCATCCACCCTCAGCATAGATGATCCTGTAGTAGTGCGGGGCAAACGGGTGCTGGTGGTTGAAGACGGCCCCACCTTGACCCACGGGGAAATGAAGATCGGGGCAGGAGTCGTGGCCGCACAGAAATTTGGTGCAGCCGGTATTGTGGATCCGAGGCCCTACATTGTGGGTAGACTCAAGGAGACTTTCGAAACCTATCCTGATATTGGACACGTATTGCCGGCCATGGGGTATGGTGAAAAACAGTTGAAGGACCTGGAGGCCACTATTAACAATACCGAGTGCGATGCGGTCGTCATAGGCACACCCATTGACCTGGGCCGAGTGATCAAGATCAAGAAGCCTTACACCAGGGTCTATTACAACCTCCAGGAATTGGGGTCGCCCAACTTTGATGAAATCTTGTCGGATTTCGGCAAGAAGCATAACTTGTTCTAAGAAGGTCTCCCATTTAGGACGGCTGTTTTGTATCGGTGCCTTGAAGAGTAGTCACATAGAAAGGGGCAATATGGGACCTTTGCAAAACCCGTTTTGGGAACGGCAACATGGTTGCCTCGCTCCAAAACTTGACGAAAATGCGCAGTGTTTGTGGACATGCATTCGGGTGTAAGCAAATTTTGGCTGAGAGGTTAGGCAAAGGTCTACGTATAGGAATTCCGCAAAAAGGGACATAAAGAAAGGAGTAGCCTATGGCGTTCAACCTGAGAAACAGGAGTTTTTTGAAGCTTTTGGATTTTACTCCCCAGGAGATCAAGTTCCTGCTGGATCTCTCGCTGGATCTCAAGAAGGCCAAGTATGCCGGTATCGAGCAACCTAGATTGAAGGGGAAAAACATCGCCCTGATATTCGAAAAGGCCTCCACCCGGACCCGTTGCGCCTTTGAGGTGGCAGCCTACGACCAGGGTGCCAGGGTGACATATCTGGGACCGAGCGGCTCCCAGATGGGTACGAAGGAATCCATGAAAGACACCGCAAGGGTGCTGGGCAGGATGTACGACGGCATAGAATACAGGGGCTTCGGCCAGGATATAGTCGAAGAACTTGCTAAATATGCCGGTGTGCCTGTCTGGAACGGTCTGACCAACGAGTTCCACCCCACCCAGGTGCTCGCCGATTTCATGACCATGATGGAGCACTCGGACAAACCATTGAGCCAGGTGAAGTTTGCCTACCTGGGTGATGCTCGTAACAATATGGGCAATTCCCTCCTCGTGGGGGCGGCGAAGATGGGCATGGATTTCCGTTCCGTGGCCCCCAAGAAGGTGCAGCCCAACCCGGATCTGGTGAAAAAGGCCCTGGAAATCGCGGAGCAAACGGGCGCCAAGCTGACCATTACCGATGACCTGGATTCTGGCGTAAAGGACTGCGACTTCCTTTACACGGACGTCTGGGTCTCCATGGGAGAATCCGACGAGGTGTGGAAAGAACGCATCGAACTATTGAAGCCTTACCAGGTCAACGCAGCAGCCATGGAAAAGACAGGTAATCCCGATGTTAAGTTCCTCCATTGCCTCCCTGCGTTCCATAACAGGGAAACGGCCATAGGGGAGGAGATCTACCGAAAATTCGGTCTCGAATCCATGGAAGTGACGGAAGAAGTCTTTGAATCTCCGGCCGCCATCGTATTCGATGAGGCGGAAAACCGCATCCATACGATCAAGGCCGTTATGGTGGCTACATTAGGAGATTGACAGGTACGGAGTTTTCAATTACAAGCAGCTGCTTGAAACGGGGAAAAGCGCTTGTATGAAAAGAATTCGATCGTTGGTCCGTGCCGACTGCTCGGCAGGTGGTGTGTTATCTAAGTTCAAAGGAATAGTGGGGGGGTGATATCAGTTTAAGTTATGGCTATTCTTTGACCGGCGGGAGGTTCCAACGAGAACCAGTTAATGTCAAGATGGTTTGAACCGAAAGGAGGTCTTAAATGGATTTGGGTCTCAACTGGCAAATCGGGTTGATTGTGTTTCTCACCGTGTTCACTTGCCTGGGTATAGCAATGTTTTACATGGTGAAGGGCAGTGGTAGACAGTACATCATCGCGGGCAAGAGCCTGCCCTTTGTCCTGGTGGGGACGAGTCTGCTTGCGCAGTCCCTGGATGCAAATGCAACCATGGGAAACGCAGGGCAGACCTACCTGGCCGGATTCTGGGCAGGGTTCCAATTTCCCCTTGGACTCGCACTGTGTCTCCTCGTCACGGGAACTTGGTATGCAAAGCCCCTGAATAGGATGCAGCTCATCACCCTGCCGGACTTTTACTACAGGAGGTATAACAGGGTGACGGAGGTCCTGGTGGGATTGGCCATGTCCTTCAGCTTCGTCATCCTCCTGGCGGGAAACATATCAGGCGGTGCCTGGATACTTTCCCATATCTTCGGCTGGGATTACATAACCTCACTTATCGTCATATCCATCATTGTTTTTATCTATACCATTTCGGGTGGGCTCTGGTCCGTGGTGGCCACTGACATCACACAGGTATATCCGGCTATTGCGGGATTCCTGGCGGCTTTTGTCTGGCTTCTTTTCACCTACGGCTGGGATTTCTTTGCTCAGGCCATACCGAACGGCTACTTGGACCTAAGCGGATTGACCTCCGTCGAAAACGGCGCCCTGTTGAACTGGGCGGGTCTGCTGGCCCTGGGGCTCGGCGACGTGGTGGCGCTGGATTTCATGGAGAGGGTCTTTGCCTCAAAAAGCCCTGAGACGGCGAAAAACGCTTGTTACTATGGCGCTGGTGTGACGGTCCTCACCGGGATAGCAGCCTCGTTCATGGGGCTGATGGCCCTGAAGCTGATACCAGGCTTGGAAGACCCCAGGATGGTCCTGTCCTTGCTTGCTACCCAACACCTTCCCTTTATCATCGGACTCTTTATCATGGGAGGAATTGTTGGTGCGGGCCTTTCAACGGCGGACGGCGGTCTGTTGGGTGTATCCTCGGTCTTTGGGCGGAACCTGCTCCAGAGAAATATCCTCCAGATCTGGAAAAAGGAGTTTACCGAAAAGGACAGGGTAGCCCTTGACAAGAGGCTGCTGGTGGCCACAAGGCTTGTTTCAGTATTGGTGATGGCCGGCTCCGTATATATGGCAATTATCAGGCCCGAGCCGGGGATTCTATTGGTCCTTGCCTTTGACGTGGTGTTTGCAGGTTGCTTCGTCCCCTTGACCTTGGGTCTTTACTGGAAAAAGGCCAATACTCCCGGGGCATTGGTTGCATTCATAGTGGGATCGGCCCTCAGGCTGGTGCTTTATTATACTATTCCTGAACACTTGGCCGGTCTGGATACCATGATACCGCCCTTGGTCTCGCTCATCGTCATGGTGCCGGTCTCCTTGATGACCCAGGACAAGTATCCTGGCAAACACGAGGTGGTCGATTACGTGCCCACAGAGGAAGAGGTGCTTTCGACCCTTTACTAGTACTCTAATCGAGCCAAAACTCGATCAGGCGTTATTTGTTAATCGTTATTGGTTATAGGTCTCAGAAGCCTCATGCCTGAAATGATATCTCACTCCTGGTAGAGATATGAGAATGGCGCGATCAGGAGAGGTTGAATAACTGATAACAAATAACAGGCAACGCCCAATTGACCGTTTTTCGCTCAACGAGGGTAGTAGCCTCATCTCCTCTCCGGCCTAGAGAGGAACCTTGCTTGCCACGGCCAACCGGGCCCAACATGATTCGAGTTGCTCCCGGTTGCCGTGGTGGCACATTGCAGCCCTATATCAGAAAATTAGGAGATACGCGGAATGGGGTGGCCCTGCTTTCACAGGGCCCTCATCCATTCGGGTCTGAGGTCAATTTTGCCTTGAAGGGCGTTGTCGATCAAGTTCAGGGCCTCCTGTTTACCCCTGGGGAGCCTCGCCTTGACGGGCAGGTAATTTGATGCATGGTTAGAGAAAAAGAGGCCCCTGGTAAGGTTTGTATGTTGGATCATTTCTCTCAGCTCCAGTAACAGACCCCTTTCATCCGGTAGGACAAAGTTACTGCTGAGGAAATCCTCGTAAAGGGGGGTGCCGGGGATAAGCATGACGGTGAGAGCTCCTACAAAATCGGGATCCATTTCGCTCAAGAGGCGGCCCGTGGCCCTGGCGTGCTCGAGGGAGCCTTCTTCTCCTGCGATACCCAGGAGCACTGTCACGGACAGCTTGATTCCTGCCTCTTTGAGCTTCTTTCCCATCTTGATAAGGTTCTCCGCCGTGGTGCCTTTCCTGACTCTTTTCAGGACCCTATCATCACCGCTCTCCACACCCAGGTAAATTATTCCCAGCCCCTTCGCTTTGAGCTCAAGGAGCTCATCAAGGGTCTTCATCTTGATGCTCTTGGCGTTGGCATAGGTGCCGACCCTTTTGACCCAGGGGAGGTACTCATTGATCCTCTCGAGTATCCATACCAGCCTCTTCTGCGGGACAATGAGCGCATCCCCATCCATGAGGAAAACCCTGTCCTGGCGCTTCATATACCCGGAAGCGAACTTGATGTCACTTAGGATGGTCTCGTCGTCCTTGATGCGAAACCTCTTATCCTTGTATGTGCCGCAAAAGGTGCACTTGTTGTGGGAACACCCTGAAGTGACCTGGAGCAGGATGCTGTGTGCCTCGCTCGGGGGCCTTATACATGTCCCTTCGTAGTGCATGCCTTCCATCTCAGGTTCCCTCAACATTCCCGTCTCCCCTTTCCATAGCACCCCAACTATAAACAATGATTGGGAAAAGTCAAGATGATCAGAAAGGGACAGGCCTACCAGACCCTGGTAGTGCATCCGCGCTATTCACTTGTACTGTCAGAGAGCCAGTCGTGAATGGGCGTTCCAAAGGCAAACGGAGGAATGGGCAGGATTTATTGGAAATATTGACATATGAAGCGAGATTTCTAATAATCCGTTTTGAAGAAGTTCAAGCCGTGAAGGGTCCTGGAATTTTGGGAAAGGGGAAGATGTTTGACAGTCCTAATGTCAGGGTTTGTAAGACCCTGGATTTAGTTAGGGGGCTGATTCGGTTAGAAGATGAGAGGAATTGAAATGCGGGTTTTGATTGGCATGAAGCACGAGAACAGTACGTCGGAGCCGTTAAAGACGGGAAATGGAGGGGATAGGATATGAAAGAGATCAGCGAACTGGATTTACCGGAGGATGTCAGGTACGCGGAGGATCACGAATGGGCCAGGGTTGAAAACGGCATGGTAAGGATAGGCATCAGCGACTATGCCCAGGACCAACTTGGGGATATCGTCTTCGTGGAGCTACCCCAGGTCGGGGACACCTTTGGGAAGGGTGAGCAGTTTGGGACCGTGGAATCAGTCAAGGCCGTTTCAGAACTTTACATGCCCCTGGAAGGTGAAGTCGTCGAGGTAAACAGTGCTCTGGAAGATTCTCCCGAACTGGTAAACCAGAGCCCCTATGGTGACGGATGGATGATCCGTGTGAAACCAGAGGACCAGGCAGAAGTAAACAAACTCATGAGCAGGGATCAATACATCGAGCTCTTGAAAGGAAGGGAATAGATGAGATACTTGCCGCACACCAGGGATGACATTGAAGCAATGTTGAAGGTGGTGGGGGCAAAGGACCTTGAAGGGCTTTTCTCGGTCATACCTGAGGATTGCCGCCGCAAAGATGATATGTCGTTGCCTGAACCCATGACAGAATGGGGTCTTGCTGACCACTTGACCACTCTTTCGGACATGATGGGGATCAGGCCCCGCTACAGGGTATTCATGGGGGCCGGCAACTACGACCACCATATCCCTGCTGCGGTGACCCAACTGTTGACCAGGTCGGAGTTCCTTACCTCGTATACCCCCTATCAGCCCGAAGTAAGCCAGGGGACACTCCAGGGAATATACGAATACCAGACCCTCGTGTGCAGACTCTTGGGAATGGAAGCGGCAAATGCGTCTCTGTATGACGGTGGTTCCGCCCTGGCAGAGGCGCTCCTTATGGCCTTGCGCATAACAAAAAGGAATAGGGTCCTCCTCTCAAGCCCCATTCACCCCGGGTACCGGGCTGTGGTGAAGACATACTTGGAACCGACGGGGTACGAGATCGTTGAATTGCCCTACGCGGAAGGCACCGGTTTGACCGACTATAGACAAGTAGACGGGCTGGAAGGCGTCGCAGCGGTTGCCATACAATCTCCGAATTTCTTTGGATGTATCGAGGATCTTAAGGCGATAGGGGAAAAGGTGCACGGCACAGGGGCTCTGTTCATCGTGACCTTTACCGAGCCCCTGGCCTTTGGTCTTTTGAAAAGCCCGGGAAGCCTGGGAGCCGACATCGCCTGCGGGGAAGGCCAAAGCCTGGGGATCCCAATGTCCTTCGGAGGGCCGGGTCTTGGGATGTTCGCCACCAGGATGCAGTATGTGCGCAACATGCCGGGGAGGCTGGTGGGAAAGACGCTGGACCAAGAGGGAAGAAGGGGGTTCGTGCTCACCATGGCTACGAGGGAACAGCACATCAGGAGGGAGAAGGCGACCTCCAATATCTGCACCAACAGCAGCCTGTGTGCCCTGGCCTCGGCCATGTACATGGCCTTCCTGGGTCGCAGCGGCATGCGCACCCTGGCCCAGCTCAACCACGATAAGGCTGAATACTTGAAAAGGGCGTTCAAGAACGAGGGATATCATTTACCCTTTGACGCCCCCACCTTCAACGAGTTTGTAGTTGGTTTTCCACAGGGATTTGACGCTACCCACAAGAGGCTTCTGGGAAAGGGAATCGTGGCCGGCCTCTCCTTGAGCAGGTACTACCCGGAACTCAAGGATCACTATCTGCTCTGTGTTACCGAAACCATAACGAGAGAAGACATGGATGAGCTTGTAAGGGAGATCAGGACATGAAAAAGGGCCAAGCAGAGAGGGGTTTGGTCTTCGATGAGCCCCTGTTGTGGGAAAAGGGAAAGAAGGGGAGGACTGGGTTTTCCATCCCAAAGAGTGATGTGGAACCTTCGCCCCTGGATGAAGAGCTGGTTTCACCCGGCCCGGATAT